>CP051152.1:2757268-3114537 GCA_003970805.2 Undibacterium piscinae
CGCAATTTATCGACCCGGCTCAACCGCTAGGCAAGCAAATGTTGATTTATGGCGCCAGTTGCCTGGCCTTGGACGGACTCACATATAGCCTGTATGCCTGGTTGGGCAGCAAAACCCAGAAATTTACCGCTAACGCGAAATTCGTTAAGGCCAGCAACCGCGCTTCCGGCGGCTTATTAATGCTAGCCGGTCTGTTGATGGCGGGAGTGAAGCGGGTTGCCCATTAAAGTTTGGGGCATGAAAAAAAGGGAGATTCCGGTGTACGCCGGAATCTCCCTTTTTTATTGCCTGTAGCGGTAATGCGCTTCAGACGAATTTACTAAAAAAACTCAACGTCATCGTTGGAATGTTCAAGCTTCAAATCACCGCTTTCGATCAAATCTTCATAATAACAAGTCTGGTTTCTGCCATTGGTTTTGGCAAAATACAGAGCCTGATCCGCCCGCCCTATGATGCCAACGGCAGGCTCAAAAGGATTGGTGTGGGCAAAACCTATGCTGACAGTGACCTTGCCTACCTGAGGGAAATCGTATTGCTCTACATTTTCACGGAAACGGTCAAATATCTGGTGCGCGTCTTGCTCCGATGTCGAGCGCAACAGGATCACAAACTCTTCGCCGCCAAAACGAAACAATTTGTCAGCCGGACGAAATGAGGAACGCAACAGGTTAGCGATCAAGATCAATACCTCATCCCCATACAAATGGCCGAATTTATCATTGACCCGTTTGAAGTGATCGATATCCAATACCGCAAGCCAATGCTGCTTCTCGGACGCTTCAAGACGACGTTCCGGATCACTCCTATCGGTTTCCTCGATGGGCTTTTTGGTGACAGTTGTACGTAATATTTTGGAAAAATTATCATCAAACGTTTTCCGGTTCAGCAAACCGGTCAGGGAATCACGTTCGCTGTAATCAAGCAGATTCTGGAAATTGCGATAGACAATCAAAATACCGTTCATGACTTCCCGGGTATTTTTGTTATACACAGCGGGATTAACGATTTCCAGACAGGTATTAAGCTTATCGCTGATCCAGATAGGTAACCAGATGGTTCGCTTACCATCGTCATCTAGCGTTTCAATCACGCTCTGATGCTGGGCAATTCCTTTTGCCAGGTCCGGAAAATTGGCAATCGCCTCGCCATTGCCGGCAACCGTCTGATATTCATCGGCGACCAGCAGCTTGCCGCCTTCAAAAGAAATTCTTGGTTTTACATAAATTTGCGGGCCTGCAACGAGAATATCGAGAACCCGCGCCTGCTCTGCCTGCATTAACTCGCGCAGGGCGGAAATAACCGAAATGTTCAGCAGTTCGTGATCACGATGTCCGGTAATTTCTACCAAGTGCTTAATGATTGATTCCATACCCGCTACTCAAGAGGCGCTTGCATTTATCTGATTTAGTCCGACACGCGCCAAACCAACTTCAACAAACTGTTTTGCAATAATTGATCATTACCAAGGCGAATACTTACAATAAGGTAAGCATCGATTAGTCCGTACATACCCACATTGTTCAAGGGCAACCTAAGATTGTAAGGTCTGCAAGAATTATTTGCATGATCAACTTGATAAGTTGATGTTATTAACAACAAGATGGCGACACATATCCCGCTCTACTAAAGCTGGAAAACGTCTGCCGCAAAAGAAAAAACCGGTAAAGACCGGTTTTTTCTTTTGCCGTTATAGCGATCGTTTAGAAGCGATAGCCTACACCCACGCCGAACAACCATGGATCAACTTGAACAGCACTAATCTTGGCGCCAGCAACAGTGACATCGCTGCGGATCTGTACTTTCTTGATGTCCAGATTCAGGGACCAGTTTTTATCCAGTTTATAATCAATACCAGCCTGAACTGCGAAACCAAAACTATTCCGGCTCAGGTCAATATTATTCGCCAGTTCTACATTGGAAATACGCGTGTAATTGAGACCAGCACCGAGGTAAGGGCTAAATTTCGCGTCTGGCGTGAAATGGTATTTTGCCGTCAAAGTTGGTGGCAAATGCTTGAATGTGCCGATTTTGGCGCCATCCAACATAACATCATGCTTTTGCGGGTAAGTCAGTATCAGTTCTGCCGACACGTTAGGCGTGAAGTAGTAAGAAATATCGATTTCAGGAATCGTCTTGTCGCTAACAGTAATGCGATCTGCTGCGCCAGTACCGGCAACCGGATCAGATCCGTTGGCAGTATTGATATTAACAACGCGAGCGCGGACTTGCCATGGGCTTTGTTGCGCTGCGGCTTGATTTGCGGCGACACAAAGAGCGGCTAAAGAGAGGGCTAAGGCAATTTTTTTCATTTTCTTTTCCTTGATTTAAAAATACTAATGCAAGTGTAGTGCTGCGATGCAGCATGTGACTTGAGATAGATCAAGAATGGTGCGTAGCACAAATTTAGATCGCAGTTCCCATAAGAGGGGCTGCTTGATGTATCCTTCCGATCATCATCCTCACTACTAAAAATTGATAAAATGGCTCATTACGTTTACACCATGAATCGCGTCGGCAAAATCGTGCCGCCTAAACGTCAGATCTTGAAAGACATCTCACTTTCCTTCTTCCCCGGCGCCAAAATCGGCGTACTCGGTTTGAATGGTTCAGGAAAGTCATCGCTGCTGAAAATCATGGCTGGCATAGACAAGGATATTCAGGGCGAAGCGGTACCGATGCCAAACCTGAATATCGGCTACCTGCCGCAAGAACCACAACTTGACCCGGAGCAAACGGTGCGTCAGGCGATTGAATCCGCTTTGGGCGAAGTGTTTGAAGCCAAGGCAAAGCTGGAAGAAGTGTATGCGGCCTATGCCGAAGAAGACGCTGACTTCGACGCGCTCGCCAATGAACAAGCCAGACTGGAGGCGATTATCTCGACTTCGGCCGGCGACAATGTAGAACTGCAACTGGAAATGGCCGCTGACGCACTGCGCCTGCCACCTTGGGACGCCAAAATCGGCGTGTTATCCGGCGGTGAGAAACGCCGTGTTGCGCTCTGCAAACTCTTGCTGTCCAAGCCAGACATGCTGTTACTTGATGAACCAACCAACCATCTGGATGCCGAATCGGTAGACTGGCTGGAACAATTCCTGCTGCGCTTCCCTGGCACTGTGGTGGCGATTACCCATGATCGCTACTTCCTTGATAATGCAGCGGAATGGATACTTGAACTTGATCGCGGCCATGGTATTCCTTGGAAGGGCAATTACAGCTCGTGGCTCGATCAGAAGCAAGCGCGCCTGAAGCAGGAAGAATCGACTGAATCTGCACGCCAGAAAGCTTTGCAGAAAGAACTCGAGTGGTCACGTCAGAATCCTAAGGCGCGTCAAGCCAAGAGCAAGGCGCGTCTGGCCCGATTCAACGAGATGAGCGAGCACGAATACCAGAAGCGTAACGAGACCCAGGAAATTTTCATCCCGGTCGCAGAACGCCTGGGTAATGAAGTCATAGAATTCAAGAACGTCAGCAAAGCCTTCGGCGATCGCTTGCTGATAGATAACCTGAGCTTCAAGATTCCGCCAGGTGCGATCGTCGGTATCATCGGCCCTAACGGTGCCGGTAAATCCACCTTGTTCAAGATGATTAAGGGTCTGGAGCAACCGGATAGCGGTGAAGTGGTGCTGGGCCAGACCGCGAAGATCTCGCTGGTTGACCAGTCACGTGAAGATTTGGGTAACACCAAGACCGTGTTTGATGACGTTGCCAATGGCGCCGACATCCTGACCGTGGGTCGCTTCGAAATGCCTTCACGCGCCTACCTCGGCCGCTTCAACTTCAAGGGCGGCGATCAGCAAAAGATCGTCGGTAACTTGTCCGGTGGTGAGCGTGGTCGTTTGCATCTGGCGAAAACCTTGCTGCAAGGCGGTAACGTCCTGCTGCTCGATGAACCGTCGAATGATCTTGATATCGAAACCCTGCGCGCGCTGGAAGATGCCTTGCTAGAATTTGCCGGTAGCGTGATGGTGATCTCACATGACCGCTGGTTCCTTGATCGCATCGCCACGCATATCATGGCGTTTGAAGGCAACTCGCAAGTTTCCTTCTTTGACGGTAACTATCAGGAATATGAAGCCGACAAGAAAAAACGTTTGGGTGAAGAAGGCGCCAAACCTAAGCGCATACGTTATAAACCATTGAGCGTCTAAATAAGCACCGACAACCAAAGAGGGATATAAACATGTACGCAAAAAAATGGTATTCATATTGCTGTGCGATGCTTTTTTCATTTGCAATGGTAATCCCTCTTGGCGCTCAGGCAAATGCCGCTAGCGCCAGCGGCAGTGCAAGCGCAGCTGCCGGAAGTACCGCAAAACTTGAGCCTTTCGTCGTCAATTTATCCAGTTTTGACCGTTACCTTCAAGCGACGGTAACCCTACAGGTTGCCAGTGGCGAGATTGCGGAAAAAATCAAGGTTTTAATGCCTATGATCAGACATGGCCTGATCATCATTCTTAGCAGTAAGGAAGCCAGTCAGCTTCAGACTAGTGAAGGCAAGCACGAAGTGATGGATGAAATCAAGGAAAAGGTCAATCAAGTGCTGGAGATCAAAAAGGAACATGACGGAGTCTCAGAAATTTTCTTTGAAAATTTCATTATTCAGTAAGCGCTGCTTATTGATGTAACTGCGAATGCCGCTGAGAATGTAGCTGAGTAAAAAATACCATAAAACCTCAGTTGCGGCATCACTGAACCTGTGTGTTGAGTGATGCCGCAATCTGGCGGCGCTGACCGTCTCTAGTCCCGCCCCAACCCGCCTAATTCTCTCTCCGCAGTCCCGGATTTATCCCAAGTGATCCGCAACGGCTCGGTTCACCGCCAAAACTTAGCTCACGAAAGAATCATGTTTCAACTCGCTGCAGCGGTTCACGCTGAAATTGAAATCAAAAAGAGTCGCTTCCTCGGTCAACTGTATCCGGTTAACAACCGGGCGGAAGCGCGTAGCAAGCTCGCCGAAATTCGCGCACAACACCCGAATGCCGTGCACGTCTGCTGGGTCTTGCTATGTGATGGTGACTCCGGCCTTGATGATGACGGCGAACCGTCCGGCACTGCCGCCAAGCCCATGTACAACGTGCTGGTGCATAAGGAATTATTCAATGTACTTGCGGTGGTGGTGCGCTACTGGGGTGGCTGCAAACTCGGTGCCGGCGGCCTTACCCGCGCCTACGGTCAGGCGATCTCCGACACTTTTAAGATCGCCGAATTGGTGCCGGTGGAAATACTAAGCGAAGCACACTTTGCGGTTGAGTTTTCCGATGAATCTAGCCTGCGACGCCTGTGTGAGCAGGAAGGCGTCAGCATTATTGAAGTAAATTATGCTGAAAAAGCGACCCTGCATGTACGCATGAAAGCCAGTCAGGCCAGTAAATTTGAAGACACGGCGTTTGATCTGCTGCGCGGAAATTTACAAAAATTGGAAAAAATCGAACTCTGATACGGTCTTTTGCCGTCAAGATAAATTCGCCGCCAGGACTTTTCATTCCGTCGGGCAATTTTTACAAAAATCAACTCATCCATGATGCCAGTAAATATATGCCTGCATCATCTGACAACAAGTTCTGACTCTGTTGCGTCCGGCTCTGTACGCCTATCAAGGTGTTGACGTAATGCTCAGTCATGGCTGTATAATGATAAAATATTAATGCGTTAAATACATCAAAATTCCATGAAAAAGGGTATTGCCTTGACTGAGACAGGATCATCTTTTGACTGGAAATGGCTGGCGATTGCCTTCGCATTGTTTGCTCCATTTGCGGTGTATTTCGACACCGCAAAATCGATAGTAAACATCTGGAACACGTCCGACACTTTCGCACACGGTTACATCATTGTTCCGATCACGTTATGGCTGATCTGGAAGCGCAAGCATCTGATACTCCAGATAAAAATCCAGCCATGCTGGCCGGCACTGCCGGTACTAGCGGCCTGTGGCTTTGGCTGGCTACTGGCCGAACTGGCGGATGTTCAGGTAGTCAGGCAATATATGTTGGTCTTGATGTTACCGGCCATCATCGTTGTCGTGCTCGGTTGGCGCCTTGCCTGGGCCATGGCCTTTCCGCTCGCTTTCCTGATTCTGGCAGTGCCGTTCGGCGAAATTTTTATGGCACCGCTGATCAACTTTACCGCTGATTTTACGGTGTCCGCCTTGCAATTGAGCGGCATCCCCGTGTTGCGTGAAGGCAGTAATTTTTCGATTCCTTCCGGCAATTGGTCAGTCGTGGAAGCCTGCAGCGGCTTACGTTACCTGATTTCCTCATTCACGCTAGGCTGCCTGTATGCCTACCTGACCTATCGTTCGCCATTGCGACGTATCTCCTTCATCCTGTTTTCCATACTGGTACCTATCATCGCCAACGGCTTGCGTGCCTACATGATCGTAATGATAGGCCACTTCAGCGGCATGACTCTGGCGGTCGGCGTTGATCACCTGATCTATGGCTGGCTATTTTTTGGTCTGGTGATGTTTTTCATGTTCTGGATAGGCAGTTTCTGGCGTGAAACGACAGAAACCCCGGCAGCGCCCATCGATACAGATCAGCGCAGCGCAGCGACATCCGCAAGCGTTCTGGCGGTCCTCGCAGTGCTTGTCAGCATAGGCATCTGGCCGCTCTATGCCAGTGTCATCAGCCGCGACAATAGCCATACCGCACCGGTGCAAATTACCAATTTCAAAAGTGATTGGCCGGAAGTGGTGGCATTTAGCGACTGGAAACCAAGCTTTCCTCGCGCCTACGCGGAACTTGATAAAGCCTATCAACAAGGCAATCAAGCTCTGGGCATGTATATAGGCTATTACCGCAGTCAGAGCCGCTCGGCCGGCTTGATCAGTTCGGTCAACCAACTGGTTGGCAGCGAAGACAAAAACTGGCATCAAACCAGTTCCGTTATCCGCGATGAACGCCTGGGGCAGCGCCAGATCCGCGTGATAGAAAGCCGTCTCAAGGGAAATAAGGAATCATTACTCGTATGGCAATGGTACTGGATAAACGACCAAGCTATCGTCAACTTGTATCAAGGCAAAATGCTGCAGGCCAAAGAAAAATTGCTGATGCAAGGCGATGATGGTGCCGCGCTATTCTTTTACGCCGCTTATCAGGACAATCCGGATGCCGCCCGGGCGACTTTACGTGAGTTTCTCAGTACCCATCTGAATAAGCTGGAATCAAGGCTGATACAAAGCAAACAAACTCAGTCAAATTAGTACACATGAAACGTATTCCCTTAGTAGTTCATTTGATTTACAAACTCGATGTTGGTGGTCTTGAAACGCTATTAGTCGAGTGCATTAATCGTATGCCCGCGGACAAATATCGTCACGCGGTGGTCTGCCTGACCGACTATACAGAATTTGCAAAAAAAATCAGCAATCCTGACGTGCAGATTATTGCCTTAAACAAAGCTCCCGGCCTTGGGCTGGAAACCCATCTGGCGATCTGGAAATTATTCCGCCGTTTACGCCCTAGCGTGCTGCACACCTACAATCTTTCTGCGATTGAATACACGCTGGCGGCAACTATCGCCGGCGTGCCGGTGCGCGTCCATGCCGAACACGGCAGGGACGCCAGCGATCCGGAAGGCAAAAACTGGAAACATAATTTATTACGTCGCCTATTGATCCCCTTTGTCGACATGTTTGTTCCGGTCTCTGCCGATCTGCAGAACTGGCTCAAAACAGTGATCCATGTACCCGGGCGCAAAAACCTTCTGATCAATAACGGCGTTGATACGCGCCAGTTCAAACAGGCTCAGGCCCAGCCGCACGACCAGATTCTGCCGGCACCACATTTCCCGGCGGATTGTTTTGTGATTGGCGCGGTCGGACGTATTCAGGACGTAAAAAATCATACGGGCCTGATTGATGCATTCATACAATTGCGTGAGCTAATGCCTTTGCATCAAGCGCGCCTGAGACTGGCGATTATCGGTGATGGTCCCTTGTTGCCGAAGATCAGGGAGCAGGTCGCCAGTGCAGGCTTGAATCAAGTGGTGTGGCTGCCAGGAGCACGCCAGGATGTGGCTGAACTGATGCAGACTTTTTCAGTCTTTGCGATGAGCTCCATTGCCGAGGGCACACCGGTAGTGATACTGGAAGCGATGGCGACTGGTTTGCCTGTGATCGCCACCAAAGTGGGTGGCATTCCGGAAGTGGTAATCGATAACCAAACCGGGAAATTAGTCGATAATTTTGATGCGCTGAAATTTGCCAGGGCACTCTCCGCCTATGTAGCCGAGCCCCAACTGATGCGGCAGCACGGAGCGGCCGGACGACAAAGGGTAGAGAGCGGCTACAGCATAGACGCGATGTTGCACGGATATACGGGTTTATATGACAGCTTATGTGCGTCAAAGACAACAATTTAAGGAAGTGATTGCATCATGTGCGGAATAGTTGGCATGTTTGATATGAGTGGCACACGCGAAATTGATCGCCAGTTGCTAGAACGCATGAATGAGACACAGTTTCACCGCGGACCGGTAGAAGGCGGTCTGTACACCGAGCGCGCCCTGGGCTTCGGCCACCGGCGCCTGTCTATCATAGACCTGGCTTCCGGCCAGCAACCGCTGTTCAATGAAGACCTCAGCGTAGTGGTGGTTTTCAACGGCGAGATCTATAACTTTCAGCCCTTGATGCAGGAATTGATTGCTCTGGGCCATGTGTTCCGCACCCATTGCGATACCGAAGTCATCGTCCACGCCTGGGAACAATGGGGCGAGCAATGCGTACATCATTTGCGCGGTATGTTTGGTTTCGCGATCTGGGACAGGAATCAGCAAACCCTGTTCCTGGCGCGCGACCGCATGGGTATCAAACCCTTGTTTTATGCGGTTTTGCCTAACGGCATGTTTGCCTTCGGTTCCGAATTAAAGTCCATATTGTCTTTGCCGGGCTTGTCGCGTGAACTCGATACGCTGGCAGTGGAAGAGTATTTCGCCTTTGGCTATGTGCCGGAGCCGCGGACGATTTTCCGCCATGCCTGCAAACTGGCACCCGGCCACATGATCCGCATCAAGGTCGGGGACAGCACGGTCAGGCAAAAAAAATATTGGGATGTCCCGTTTACCCCGCTGGCACCCGCCAGCGAGCAAGAGATACAGGAAGAATTAGTACGACGCCTGCGCGAAGCGGTCAGCAGCCACATGATTGCCGATGTGCCTCTGGGCGGTTTTCTGTCCGGCGGCGTCGACTCCAGTGCGGTGGTTGCCATGATGGCCGGACTCAGCACTACACCCGTCAATACCTGCTCAATCTCGTTTAACGACCCCAAATTTGATGAATCGGTATTCGCCACCCAAGTGGCAAATCAATACCAGACCAATCACCATAGCGAAACGGTGGACAAGGATGATTACGGCCTGATAGACACGCTGGCACGACTCTACGATGAGCCGTATGCCGATAGTTCCGCCATCCCCACTTACCGGGTCTGCCAACTCGCCAGAAAACGCGTCACGGTAGCGCTGTCAGGCGATGGCGGCGACGAGAATTTCGCCGGTTACCGGCGCTATCATCATTCGGTGGTCACCGAGCGGGTGCGCTCGGCATTGCCATCAGCCTTGCGCCAGCCGGTCTTTGGCTTTCTCGGTAAGCATTATCCGAAAGCTGATTGGGCGCCGCGCATGTTCCGCGCCAAGACCACCTTTGAAGCGCTGGCCAGCGATCTCACCCGCGGTTATTTCCAGGGCGTTTCCATCATGCCCGACCGTATCCGCTCGCGCCTGTTCAGTCCCGGATTCAGGCGTGATTTGCAGGGTTATCATGCCTCGGAGGTGATGCTGGCACATGCCGCCAACGCCCCCACTGACGATCCGCTCTCTATAGTGCAGTATCTGGACATGAAAACCTATCTGCCGGGGGATATCCTGACCAAGGTGGACCGCGCCAGCATGGCGCATGCACTGGAAGTCAGGGTGCCGCTACTCGATCATCAATTTGTCGAATGGGCGTCCGGCATACCTTCGGCTATGAAATTAAGCGCAGGCGAAGGCAAGCATATTTTTAAGAAATCCATGCGGAGCTATTTGTCCGACGATATTTTGTACCGGCCAAAAATGGGATTTTCCATTCCTGTGGCCAGTTGGCTGCGCGGCCCCTTGCGCGAACGGGTCAGTCAGGCCGTGCTGGGACCGACTATGGCAGCTACCGGCATCTTCAACATGGATTTTCTCAAAGAGTTGGTCGAGCATCATCTGTCGGGGCGGCGTGACAATAGTGCGCCCTTATGGTCTTTGCTGATGTTTGAAGCCTTCTTGCGCAATGTCCTGGGAGATCTTACCCCTGAGCCCAAGAGCCAGCCTTACGATAGTTCTATTTTGCTTTCTGCTTAAAAACCTATGCGAATTTTGCACATACTAGATCACTCGATTCCGCTACATAGCGGCTACACTTTTCGCACGCTATCGATACTCAAGCAACAACGTGCTTTGGGCTGGCAGACCTTTCATGTCACCAGCCCTAAACAAGGCCCTTATAGCTGCGCGGAAGAAACCGTAGACGCCGAATGGCATTTTTACCGCACGCCGCAAAAAAACTGGATGAATCGTTTCCCCGTGCTTAATCAGCTCGCCGTCATTCATAATCTGGAGCAACGCTTGCTGGAAGTCGCCGGGCAAATCAAACCAGATGTACTGCACGCCCACTCACCGGCTCTCAATGCGATTGCCGCCTTAAGGGTAGGCAAACGTCTGGGTATTCCGGTAGTCTATGAAGTCCGCGCCTTTTGGGAAGACGCCGCCGTCGATCACGGCACCAGTTCGGAATGGGGACTACGCTATCGCCTCACCCGCGCCATGGAAACCTATGCGCTGGATCATGCCAACGCAGTGACCACGATCTGCGAAGGTTTGCGCGGCGAGATTTTGCAGCGCGGCATCTCCTCGGAAAAAGTCACCGTCATACCGAATGCGGTCAATATTGAAGACTTCAACATCAATGAAACTGCCGATCTGCCACTGGCGAGGGAACTTGGTCTTGAAGGCAAAATCGTACTCGGTTTCATCGGTTCTTTTTATGCCTATGAAGGCCTGAACATATTATTAGATGCGATGCCGCAGATGTTGGCCGCCAACCCCGATATCCGGCTATTGCTGGTAGGCGGAGGTCCGCAGGACCAAGCCTTGCAGTCACAGGCAAAACAGCTGGGCATCACCGACAAGCTACGCTTTACCGGTCGGGTGGCGCATGATCAGGTGCAGCGTTATTACAATCTGCTCGACGTACTGGTGTACCCACGACTCAAAATGCGGCTGACCGATCTGGTGACGCCGCTCAAACCACTGGAAGCCATGGCACAAGGTCGCCTGCTGGCCGCCTCCGACGTCGGCGGACACAAGGAATTGATAGCAGATGGCCAAACCGGCGTCCTGTTCAAGGCCGATGACCCCAAAGATCTGGCCAAGCAGGTGCTAGGCTTGATCGCCTCACCAGAACGCTGGCCGGGCTTGCGCGCAGCCGCCAGACATTTTGTGGAAACCGAACGTAACTGGCCACGCAGCGTGGCACGCTATCAGACCGTGTACGGCAAACTGCTGCAAAGAAAACAATTATCATGAGCCAGACTATTGCGCAAAATTTGGCCGGTTCAGGCTTAAGCATGGCCCTGGTCGGTCCTTTGCCACCCTCCTCGGGTGGCATGGCCAACCAGACCCTGCAACTGGCGAAATTACTGCGCAACGATGGTATCGCGGTGGAGCTGATACAGGTCAACCGGCCGTATCCGCGCTGGGTGGCAGAACTACGCGGACTACGCGCGCTATTCCGGCTATTTCCTTATCTGCGGCAGTTATGGCAAGTCTGCGGCAAAGTCGATTTAGTCCATATCATGGCCAATTCCGGCTGGTCCTGGCATTTATTCGCCGCCCCTGCGATCTGGATTGCCTACCTGAGGGGAACTCCGGTAATCGTCAATTACCGGGGTGGCGAAGCGGCCAGCTTCTTTGAAAAATCCATTTTCTGGGTCAAGCCCAGTCTGAATAAAGCCAGCGCGATTATCGTACCATCGGGTTTTCTCGAGGAAATTTTTAAGCGACACGGCTTTACGCCACAAATTGTGCCTAACATCATCGATTTTAGCCGTTTCTTTGCCTCTGACACCAAAGCAGTTGCGGCTTGGGTAAGCACTCCCCATTTATTGGTCGCACGGAATTTAGAGCTCATTTACGACAATGCCACGGCGGTTGAAGCGTTTAAAATCGTGCATGATGCCGTTCCCATGGCACGCCTGACCATCGCCGGCTCAGGCCCGCAGCTGCAGCCGCTGCAAGCGCAGATACGGCGTCTGGGGCTGGAACAAGCCGTCACGTTTACCGGACGCATGGACAACCACGATATGCCGCAGCTTTACCGTAGCGCCGATATCATGCTCAATCCGACCACCGCAGACAATATGCCGATCTCGATCCTGGAAGCGCTGGCCAGCGAAATACCGGTCGTTACGACGAATGCGGGCGGCATACCATTTTTAGTCAGGCACGAAAAAACCGCCTTACTGGTAGCGGTCAATGATCCGGTTGCCATGGCCGAAGCGGTACTCTCTTTACTGCGCAATCCGGCTAAGGCAGAACAATTGCGCAAGGCCGGCCTGGAACTGGTAAGCCAATATACATGGTCAGAAGTACGCAAGCGCCTGCTCAAGGTATATGCTGAGGTTGCGACCCCAAACAACACCGGCTCAGGCCAACCGCTAGCGGGAGAGTTAGATTGAGTAGCCAAGCATCACCGCGTAAGAGAGTTATATACGGCACTGGTTTCCGGCCTGCTGTTCCCTTTGCATGAGCGCCTGAAAAAGCACCAGACGCTAGCGCTGCGCCGGCAAATGGAAATATCCCAATGGTGGAGCGCAGAACAACTGCAAGACTTGCAGCTGGCACGCCTGAAGCGCTTATTGACGCATGCCCAGCATCATGTTCCCTACTACCGGGAACTGTTTGCCCGCTTAGGTTTCCAGGCTGAACAGGTATCGTCACTAAAAGACCTGCAAGCTCTGCCGTTTTTGAACAAGGCCGAAATACGCGGCAACACCGAAGCGCTCAAGTCAGAACTGGCCAGCGGCTTAGCCAGGTTCAATACCGGCGGCTCCAGCGGCGAGCCGCTGATATTCTTTATCGGCAAAGAGCGGGTCAGCCATGATGTCGCCGCCAAATGGCGCGCCACCCGCTGGTGGGACGTGGATATCGGCGACCGCGAAATCGTGGTGTGGGGCTCGCCCATAGAGCTGGGTGCACAGGATAATGTGCGCGCACTCCGCGATAAAATATTTCGCACCAAACTGCTGCCGGCGTTTGAGATGTCGGAACAAAAACTCGATGGTTTTCTCGAACAGATACGCCAGACCCGCCCTAAGATGTTGTTCGGCTACCCATCGGCGCTCTCGCACTTTGCGCGACATGCCGACAGCCGCGGCCTGAGCATGGATAAACTCGGCATCGCGGTTGCCTTCGTCACGTCGGAACGCCTGTACGACGAACAGCGCAGCCAGATCGCCGCCACCTTTGGCTGCCGCGTCGCCAATGGCTACGGCGGACGTGATGCAGGGTTTATCGCGCACCAGTGTCCGCATGGCAGCATGCACATCACGGCCGAAGACATCATCGTCGAAATCGTCAATCCGCAAGGAATACCGGTACCGGCTGGCGAATCCGGCGAAATTGTCGTCACTCATCTGGCCACCAGTGAATTTCCCTTCATACGCTACCGTACCGGCGATATCGGCATTCTTGCCGACACGCCCTGCTCGTGCGGTCGCGGCTTGCCGGTACTCAAGGAAATCCAGGGCCGCAGCACCGATTTCCTGATCGCACAAAATGGTACCGTCATGCACGGCCTGGCGCTGATCTACATCTTGCGCGATTTGCCGCAAGTACGCGCCTTCAAGATCATTCAGGAAAGCCTGGATCTGACCCGTGTACTGGTCGTGTTAGAGCAGGAATTAAGCCCGGAGTTGAAGCAAAAAATTATCCACGGCTTTCAGGCTCGCCTTGGCACAGGCGTTACGATACAAGTGGAACAGGTAGCAGAAATCCCGGCAGAAAAATCCGGAAAATTCCGCTATGTGATTAGCAAAATCGGGACCAATTAAGCGCTCTGCTTTCGCCTTCGCCGCGGTAGGTCGGCTAGCGCCGGCGCCATAGTTGGCTTGTCCCCGCTGGCTCTATCTTGGGATCGATAACTCCTTCGTGGGGCATGGTGGCTTGGAAATTATCCTTTATTCTGGCTTCACAAAACCATTTGGCGGCGGCTTTAAGGCTTTGGAATATTTCCCTGTTGGTCATCCTTATCCCAGGATTTTTATAAATTTCATTTTTCTATACGGGGACCGCAGTCCCGATACCTTCGGCGCACATGCTCGCACAGCAGTTATTTCCAGGTTCTTGGCGACCATGGTTTCATCGGTTTATTTATCTTCATCAGCTTCATAGGCCTGTCATATCATCAGTTTCTGTTATATTTCGGCTCTAAAAACCTAAGCCACATTCGCGTGTTGATAATTCGTGGGTGCCGAGAACTAAAGCGCGTGTGGCATCAAGCGCTTAGCTCTTGACAAACTGGCGCAATCGTATCAATAATTTCGAAATCAAAAATCTTAAAGCGAGTCTCAGCAAACATATCTTGTAATGCCAGCCATTGAAGCACCGTCCCCACAGAAAGCTTCAAATAGTCGGGGTCATAGCCTAGGTAGGCGTAAATCAGGGCATCATCTACGATGGGGCAATACAGATAAGAACGCTGACAGTGTCGTTAAATAAAATATACCCCCTCACTTGCTGATCCGCCGCCAGGGCCGTCATTTCTTTTACAAATCGCGGGCTATCTGGGATGCCGGCATCGAGTAATTTTTCTTGGTAAGTCATTTCGCCAGCCGTAAAAAAAGCATTCGAAACCTGTCTGGCCAAGCGATGAAAGACCAGCATTTCCTCAGCGCTTTTGTAGACCCGCCAGGAATTTTTTTTCTCGCAATATTCTTCGAATTTATTTAGTTTGCGATTCATCGTCGAACGTGATTTCGAAGAGAATTTTTGTTTGTATTCGTCAAATGAAAGCTGCATGTCGATATAGCAGTGCTGGTATTGTTTTTGGACGTAACAATAAAAATTGTTTTTCTTCGTAATAGTTGGGAACAGTTTTTTTACGGGAAGGGAGCGAATCGCATAGCCCTGACTATCTGAGCGGCAGGTCTCGGAAGGCGGAATTAAATCCTCAACTGCCGCCAGATGCTCAGTCAGTGAAATATCTCTAATCTGTAGCGCTAAGTTCACCTTAAAAAGGCTAATATCGCTTAGTTGAAATTTAAATGTTACTTGACGATATTCCCAAAAATTCCGGGTCTCTTCTTTGATGGTATTCACTTCAATTAACACCGATTTTAGGGAGTACATTGTTTTGCAAGATGCGTAGTAAGGCGCCAGAAATAGGCGCTGACAATGCCGGCATTGCTGCTCCCGTCGTGGCTGGAGTCTCTTTACAAAATTCTTCAAAAGTCAGAGTAGAAAAACGCTGCGTATTTTTTGCAAGAAAGGCGCACAAAAATTCAAACCTATCTTGATTAAAATGATTAGGTTTGAATTGCGGTTGACTATGTCCACTTTGTGGAGAAAAGTCTGAGGCATGCACCAGAATCACGATAGGGCTAATTTGATGTTGATAGGCAAAATTGAGCAAATGCTCGATTTCTTTTGTTGAACTACCTGGTATCGTGAATAAGCGCCAGCCCTTGTTTGGGATTTTGCTCAAATAGCAGGAAACAGGGATTTCGGTAATACCTTCAATCTCATGCACACCATTGTGTAAATTGAGGGTTTCATCCGCATAGCCGGTACCTGCGGCACCCAGACTAGACGAATACTTCAGACCTTGCTCATAGAAAATTCGAAAGGCTTGCCGGTCAATTTCAAGATTTCCAGTTCTAAATATCTTTGGATTCTTATCGGTAATTTCAACAAAGAGTTTTTTTGCATCGCCAATGATTGCGCGTAGTTCTTCGGCACTTCTGTTTGCAATTGAGTCGTCAGGATTTTTTTTTCGAACCGCAGTTTTCCAATCAGGATTTTTAAACGCGGTCCAACATGGGTGCAAATGTAATTGCAGATCATGCTGATCGACAGCGATACTTTGGGCAATTTTTTTCATCTCAGCAATACCAAACCAATGAGAGCACAAAGTTTCTAAAAAAAATGTTCCTCGTAATTGGTAACGTTTCAGACATGCAAGTGCAAAACCTAGACCATGATCTTGCCCAGCATGTGCCCGCACTAATGATGCGGCACCAAGTGGAGCGTAATTGTCCGGATTGGAGAAAGCCCCATTGATATTAAATTCAATATCAAAAGAAATCATGACTTTAATTTTTTCCAATTTCGTCCTTTTTGCTTCGCTACTATTAATGTACAAATATTGTAAAAACCACCAATGTTCGGCTAGTATCGCTTAAACTTTTTTAGAAATGTTGTCATGTTATTCAAAGTGAAATTTTTTTTTGCCTAAAACTTGTAACTAAATGAAACAAGATTGACAAAACAACTATATACTTCACTCGAAATTAGCTTTAATTATATTGCAATAATGGAAATTAAGTGCTGCCTTTTTAATCTATTTAATCGTTAAAACGCGTAGAAATTTACGTAAATTGAATTAAAAAGCGACATCAACATGATCTTGTTACAAAAAAATATGCCGAAATATAGCGTGGAAAACGCCACAAATTCTAGGGATGATGCGCTTATCTTATCCGCGTGGAGAGAGCTGCTGTCTGATAGTACGAGTGCCGAAAAAGTGTATCAAACACCAGAATTTTTCGAATTTTTAATTGATACCAATAATGGTAACGACCATTTTGAAATACTCGTTATCAGAAGTTTCGATACCAAGCATATCGTTGGTGTCATCCCTATCCGCTTCCGGCGGCAGAGCTTTTGTTTTTCTTTAGGACCAAGATCACTTGCGGAGCCAACTCTGGAGGTAATTACACTACTGGGTAGTGTCCCATTAATCTCGGCTGAACATGCTGCTTTTGAGGTTTTGTTGAAATATCTATTTGAAACATACCCATCATGCAGCGCTCTGTCTATGCCTTCTTTGGGAAGGGATAGTGCTTGGCATACATATATACAGCATTCGCCTGTGCTCGAAAATGCCTATTGCCAATACGTGATAGACGAGTGGCGAGAATGTCATTTAATCCCCTTGGCAAAGAATTTTGAGGCGTATTTGCAACGCTTTAGTTCTAAAAAACGTTTCAACTTGAAGCGCCAAGTTCGACTATTGCGAGAATTTGGCGAGGTCGACATGCAACTGGATCGAATCGAGCAAGGGGATCAAATACCCGCTTTGATTGCCGCCAGAAAAAGCATGGTACCGGCCGAATGGTTGCCACAGTTACTAGGCCAAAAAATATATCAAGGCCTGGCAAAGCAAGGCTTGTTTCTATCCTATGTACTTAGGTCCGGGGACAAGGCATACGCCGTTATTGTTGCCACACGCTCTGAAAATAAATTGCTTATTCATAATATTTACTACCATCCAGACGTAGCACATTTATCTGCGGGTATTTCTATTTTGTATATGGCGATCGAGGACCTGATTAACAATCTCCATATGGAAAGTATCGATTTGGGCTACAGCAATCCCGCAAACAACCATCACGCATCGAATCAAATCGAAATTCGTGGGCATATGCTATTGCTAAGAAAAACTTGGAAAAATCGTTTACTGATATCTGCTCATCAAGCCTATGTCACTTTGTTTAATGAAATAAAGAAAATTATAGGAAAGCAGCAAATCCGCAAGTTGCTTGATTGGATTCGGAGATAAGCACTGAGCCTTTTCTTAAAGGCATAAATAATGCGAATAACCCAAGAGTGTGTTGTTAAATCCACCGATGATTGATTGTTGAAAGGCACTAGATTAGAATAATTTATTAAATAAAATGCAAATATTTAAAAAGCATTTTTTTGTAATTCTTCCCATCATTATTCTCGGTAGCAGCAAAGGCTTTTGTAAAAATGTCTATAGATTCACATCTGTCCCGCGTTGCTGGTATGAAAAAAGTGATCGGCATCGTCCTGTTGGCGATTGTATTGATGCTCATTATTGAGTTAGCACTTCAAATTCGTGCCCATTTTCGTTCTGGCGAAAGCGTTTTTAATCTCATTTTTTCAGAAAGCGTTTACGTAAAAGACGCAGAAACAGGATTGTTATTACTAAGGCCAAATAAGACTATCATCGGCAGTCAAACGACTTTGCGTAGCAATTCCTTAGGCTTGCGCAGTCCTGAAATATCTATCGTAAGAGAAGATCATAGTTGGCGACTTGCGGTGGTCGGCGCTTCGACGGTGATGGGCGCATATGCGGCCGACAATGATAAGACCTTCCCCGCTCAGTTGGAGCAACGTCTGCGTAAGCAATTTCCCTTAAGAAAAATTGATGTCGTGAACGCAGGTATCGCTGGAATGGGTCTTGATGAGCAACGTCGTATGCTGGAAACACGTGTCGCTACTTTAAAACCAGATCTGGTCGTTGTGTATCCTGGCTTTAATGATTTTGCTGTGTATTGTCGAAACGACGAGACTTCAAATCAAAGATTTCAGCGCCAGGGTTTGCCGATTATTTCTTTGCCAGAGTGGTTGCAAACAGTGGATATGATCAAGAAAAATACAGTTTTTCTACGCACCACAAATATCAAGCAAGCCAGCATTCGCAACCCTGCAAGCATTAATTTGCAGGCATATGAGAGCAAGCTTGAGGCGTTTATTCAAAGAGCCGCAGAGTTGAAATTGAGCTTGGTTTTTGCAACTAATGCGCGTGCCTACCGGCCAGAGCAATCTTTATCGGATCAAGCCAAACTTTCTGAAACGGCACGTTACTACAATCATTGTTTTGACATAGCGGGCCTGCACCAACTGTATGACAGGCATAACGCTGCGATCAGGAAAGCGGCAAAGGCGCATCAAATACAATTAATCGATTTGGATACCTTGGTACCAGGCGGGCCTCGCTATTTTGCGGACTCTAGCCATTTTTCATTTCAGGGCGAGGTCTTAGTCGCAGAGGCACTATATGACTTCATCGCTACGAATAAGTTGCTGGTAGAGTAATTAATGTCATTCTTATCTTTTCACTTCCTACTTTTTCTTGCTATTACTTTTGTGTTGGTGCACAAAAGTGGGACGCGTCTAAATTTACGTAATAACGTCATGCTGTTTGCCAGTTACTATTTTTATATGTGCTGGGATTGGCGTTTTGCCTGTTTATTGCTATTCAACACTTTGATCAATTTTTTTGCTGCTGAGCGAATTGCAGTCAGCACAGATATGCGTTATCGAAAGTGGTGGCTATGGATGGCAGTTATTTCGGGTTTAGGCGTATTAGCATATTTTAAATATGCTAATTTTTTCATTGAAACTTTTTCGGCATTATTGGGTGGATTTGGTTTGCAAATCAATGCGCCGATGCTGCAGTTAATTTTACCTATAGGGATTTCCTTCTATACGTTTCAAAGTTTGTCGTACACTCTCGATGTGTATCGCGGACGGCAGGCCAGTTGCAATTCTTTTCGTGATTTTGCCTTATTTGCGGCGTTCTTTCCTACTGTGTTATCTGGACCAATTACGCGCGCCCATCAATTACTGCCTCAGCTACAAGCTATTCCTCAAGGCGGCTCAGGAAAAATTGAAACCGGGCTATTTTTGTTACTCCGCGGTTTTATAAAAAAAATTGCATTCGCTGATGTATTGGCCGTACATCTTGTCAATCCTGCGTTTTCCGATCCTAGTGCTTATTCAAGCTGGTTTTTGTTGCTCGCTGTTTATGCGTATAGCTTTCAAATCTACATGGATTTATCCGGTTACACCGATATCGCACGGGGCGCCGCAAATTTACTCGGTTTTGAATTACCTATCAATTTCAATCGACCTTATTTAGCTGACAGTGTTTCTAATTTTTGGCAACGTTGGCATATTTCCATGTCCGGATTTTTTCGGGATTACCTCTACTTTAGTGTAGGCGGCTCTAAATTTGGAAATGCTTACCTAAATTTATTCATTACATTTGTGGCAATTGGAATGTGGCATGGGGCCGGCTGGAACTTTATTGTCTATGGCCTGATACACGGCAGTGTGATTTGTATCGAGCGTTTTTCTCGAAATCGACGTGTTCGTCTAGGATTAGCTCCACTAAAAGAATCAGGATACCTGTGGTTATTGCGAATGATCATCGTGTTTCAGATCGTTGCTTTTTCTAGAATACTGTTCCGAGCACCGGACTTAGCGGCAGCGATGAAGTTTGCATCGGCCATTCTCACTCCCGCGGGTAGTGCTGCACCCTTAAGCGCGATTGGTATTGTTGCTTTGCTCTTGGCTGTTGTCTGTCATTTCGTCCCCACGCGTTTTAGCCTCGCAATGTATGACTTAATACGAAGTCGGAGTAGTTGGCAGCTTGCCATCTGCCTGGTCTTCTTTGTGTATGTGTTGATCGCGATGACTAGTGGCAAAGCACCGTTTGTGTATTTCCAATTTTGATCGAATTTTGTATGTCACTAGGGACATATAAATACAGCCCCATTGGTTTATGTTAGTATTTATATACTTGTATATTTACACACGTTATTGAAAAAATTGAGTGAATTTAAGCAAAATAGTGATGCCGCTATATTCCATACACCCTTATTCTCCAAGCTAGAGAAAGGGGGATTCATCACGATGAATGTGCAAAAAAAGCCCTTTAATTTTACTTCAAACTTAATTCATCTCGTCGGTGGCGGCATTAGTCTACTTGGTCAAGAAAATAGGGTTTGCGTAATCAATTACCACAGGATACTGGCTTGTAAAGATCCATTGCTGGAGTCTGAACCTGACCTCGCTACATTTACCTGGCACATGGAAGTGTTGGCTTCAGGCTTTAATGTTTTATCCTTATACGATGCAATTATTGCAATCCAAGAAAATAGAGTCCCACCTAGGGCAATTTGTATTTCTTTTGATGATGGCTATCGGTCTACGCATGATCTTGCCCTGCCAGTGCTCGCACGCTTAAACCTGCCCGCCACAGTATTTGTTACTACAGGTTTTTTGACCGGTGGCAATATGTGGAACGACAGAATCGTGGAAGCAATTCGGGCACTTCCTAATGGCCCACTTGATCTAAGGGCCGTCGGGATGGGAACGTGGGCTCTGTCCGAGCAAAAAGATCGTATAAAAATTGTAGATTCCATCAATGACAGCTGTAAATATTTAACTAGCGAAGGACGTTTGAGAGTTATTTTGGAATTGGAGAAATTGAGTAATCCGATATCGACTAGTGATCTGATGCTAACGCGAGAGATGGTTGCCAACCTTGCGAAGCAGGGAATCGAAATTGGCGGACACACGATTACACATCCAATTTTAACTACTTTAGATGAAGATGCCGCCAGATACGAGATCAATGAAAATAAGCGGGTACTTGAAGAAATTATTCAAAAACCAGTACGCCTTTTTGCCTATCCGAATGGAAAAGTGGGAATAGATTTTGATCAGAGGCATAGTCGCATGGTGCAGGAGGCAGGTTATTTTGCTTCGTTTACGACAGGCTTCGGAACCTTGAATAGACAAAGCGATCTTTTCGAGTTGCCGCGTCGTCGTCCATGGGATACAAATCCGTTGATGTTTAGTGTGCGTTTGTTAAGTTGGCTATGCACAAATGGACAGGTGGAAAAAAATCAGGAAAAAGTATGTTCTGTTAAAGATAGTCAGGTACAGAAATTGAATCAAGCTTTGTTAATTGCTTATCATTTTCCTCCGCAAGCCGGAAGCAGTGGGATACAAAGAACTTTGAGTTTTAGTAAAAATCTTCGTGAGCAAAATTGGCAAGCAAGTGTTTTATCCGTGAATTCTGCTGCCTATGAGTCGCAAAATGCATCTCAATTGTCTCAATTGCCTGAAAATCTGAAAGTCTGGCGCGCTTGGGCCTTAGATGTAAAGCGTCATCTGGGCGTTTTTGGACGTTACCCAGAAATATTGGCTTTGCCGGATCGCTGGGCGTCGTGGTGGATCTGTGCGATACCTTTGGGCTTGTGGATAATCTACAAAAATCAGGTGAAGGTGATTTGGACAACCTATCCAATCGCAACCGCGCACTTGATAGGATTGACGCTGAAATTTCTGACAAAAAAAGCTTGGGTCGCCGATTTTCGCGATCCTATGACTCAGAAAAACTATCCGCAAGGGAAGTGGCAAAGAAAAACCTTTCTTTGGATAGAGAGAAAAACCATAGAGCGCTGTGATATGGCGGTTTTTACGACACAGAGTGCGCGTGAAATCTATAGACATCGCTTTCCTCAAGTTGCGCAGGAAAAGTTTGAAGTGATCGAGAATGGCTATGACGAAGATGGTTTTGATCCATTCCAATTGAAAAGTATCAGTTCGCCAAACGAAGAAAAAAGAAAATTAAGCTTATTGCATAGCGGTGAATTGTATTCTGAAGGGCGAGATCCAACAGCCTTCCTCAAGGCAATTGCAGCCTTGAAATTAAGCCAATATCTTAGTGCAGACACTCTGCGTATCGTTTTACGCGCAACAGGTGATGATCAACACTTTATAGCTTTGGTGTTGGAGTATGGCGTTGAGGATATTGTATTCATAGAGCCACATATTGCATATCAAGATGCCTTACGTGAAATGCTCACTGTAGATGGCTTATTGGTGTTCCAGGGAAGCGCTTTCAACACCCAGATACCGGCAAAAATTTATGAGTATTTTCGTGCTCGTAAACCTATTTTGGGTTTATTGGATACCAGTGGAGAAACGGCGAGAGTTCTACACACCGCAGGCTTTGAAAATACTGTCAATATGACCTCGGTAGAGGATATTCAAGCGGGATTAACACGGTTTTTGTCGCAAGTGAAATTGAGAGAGGCGTATACCGCATCAGACGAACTAGTCGCATCGTCTTCACGAAAATATAGGGCGCAGCAACTGGCAAAAATTTTTTCCCAAATAGTGGATTGAGTAGATGCACGCTATTTGTGAGAGTGAACTTTTGAGTTCGATGATACGTATGCGGAATGACTCAAAAACCTAGATTAAATCGGAAATAGATAATTTGAAATTTCTGACATCTTGTCTTAGCAATTAGGTAGAAGGTATGAGCGACAAAATTAAAAAAGAAATGCTCTCCGGGATGAAATGGGTCGCGACTGGGCGCCTGTTTACGCAGCTCATCACGTGGGGTATGACGTTTTTCGTTTTGCGTTTACTTGCGCCATCTGATTATGGTTTGGTCGCATTAAGTACAGCGTTCACGGCCTTATTTGGATTGATTGCTGAGTTTGGGTTTGCCGCTGCTATTGTTCAGGCAAAAGACGTTGAAAAGGAACAACTTGCCAGTTTGTTTGGTTACTCGCTTGCTTTAAATGGACTAGTTACTTTACTACTGGTAATCGGTGCGCCTCTAATTGCTATGCTTTATGCAGATAGCCGACTCACTATCATAATTCAAGTTGCAGCATGTCAATTTATTATTAGCGCATTTGGTACGATACCAGATGCACGCTTACGTCGTGAAATGCGGTTTCGTGAAATGGCAACGATAGATTTTTCGACCGGAGCTATTACGGGTGTGTTGACTTTAGTCTTTGCGTATAAAGGGCTGGGGTATTGGTCACTGATACTGAGTCCCCTATGTGGTAGTGTTTTTCGTACACTTTTTTTGCATTTTCAGTTACGAGATTGGGTATGGCCATCGCTTTCCTTGTTCCCGGTACGCGAGTTAGTAAAATTTGGTGGTCTAACCATGGCTGGGCGTATAGCAGGCCATTTTTTGTCTCAAATGGATATATTGATTGCCGGAGCTTTTCTGGGCCGCGATGCCTTGGGAATATATTCGGTGGCAATGCAATTAGCGTCCATGCCACTGTCTAAGGCGATGGGAGTGATTAATCAAGTCGCATTTCCTGCGATGTCGCGCATGAATCACAATGGTAGCCTGACCGGTGAGCGATTATTGCACGGAGGGAAATTAATATCATACTTGCTATTTCCAGTTATGTGGGGCTTGGCAGCGGTTGCTCCGTTTGTGGTTGCAATATTGATGGGCGAAAAATGGAAAGATGCTG
This sequence comes from Undibacterium piscinae, assembly GCA_003970805.2. Taxonomy (GTDB): domain Bacteria; phylum Pseudomonadota; class Gammaproteobacteria; order Burkholderiales; family Burkholderiaceae_D; genus Undibacterium; species Undibacterium piscinae. The sequence continues at coordinate 2,781,352 of CP051152.1, forward strand.
TACTGCCTCTGCAAGTAGTCTGTTTAGTTCTACCATTACGTTCAATTTGTACTTTACTTACTACGGCCGTTTCAGCATTTGGGCGCGCAGATATCGAATTGAAAAATACTTTGACGGCATTTTTAATTTTTCCAATATGTTTGTTTGTTGGTGTTCATTATGGCGTTCTAGGTTTGTCCCTTTCTTGGTTTTTTGGGACGCCTATATATACCTACTTAACAGTGCGCTCCTCAAAAGACGTTTTGGGCTTTAATTATCGAGATATTTTTGTCGCCTTACTTGGACCATTTTTGACATCGTCGGTCATGTTCTTAACAGTGATGATGCTGACTTCTTTTCTAAATTTAAGTTATCTCTCTATACCAAGTTTACTGGCTCTTGTCTTGATTGGCGTAATCAGCAATGTATGCGCATTGTTTATTTTCGATAGAAAAACTTTTTCTTTATGTACCCGCTTTATCTCGCGAAAATACTCTTTTAAACCCGAATAGTTTTTTAAACTAAAGATAAATCTATGCTTTTTCTTGGTGTATTTGATCCATCTTGTTCTCAGTTTGAGACCTCTGAAATTGAGGAGTTAAAGTGCGCAATTTCTCGTCAGCCGGAAGATAAAAGAGATCTGGTTTTGACAGAGAATTTCGCACTGCTAACTATAGATTTTGGGGCTAGTGGAGGTTCTTTAATTGTTGAGAATGATCTGGACAAAGTTGGCGTGGTTGTTGGTCGTCCGTATATCAATAAGGATAGCGCTGGCGTCGATGCAAATATTCTGATCCAAGCTTTAAAGAATCGGGATTTGGATACACTCAAACTTGCGAGAGGGAGTTTCTGCGGATTCTGTTTCGATAGACAATCAAAAGCGCTCATGCTTTGCTCTGACAAAGTGGGTGTTTTCCCTATCTATATCGCAAAAGTTGGAGATAGAATTTATTTTTCAAATGCACTGAGAATGCTTAGGTCGATTACAAAGATATCCAAAAAGATTGTACCTGAACATATGTTTTCTCAACTGGCGTTTGGCTATTGCCTTGCCCGCGATACTATTTTTTCAGGTATTGACCGCATGTATGCGGGCGAATTTGTTGAAATCACAGCATCTTCAATGCATACGAATTCATATTGGAGCTGGGATGAGCTTAAATCAAGTCATTATTCAGACGATGAATTACAAGAGCGAATTTACGAAGCCTTTATTGATGCTGTAAAAATTCGAGCCGAATCGACTCCTGCGGAGCTAAGCTTTTTGTCTGGAGGATTGGATTCTCGATGCATTGTTGCCGGTCTGCGCAACATTGATCGACCAGTATGGAGCTTAAATTTCGCACCAGAAGGATCGCAGGACCACCTTTTTGGTCGCCTTGCCGCGACTGCTCTTGGTTCGCATCATTACGAGCTAGGTCTTGGACGAGATAGTTTTTCAAAGCGGCAAAGAAAAATTTTGGATAGCTGGGCGGAAACTCATCAAGAATTGGTCAAGCAAGGCGTTAAAACGCATCGAGTCTGGTCAGGAGATGGTGGCAGTGTTGGTATGGGGCACGTATATTTGGACCACGCATTTATTCAGTTATTGCGAGAAAAAAAAATACATGCCGCCGCCGAATATTTAATGAAACATAGAAAGCTAGGTATCCCATTGGGAATGCTACGCTCGGATATGAAACACGAAGCGGAAAATAGCCCTCTAGAAAAAATGGTTAGTGAATTGAAAAGCTTCGCGCCCGAGGATGCAGCAAAATCAGGCTTGTTGTTTTTCTTAATGAACGATCAGCGACATCATTTATTCAATTATTTTGAGGACTTGGATTTATATAAATTTGAAGTGGTGCTTCCTTTCTTTGACAGTGTTTTATTGGAGCTAATCGTTGCTGCTCCTATCGATGAATTTCTGCTGCATGCTTTTTATAATAAATGGTTGGCAAAATTTGGGCCTGCTATATCCACGGTTCCCTGGCAAGCTTATCCTAATCACGTGCCATGTCCGGTTCCTTCTGACGAGTATGGGAAATTAAGATATCAATGGAACGAAGATTGGTTTGATAAAACAGAAAACGACAGGAAGCAAAAAGAAAAACTAGATGAGTGGCGAACGATGTTGGCAAGGAGTGGTTTTCCTAAACAAATACTTTCAAAGAATAAACTGTGGTTCGCTTATTGCTTGACGCATCTGAAAATCCGAGATTACAGCTATATTTTAGATGCGGCGAAGGAAATTATTTTTTTCAATCGTGATGCACAGTAATTTAATTTGTGAACACTGAATTTTTATAAAAAGAGGTTCAATTGCCTAAGCAGACCAATAAATTTAGTACTACCGCAATCGTAATCGGTGGGGGCATTAACGCTCTGGGTGTAGTTCGCAGTCTCGGCGCCGTCGGTGTACCAATATTGGTGTTAGACACAGATTTGCATTCACCTGCAATGCGTTCGCGATACGGTCAAAAATTGCGAGTACCCGCTTTAGAAGGGCAAGCGCTGATGCATAGTCTGATCCAACTTGCGCACGAGCGGACTGGTCCTTGCATGCTTTTTCTAACTGAAGAAAAAACTATAAATACCATTTCTGATCAAAGAAATCTTCTTCCTGCAAATCATTTTATCCGTTTGCCAGAGCATACCCGCCTGATGCAATTGATGCATAAACAAGGCTTTCAAGCGCTTGCTGAGGACTCTGGTGCCTTAATTCCCAAAACTGTCAGATTGGAAGGGCTAAATGATCTGAGCAAATTGGATGTACTGACTTTTCCCTGTGTCTTAAAACCTAGTAATAAAAGTTATGTCTACGGTGAGCGATTTAAGAAGGCCTATAAACTCAATTCAGTAGCTGAGACAATTAATATGTACCGGGAAATCGAACCCATACTAGCGGATATGGTGGTGCAGGAATGGATAGAGGGTAGCGATGCAGAAATATATTTTTGTTTGCAATACATTGGCGAAATGGGTGAAGTCGTAAGCTCATTTGTCGGACGCAAGATACGCTCTTGGCCCCCGCGGATAGGGGGAACTGCTAGTTGTACGGTCGCAAGAGAATTTCACGAAGAGTTAACAAAAACAACCAGCGATTTCTTCAAGAAGGTAGGTTTTACCGGCATGGGGAGCATGGAGTACAAACGCGATAAGCGTGATGGTCGATTCTATATGGTTGAACCAACTGTTGCCAGAACCGATTTCCAGCAAGAGGTTGCGACCGTGAACGGGACTAATTTGCCATTTGCAGCTTATGCATATGAATGCGGTTTGGCCGCTCCGTCGGAAATTAAAATCGAGCCTAGCCGCATCTGGAGAGATGAATTGCCCGACCGTTGGTCTTTTGAAGAGGGCGGCAAGATCAAAGACCAGCCATCGCTTTCCTTTAAAACGATTGATTCCTGCTGGCGTTGGAATGACCCACTACCTTGGATGGATTTTATGCTGCTTCGTTTGCAAAATCGTTTAAGGCGCAAGGGATGAGGCACTATCGTTTAGCGTATGCAGAATGGTCATGTGCTGAGTACTTAGTGATAGTGCGCTGTATTTTGATGGGGGAAATAAATCAAGGAAGATATTTAACGGCCTTAAGCAAGCAATTGATGGAGTATTACTCTTCGTCGCCAATATATTTGAGTAATTATGGGCATCACGCAATTGAAGTGGCTTTAAATATTTTCCACCGGTCACGTTCAGAACGCAATCAAGTCATTATCCCTGCGTATATTTGTCCTAGCGTTGTGCAGGCAATACAAACATGCGGATTGATAGCGGTAAGTGTCGATGTCGATGATGATTTGAATTTGAATCCAAATGCGATGCTGGCTGCGTTTGGCTCCCGAACCTTGGCAGTAATCGCTCCCCATATGTATGGATGCCCTGCAAAAATTGAACAAATCGAACAAATTTGTAAAGACGCTCAAATATTCTTGATTGATGACGCAGCACAGGTGATGGGGGTAAGGAGCAACAATGGCCAGCTGTTGGGGACTTTTGGTGATGTTGGTATCCTTAGTTTTGCACAATCAAAGACCCTGGTCACTGGAATTAGAGGTTCTGGTGGCGCTCTGATCGTTAATAACATGGCACACAATGAGGCCGCAAAATTGATGATGGAAGCCTTACCTCCATCATATAAGCGCATGAGCGCATTGCTTGATTTCCTATGGAATTATCATTGGAGCGCTTACACGGGTAATTCGTCCTACTATCTAGGCCGCTTGCTTGGGCTCTTTGGATGGCGTAGTGAAAAAAGTAATCATTATTCGATGATCAGCAACTTGGAGGCTGGTATTGCCTTGATCCAATTTTCTAAGCTGCTTGACATCAATAGGCAAAAAATTCGTGTTGCTGAACTTTATTATCAGAATCTAAAAAAATCCGAAGTGATAGGATTTCCACAATATAGTGAAGGTCGATATCTAGCTAGGATTATGCTCAAGCTGCCAGAAATGGTCGATCTTACAGTGATGAAGGAAAAATTAAAAAAAAAAGGAGTGGAGAGTCGTCTCGGCTATAAAAGTTTTTTTTCACAAAATACTAAGAATGCCGAGCAATTGTCTTTACGTATGTTAGGTGTACCTTGCGGCGCGAGTATGACCCCGGTCGAAATCGAGGAAATTTGCAAAATTCTTCACCTTACTTTGAGTGAAATAAAACTCCATAGCGAAAGAAATAATTGAATAGAGTCGACTTAACTCAGTTCAATCAATATAGATTTTTAATAAATAGCATGCTTTTACATTGATGTTTTAAATAAGTTTCACTTGATTGCTTGGGGACGTTGGAAAAATACGGAGCTTATCGAGATCAATCGGCACTTGCTTCAATTTTATAGACAGAGTCATTTAAATGTAAATAAGCATAGAAAGGAGTGCTAAATAATGAACTTTGTGTTTGATGAAATACAAGAATTACCTATGCTTGCCTGGTGTATGCGTATTGAGCAAGGATTCGACAAGATTGAAGTTATCCATGGATCTGGAATTGATTGCCGAAACGATTTTTTTTACGAAGGTTGCTGGGCTGGAAATTTAACAGCAAAAGGGATGTTGGAATCCTCGGTTTGTATTGCGAGCGGGGCGGCTATCCAAGGGGAGAAGCTATTCATCGCATGCCCTAGTAATACTGTGGCACGTGTTTATATCATCAAGGTTCAAAATACGCTTTGGGCCTCGAATTCGATGGCATTTGTTGTTGCATCTTCTAAACAGTCGCTAAAAGCAGATTATCTTTTTTATAGAGATGACATCTCATCAATAATCAACGGTCTCAATAAAGCAATAAAAAGCGTACCGCTAGAAAAAGCTATGCGAATCGAAATGTATTTTCATTGCAATATTTTAATTGAACAAAATCTTGTCGTTCGCAGGCTGGAAAAAACACCTTGCCCCAAATTTTCTACATTTTCCGAATATAGGAATTTTTTGGCAAGTTGCTTAAGCGTTCTTTTGGAAAATGCTAGTCTACCAGGTCGCTTACAACAATTTATCCCGCTAGTTTCAATCTCTAGAGGATATGATTCTGTCACTTGCTCTGTATTGGCGAAAGAAGCTGGTTGTCAAGAAGCAATTACATTGTTTAATCCGGACTCTGATGAGCCATATAACGACAATGGTGCCGAAATCGCAGAAACCCTAGGTTTGAAAGTAAAAGAATTTTCCCGTATCGCATATAAAAATGGCAATAAAGAAAGCGAATTCCTGTCTTTAGGCACAGGTGGTGAGGATGCTTTTTTTGCACCATTTGAGAATTTACTTCAAGCTAGAGTTTTTATCTCTGGGTTTCATGGCGATAAAGTTTGGGATAAAAACTGTGAACATATTTCAGATCAAATTATTCGCGGCGATCCTAGCGGGGGGGACTTGGAAGAATTCAGATTACGTGTTGGGTTTATTCATATGCCACTCCCTTTTTTTGGTTGTCGCGCTCATCGCGATATTGTGGCCATATCGAATTCGCCCGAGATGCATGCATGGTCGATAGGTGGCGACTATGATAGGCCAATTTGTCGCCGTATTGCAGAGGAGGCTGGATTAGCGCGTGCAAGTTTTGGTCAAAAAAAGAGAGTAATGAGTCGATCCTTCATTAGCGAAAAATTGGAATGGTATTTCGGCCCAGAGTCCCTACAAGAATTCCTAGCGTTTACGGATAAGTACGCTTCCCGTCCAAAATTTTCTGATCACATATTGCGAAAATTGTGGCAATTTTCCAATCAACTTGCCCATTTTTTCGGGTTTTTTTCATATAGGCTTAAAAATTTAATAGAACTACTAATTCAACCTTTACATAGATATGCCCTTCCTTTTGATGTCAGAAGACAACTATTTTATTGGGCATTCCAAAAACTATTGCCACGCTATGTCCATGTTTTGAAAAATGTGGATAAATAGATACTTGGGAATTAGATCATTAAATGTAAAATAGAAAACTAATAAATTTGATAATAATTTCTTGTTTTTCGATTGAAGCCAAATTGCTGATGTGATCAATAGAAAATAATATGGGACGTGGTTTATGCAATATTTAATACAAGCTGTAAAAGAAAAACTGACAAGCCCTCAGCAATCAGTTCAGCCAATTGAGAACCATCTACGCGCTGCAGCTGATTGGCTTTTGTATGCACAAACGGCGACATCTGATGATGGCGTTCCCCATAGTTATGATATTCGAGCAAAAAAATGGCTGGCATCTTATCCTGAAACAACGGGATATGTGATCCCTACGCTTTATGATTATGCCAAATATTACAATCTCCCCAAATATGCTGAAGCAGCCACAAGAATGGCTGTTTGGGAGTCGGATATTCAATTAGCTGACGGTGGTGTTCGAGCTGGCATGATCGACGCGGAGGTTGTCGCACCAACTATTTTCAACACAGGACAAGTGCTTTTCGGTTGGGCTAAAGCTTGGCTAGAAACCGGTGATGAACGATTTAAATCATCCTTGATCAGAAGTGCTGATTGGCTGGTTGCCGCGCAGGACACGGATGGTGCTTGGCGACGTTTTCCATCTCCATTTACCTCATCTAAACTCAATAGTTACAATACCCGCTCCGCATTTGGTCTGGTTAGAGCATATCAAGCATTAGGTAAAGATGAATATCTGGACGCGGCAATCGCCAATGTCGATTGGACTTTATCACGCGCTCAAACCAATGATTGGTTACCAGATAATTGTCTTTCGGAAAATTCCGATTTAACGGCATTGACACATACGATTGCTTATTCCATTCGAGGAATACTGGAAGTTGGCGTTGCAGCAGAACGAAACGATTTCATTGAAAAAGCCTTCAAGATGGCAAAGCATGTCGCGCTATCTCAGCGAGAAGATGGGGCTTTAAATGCGTATTACACGCCAGACTGGAAAACAGCAGCGTCTTGGAGTTGTATTACAGGAAATTCGCAAATGGCGATCAACTGGCTGCGATTGGCACAATTGACTGGTGATCAAGAATTGATACCGTATGCAAAAAAAGCTAATCGATTTAATATGAGCATACAAAATTTGACTACTGATGACCTGAAAATAAAGGGTGCACTCAAAGGTTCTCATCCTATCAATGGCGGTTACATGACCTATCGATATCCAAATTGGGCGACAAAATTCTTTATGGATGGATTAATGTTAGAGCAATTTTTTGAAAAAATAAACAACGTCGGCTAGCTACTTTGACTTGTATTTTTGCATTAAGTGATCGTAGCCGAGAATTTAATCATTCGATATTCCCACCAAAATCATAGTCTTTCAGGTGTTTTTTGCGTTTGATAGTAATGTGCCTAAGGAATTTCAAAGGATAGTTGTGTTAAATGTAAAAATAGCTATTTTGTTGATTTCTAAATATTTGGGATTATTTAGCTTATCAAGAAAACTTACTTCTGATGGTTTGAGAATATTTTGTTACCACGGATTTTCTACCTCCGATGAACATCTCTTTCGGCCAAAATTGTTTATGACTAGGGATTTGTTTAAGCAACGCCTAGATAAAATATCTAAGATGGGTTTTACTGTACTTAGTCTCGATAATGCGGTTGCTATGCTCAAATCTGGAGAGAAAATCCATAACTCTTTAGTATTCACTCTTGATGATGGTTGGCAAGGTGTAGAAAGCATTGCATGGCCATTATTTAAGGAGCACAACTTCGCTTGGACTTTATATCTGACAACTTACTATGCAGAAAAGCAGACACAGGTTATGAATGTCGCAGTAAGCTATCTTTTGTGGAAAACAGAAAAAACTGAGATTGATCTTTCTCTCATCAATGGTTTTCCCCGGAATGCCGGTCATCGGGCTACCAAGTTCGAGACTCGTAAACTAGTGGATGAATTGATAAGCTTTGCCGAAACCCTAGCTAGCGCTGAACAGGTTCAGGATTTTGTAGGATGTCTGGCATCCATTTTGGGTATAGACCGTAGCGCCTTTGAGAAATCTGATTTGTTCTATCTGTTGAATATGCAAACAGTAAAGGCCATGCACGAAAGTGGTGTTGATATACAGTTGCATACTCATAGGCACAATCTGGGTGGAAACGAAAAAGCAGGACTGGCAACTGAACTGAAGGAAAATAGGGACAGCATACAAAACCTTGTTTCGCATCGCCTAGAACACTTTTGTTACCCTAGCGGTATCTATAGTAAAGAATACCTTCCATGGCTAAGCGAGCTCGGAATTATTTCAGCTACAACATGTAAGCCGGGCTTAAACTATAGTACTACGCCATTATTAGAGCTAAATCGCTTCTTAGATGGTGAGAATATTTCTGCAATTGAATTTGAAGCTGAACTCTCTGGTTTTTCTGAAATATTACGCCGCGTAAGAGGAATTTTTAGCTCGAACAGTATACCGGGTTGAGTACCGATAAATTGTGATTCCAGTTATATTTTGTTTCGACTAGATGGCGCGCGATGGGTACATCTCTTGGATGGTTTTCTTTTAATAATTCTGATAAGATTTTTTTGAAACTATCCGCGTCTTTGGCAAGCAGCAGTCCCTCACCTGATGGTTTGACAGGTCCTTTTGCATCGCTCCCATACCCGGCCTCGCAATAGATGATAGGAACGGATCTTATCTCCCTTATTCGGAGGGTAGGGAATACGATGAACCAGCAACAGCAGATCTTCCTTGATTGGCTTCATGACTTAACCCAGATTTTTGACGATATGCGGACCGATCAGATTCGCCAGCGCAATAGGCATGCGTTGCCATAACTTAATGAAGAGCTGGTATTTCGGATTGAGCGGATTGTTTTCCGGCAGCTCTGTCGAGGTATGCAGCAGATATTCATATTCCAGAGGCTCGGCTTCAAATCCCCAGTTTTTCTTGAAATCATAGGCACCGGTACCGAGTTTGCTGCGCCCGAAGTCAAACACCTTGTAGCCGCGCGCACAGGCGCGTCGCATCAATTCCCAATACATGAAGTCATTACCGGCCAGATCCCGGGCGAGCGCAGTGCCACCGCCATAATACGGCAGCACTTCATCCCTGAAATAAAAGCTCATGACACTGGCAATGGTGTTGCCATCCTTAACGATAGTCATGATTTCGCAATCATCAGCAAACACCTGCTTAAGTATGCGGAAAAACTTTTTCGAAAAAACCGGTGTCCCCAGCCTATGCACGCTGTGGGAGTAGGCGTAAAAAAAACCGCTCTATCCCCACATCAATCTCGCTTTGCAGACCCGCCTTGATTCCTTTTCTGACCATGGCTCTTTGCTTGCGGGGTATCGCCAGCATATTTGCCTCTTCGTCAGCGTCTATCTCTTTGCGAAAGGTGACATACAGGTCTTTCGTCATCCAGCTTGGGTTTTGCGCCTTGATATGACGATATTCCAGATGCCCTACATTAAGTTGTTTGGCCAGGGCGATGGCCGCCTCATTGAGGGCGACCCGCGCTTCCTCATTGAGCGCAACCACACCACCGTAGACGCAAAACGGCAAGGAGCTCAGCGAATGTCCGAATAACACGCTGTTGATTTCGGCCAGCGGCAAGACGCCGACAATTTCACCATCAAGCTCGGCAAAATAAAACCAGGTCTTATGTCCGAAAGAGCGCTGTATCACGCTCTGCCAACCAGCGCGATGAAAAAAACTGGCCGCTGGGCAAGCCATGACAAATGCGTCCCAGCGCGCCTCATCTTGCGCTTGCATCAGACGAATTACGGGTTTGCTGTTGCCAGCCAAAACACCCGGCTGAGCTTGAAATGCGTCAATAATCGATGTCATTTATTCTTCAAAAAAATTCTATCCATGCGATCCCATTGAAAATCGCGCATTAATGCCTTGAGCCTATTTTCCGTACGGTTCAGATTCACGTAATGACGGAAACGGGTTTTCATCCCTATATCTGGCTGGCGCGGTTGCTCTGGATCAAGCTCCCACGGATGAAAGTAAAAAATACCGGCTTGCTGATCCTGACGATTCACGCGGCTGAGTAACCAGCGCGATAACTGATACGGAAACAAGCGGAAATAACCACCGCCGCCAGCGGGAAAATTTCTCTGCATGAAACGCAAGGTGGTAATCGGTAACTCCAACAGACCGTCCCTTCCATTCGGATAAAAACTGAATCGCGGTGCATGCGGCATGCCGTAATGGTCATGCTTGATCGGGTAGATGCTTGAGCTATATTGATACCCGGCATTCAACAGCACGTCCAAAGCCCAAAGATTATCGCTACCGATAGAAAAACTTGGGGCGCGATAACCCAATACCGCCTGACCGCCGATTTGCTCGAGTAAGTTCTTACTTCTGCCGACATCGTCGCTAAACTCGGCAAAGCTCTGTTCGCTGGCACGCAAATGAGAGTAGCCGTGACTGGCCAACTCATGCCCCTCGCTGACAATGCGCTTCACCATTTCCGGATAACGTTCAGCGATCCAACCTAGGGTAAAAAACGTCGCTTTGACTTCTGCCGCGCTGAGCAATCCCAGTATGCAGTCGACGTTTTTTTCCACGCGGCAAGGCAATGAAGGCCAACTATCCCTGGAAATATGCGGCGCGAAGGCCGACACCTGAAAATAATCCTCGACGTCGATCGTCATCGCATTGCGTATGACGGCAGGATGGACTGTCTGCGTCTCAATCACGGTTTTCAACATAGTCCTTACGATGCCCTGGGAATGCCAAACTCGATCGCAATCAAATCGGCAATACGGTTAGATGCACGACCGTCCCAATACTCAGGGATGCGCCCAGCCTTGCCGCCGGTGCGCATCACATCATCAAAAATCGCCATAATCGCTTGCGGATTCTGACCGGCAATCGTATTGCTGCCTTGCTCGACCGTAATCGGTCTCTCGGTATTCTCTCTTAAGGTAATGCATGGGACACCAAGCGCCGTAGTCTCTTCCTGTATTCCGCCGGAATCGGTCAAGACCACTGTGGCACCCTGCATCAGTCCCAGCATCTCCAGATACCCCATAGGCGGCAACAGCAAAATATTCGGTGTATCGAGCAATTTCTCCAGTCCGAATTTGTGCAACATCGATTTGGTACGCGGATGCAATGGAAAAATAACCGGCAGTTGATTGCTGATGCTCACTACCGTGTTGATTAAGCTGGCCAGCACCACTTCATCATCGACATTCGATGGCCGGTGCATGGTCAGCACCGCATATTTGCCATCTTCAGGCAAGAAATCCTCACGACCGGCATCGCTGGCAATTTTCCGGGCAGAGATCGCCCTGGGAAGATTGTTTTTCAGCGTATCTATCATGACGTTGCCGACAAAATGTATGCGCTGCGCTGCCACACCTTCACGCAATAAATTATCCTTACCGCTAGGCTCGGTGGTAAACAACATATCTGAAATCTGATCCGTCAAGACACGGTTGATTTCCTCCGGCATGCCACGATCAAAGCTGCGTAATCCCGCTTCCACGTGAATCACCGGTATGCCTTTTTTGGTCGCTACCAGAGCACAGGCGATGGTCGAATTAACGTCGCCCACCACCAGGATAGCCGTAGGATTTTTCCCTTCCAGGGCGGCCTCAAAGCGACACATAACCTCAGCGGTCTGGGTCGCATGGGTACCTGAGCCGACCTCAAGATTGATATCGGGAGCGGGTATGCCCAATGCCTGAAAATACTGCTCATTCATGGCGACGTCATAATGCTGCCCGGTATGCACTAAAGTCACTTCCAGTGCCGGCTTTAACGCATTCAGGGCGGCCATGATAGGCGCAATTTTCATGAAATTCGGGCGCGCGCCGACGATGCAAATGATGCTATGGCTAGCGTTAACAGGGTATTCCATCAGACGTCCTTCTCGGAAGAATTGCTTAATTTTATGGCAGGCAACATTTTCTTTAGCGCATCGATCATGGAGGAAATTGATCTCTCCATTTTACCCAAGCGATCATCAACACTTTCCAGGCTAACCTGGAACGCTTCTTTCGGTTCGGATACCAGCTCGCCCTTATCGGCCGCTTCTTCCTTATCCAGAAGGAGCGCTTCGGGCGCGGCTATCGGTTTCGACGGCAATTCAAATTCTTGCTTGATATCGGTAATTACCTGGAGTACTTCAGCAGCGCCAAATGCATGGTATTCCTCAAGGAAACCCATTAGGAACAAGCGGTCGCACAGGGAGTTAATCTTGCGGGGAATTCCACCGGTATACTCAAAGATAGCATTGAAGGCATCAGCATCGATAGCCGGGTCATTAACCCAACCTACCGTATGCAAACGATGCTCTATATACGCCTGGGTCTCTGACAAATCCAGAGGCCCCAGGTGATAACTGGCGATCACACGCTGCAATAACTGCTGCATATCACCGCTCAATAAGGTCCGCCTGAATTCCGGTTGCCCCAACAGGAAAGTCTGTAGCAAAGAGCGGTCTTCAGTCTGAAAATTCGACAGCATGCGCAGTTCTTCCACTGCCCGCGGGGTCAGATTCTGCGCTTCATCAACCACCAGCAAAGCGCGTTTTCCCTGCTGGTCACTCTGTCTCAAAAACTGTTCGAGCTTGGTCAACAGTGACGCCTTACTTGAGGAATCATCATGGGTGACGCCAAAGGCAGAAGCCACCAGTTTTAAGATATCGTCCGATCCCACATGGGTATTGACGATTTGCGCGGCAATAATTCGTTCGGACTCAAGCGCACAAAACAAATTTCGCATCAAGGTAGTTTTGCCGGCACCCACTTCGCCTGTGATGACAATAAACCCCTCGCCTTGCGCAATACCGTATTCCAGATAGGCCATCGCACGCTTGTGTCCTTTGCTGCCAAAGAAAAAAACGTGGGTCCGGCTTTAATCGAAATGGCTTAGCGCTAAAACCATAATATGACTCATACATCGGTAGTTCGACTCCGCTAGAAACCTAGAAATAAATAGAAAGAAATGGCATTCTCATCGTAGTTTCCCAGCGCAAAGTTGGAATTCTTATGTTGATGGCGCGCTTCCAGCATAGCCCTTAATTTTGGCTGTAACTGCCGTGAGATTGATGCCCTTAGCGCTGTAGTATTGTCTTTTTCACACCGCTATTGATTTGATTCGACTTGGTATAAGCTGCACTGGCGCTAAGATTGGTACGTGGCGATAATTGGATATTCCAAAGAGCGTTTACACCGGATTGCCTCACATCTCCAGCCGGCCCCGGAAGTGTGGCTCCATTACCATCCAGACTTGAAAGCGCTTCACGCGATGAGTTAAAAATACTCAACACTGCTGTGTTTTTTATGCCAGTCAATGCCACCGAGGCCTGTAGAGATTTTTGTAAAAAAACCTGATTGCTAAACGTATTGATCGGCTGAGAAAGCGATGACGGCAAGGCTGAGTCGCGGATAAAACTATCAACCGTCTGCTGTCGCAAAGCCGGATCAGGTATGCTGGTTTTCCATAGCTGATTGAGGAAATTCGAAGTGCTGATAGTGGCAGGTACCAGGAACTGCGCACGCGTGGTCGTAACATCCTCGCTATAGCCCAGACTCCAGATGCTCATGCGCGCACGCTGATTGATGCTTAACGCATGCGTTTTCCCGTAAAAACGCTGGCCGCTGTTAAAAGTAATATTCGTTCTCTCGGTCGGCGTCCAGACAAAGCCAAGAGTACCAAAATAGCCGGCAGCTTGCGCACCTTGATAGCGATAATTATTATCTTCATAGCCGCCGGTACCAGTCAGCTTAAACATAGCAGACAAGGCATAAGCAAGGCTTACGGTGCTCATATTGGTTTTTAAGGGAGACTGGCGCTCGTAATGGACGTCTTGATGATTGTAAAGCAGCCCCCAGCTCAGCGTCTTGAAGGCAGATCCGCTGTTAATGGAAAAACGTAGATTATCACCTTCACTATCCCGGGAAAGCGTTGAATCACTCGACACTGAATCACGTGAATAGCGCAACTCGCCGGTAACATCATTGTTAATTTTATGCCGGAAATATGGTGATACCTTATACGTTTTTACTTGGACGCGATTATTTGAGATATTGATATTATTATCTGTCACTGTCCCAAAAGGGCTCAGATTTTGCTGCGAAATATTAGCACTACCGTCTAAAAAAAAAAGTTCCTCAATCAAGGCCGCAGTCGCATTGGCATTCAAACGATGATTAGTCTTTGATTCGTAATCAGATCCCGAGTAAAAAGAATTATCTATCACGTAGCTAGCTTGCAACTTGAGCCTTTGCCCTGTCGCGGCGACTGTTAAACCCGGTGACACCTGAGAAACAAATGCGCTTTGCGCGGTCTCTTTCGGTGCCAGTTTGATATTATCCGAATAGCTTTCGGTCAGATTTACAATGGGGGTGAATTTCCATTCGGCCGCATTGGCATGGAGCGCCAATAAGGAAGAAATTGCGGCCACCGAGACACCGACAAATTTATTGCAGGTCTTGGTATCACAAAATGCGCTTAAACTATTAACCGTAATAGCGACCATAGTAATCTCCGTTTGAGAGCGCATTCGCTTTATTGTAAACAAGATTTACATTTTGACACGATTTCAACTGATTCAATACTTCCTTTACAGCATGTTGCGTAGTCGATTCGGCCTCAACCACTAATACGATCTGCCCCATCTGGCTGGCAAGTACTCTGGCTTCACTAGTCAATAGCAGCGGTGGTGAATCAAAAATAATCAAGCGGTCAGGGTAGCGATCGGCGATCTCGCTCAGCAAGGAGATCATACTCTGGCTAGCCAATAATTCAGTAGCGCGATGATGACTGGTGCCAGCGCGTAGCAGACTAAGTTTATCAATATTGGTTTTCAGCATCGCATCGGCGAGATCCAGATTTTCATCGAGCAAAA
Source organism: Undibacterium piscinae (assembly GCA_003970805.2). Taxonomy (GTDB): domain Bacteria; phylum Pseudomonadota; class Gammaproteobacteria; order Burkholderiales; family Burkholderiaceae_D; genus Undibacterium; species Undibacterium piscinae. Next base: position 2,796,567 of record CP051152.1, read on the forward strand.
CATCCATCAACCCAATTTCTGAGGTTTCGCTATCCGGGCGCAATTGCAAATAGCGTGGCACCGATGGACGGGCCACGTCCGCATCAACCAGCAACACAGTATGATCAAGCTCCATTGCCATGCTGATCGCAAGATTGACGGCGCAAAAAGTTTTCCCTTCACCGGGCAAAGAACTGGCTACCATAATCAGGTTACCGTGATGAATCGGCTTACCCTTTTGACCAAATGCTTTTTCTATCAAAGGGCGCTTAATCAGACGGAACTCTTCTGCAATCGTCGTACGCGCGCCATCCGGCGTCACCATTCCCAACTTATGCAGTTGGGCGATATCAATTTCAACCCGTCTTGAATTCGGACGCCCCGACTCTTCAGGCGCGACCTTTTTTTCGATCTGAACAACCGTCTTAGTTTCGTTTTTTGACGAAATCGAAGCCTCCATCGCAGCCTCGATAATAGGCAAAGGCACCCCATCGATTCTGGCTTCGCTTACATGGCCGTCCGCAGGAAGCGTCATGGCAGCTTTGCCCGGCTCAAGTCTACCAATTGCTTTTTCAATAATGCTCACGCTAACTCCAAAATTTGGCACATCTAGGGCTTAAGCGACAACGAATAAGTCACTGAAAACTCACTGCACAATCATTCTTTGCGGATAAAAACACCGGCTTTCAGCACCTGTCAGAACTACGACTTAAAATAGATGAAGCTCATCATAGCCACATAAAACGTCAACAGAACAAAAGACGAGAGCCCGAATGCAAACATGCTCTTTCGCTGCCGCGCCCTTTCGACATCGGTCCACTTCATGGAAATAGTGCCCAAGATCGGCAAGCCGGTCGCCTCCAAAAGATCGATATGACTAAGGAAAGTCGGACGTATTTTGCTCATGAACACAGCTCCGGCCAAACCGATTGCCAGTGCGGCTGCAAACACCATAGAAAACAGACGCAACCTAGGCGGACCAGCCGGAGTAAGCGGAACCGATGGCGGGTCAATCACGCGGAAAGTCATCATCTCCGTTGTGGTATTTAAATCCCCGGATAATTTTGCCGACTCTCTGCTGGCCACCAGTTTTTCGTAATTTTCCTTATTGATCTGATAGTCGCGATTTAACTGCGACAATTGCGTCTCGATTTGTGGCGCGGCGGTACTCAAGGCTTGGAGGCGCGCACTGCGTCTGGAATATTCATCCGCGCGTGCATTCATGGAGGCGACCCTCGCCTCTGCCGCCGATAAGGAAATACGCAATTGCTGAAGCAAGGGGTTAGCGCTGCCAGCATCAGAAACTGGCTTTCTCACTCTAGCCTCGTCAAGCTTGCGTGTTTCCAGCTGAGCAATCAAGCGCTTGGTAGAAACGATATCAGGATGTTGCTCCGTATATTGCAGACGTAAAGAATCGAGATTTTTATTTAATGTCTGGATACGATCATCCACTTCAGGATTCGGCGCGGAAGCTGGGTTTCCGGATTTTAGAGCACCTTCAGCATTCGCAATTTCTCTCCGGATGGCATCCCTGGCCTGGATCGACTCTGACAACTCCAGCCGAGCCTGACTTAAGCTGTCACTCATATCAGCCAACTTGCTACCGGAATCGCTACCCGGGCGCGGTAACAAGGACATGTTCTTCAATTTGAAGTCTTTCAGCGCATTTTCTGCCGCGATCAACTTCTCTTCGTAAATTTTTATTTGTCCATCAATGAATACTACTGCCTTGTTGGAATCCTGCTTCTTATCACCAAAGCTACCTTCGACAAAAATTGTCAGCAAAGCCTGCACCACATCTTTTGCCAGCTTGGGATTCTCTTCACTATAGGCCAGCGTATAGATATCGTTTTGCGCCGTACCGCCTATCTTAATTTTTGCGATCAACTCATCGATCATGCGCTCACGGTCCTTGCCGGAATTGGCGCGAATGTCGAGATCTACCATGCGCATCACCCGCTCAACATTGGGACGGCTGAGTAAAGTCCGGCTCATGATGGAGACCTGTTGCTCTACGTTGGGAACACTGGTCATACCCGACAACAGCGGCTTAAGAATACTTTGTGTATCGACAAAAACCCTGGCAGACGCCTGATAATTATCTGGCAATTTATAGACGACAATAAATCCCACAATCGATACTAGCCAGGCGATTGTCACCGCATACCAACGATATTTCCATCCGCCCCTTAATAGCGACTGCAACTGTGCAAGTAGCTCCTCCATCTTCTCAATTTCTCCGTGTGAGGTAAATCAAACAGTAGCAATTACTATCGTATCTCTTATTAAAATGCACATTTTTTGCGCATGACATCATATTATGAGAATGTAAAAAAAGCAAGAATTACGCCGCTATAATATTAATGAATTTAACACAGATTAATGTTAAATTTATTAATATATTTACATAGAAATTTTCCGTAAAGCTTATGGTATTAATTGATTTTTCGCACTATTCTGTAAGCAAGTTTCAAAAAAACCATATAAATATTTCATTAATCTGACAATTTAGTTCTAGAATGTTTTTCAATGATTCGATTTTTTGCAAAAAGAAATAGTCGCAATCACTTTTGTATATCCATCTGGTAAGAAACTCCGATTTTATTATTCATTTTTATAAAAATACATATCAAGTAGATAAGTATTTTATATATGTTAATGGTAATATCTCGATCTCATGCCAACTTGCATTGAATGCTAGATAAAAAGTACATTTAATCATTGCATATAAAAGGAATTAATATGAACACGCTATCTAACCAAACTTCGAAATGGCTGGCAGCCTTTGCTGCAATGCTTGTTACTATCGTGATTAGCGGATGTGCGACCAGCAACAATATGCCTGCTCCGGTTACCGCACCTCTGGCGGCACACGATTATTTAATCGGACCTGGTGATAGCGTCAACATCGTAGTATGGCGTAATCCCGAAGTATCCTCATTGATCACCGTACGGCCTGACGGAAAAATCACGACACCTCTGGTGGAAGACGTAGTCGCGATAGGTAAAACATCAACTGAACTGGCGCGTGACATCGAAAAAGCACTGGAAAAATTTATCCAGCAACCGGTAGTGACCGTCATCGTCACCGGCTTCATCGGCCCCTACCAGGAACAGATACGTGTCATAGGGCAAGCCGCCAGACCGCAGGCCTTGCCGTATCGTGAAGGTATGTCGTTGATGGATGTCCTGATCTCGGTTGGCGGCATCACCGAATTTGCCTCGGGCAATAAGGCCAATATCATACGAACCGTAGATGGAAAACAACAGAAACTGAGCGTACGCCTGAACGATTTGATCAAGGACGGCGATATCTCGGCAAATGTACAGGTAAGGCCGGGCGATATTCTGGTGATACCGCAAAGCTTCTTCTAAGAACCAGCAGCGCATCGCGCTAGGCGTCGCAGCTCACTGAAAAAAAAGCCCATCGGCAAACGCCAGATGGGCTTTTTTACGTCTGCGGCCTGCTTACTTGCGCGCCGCAGGTTTGGTATATAGGTCGATCACCGTACTGATGCCGTCCTGACACACGCCGCAAAAGGTGGCACTACGATCAAACATCAGGCATTGCAGTTCCGGACGATAGTAACCTTTGGCTTCATAATTGGCACCCTCAAACGCGCCTACCGTATGCTGGTGTGGCGCTTTCGAAAATAGCTCGTTGTTGTAGTTCAGGTCTTCGGTAAATAAGGCACTCATTTCCGCTTCCGGCCGGTTGGCGGCGCGCAATTCAGTGCGGCGCTTCTGATACTCACGTGCCTGCGTCTCATAGGTTTCTTTTGGCCAGGTGGTCGGCAAAGGGACGCCGGCCTTGACTTTATTCTTCCATTTCAGCAGAGCCGGATCGCGCATCGCCGTGACATTCGGTTCCCACGGTTCTTGCCGGCTATCAGACGGCAGATACACCGCCGGCGAGGTGTAATACTCATCGGCCAGTCCGGCAAAATGATGGCCAAATTCATGCACAAACAAATAATTGGCCCAGTCATTGCCAGCCGCTGCGGTGCTGAACTGACCAAAAATACCGCCACCGCCATAGGTGTCGTTATTCACCAGGATTTCGATGAACTCGTAAGGGGCATATTGGGCGATATCGCGCAAGGCACGGTTATCGGTCGTAAGCACATAGCGCTCGCTACCGAAAATGTCATAGCGCGTTCCCAAAGGGGATGCATGATGCACGCCGGTCGATGGGCGTGACACGCCAGATTCTTCGGTAGGCAGCGCCAGCGCCCAGACATTGAAATCCTTGGCGCGCTCACGGAAAGGCGCAACCTTGAACAGATGATCCGACATGCGACGCGCATCGGCTTCAAATTTGCCCATCTCGGCAGCGGTATAGCCGTCACCAAGTATCAGCAAATCGACTTTTTCAGGCGAAGGGCCATTGACGCGAATCGCGATAGGCTTGGCCGGTGCCACTGGCTGCTTGCGCACCACGTCCGGCGCATCGGCGTCGACATCAACGCTCCAGACGACCGAGAAGGCATTGCGTTCGTCACGCTTGAGGATGCGCACACGCGCTGGCTTGTCAGGTTTAGGAAAACGCACCGACTCCTGAAAGCCACGACTGGTACGGGCAGCCTCTTCGGTACTACGCCATTCAGCAAAAATTGTGGAAAACCCGCGTGAATACAGCAGGTCGCCGGTCTTGGCATCGACCACTTCAACCCGGTTCACGCCCAGGTTGCTATCGTCGAGATTGCGCGCCAGATTGCCTGGCCACGGCAACGGTTCGATCACCCACGCGCTCGATCGCATACTGCTCGGCCAGCGCATTCCCGCTATGCATATAGTCGAGGCGCACGGTGGCGGGTGCATTGACGGGCGCGGCTTGCGCCAGATTGGCGGCCAGCGCGCAGGCGGCGGCCAGATATTGAAATGGGGTCAGGTGCATGATAGGTCCTTGTCAGCCCGTTTAAAAATAAAAGGCCGCAGGGGATCACCCTGCGGCATCGTACGTCATTGTAAACCCGGATAGGATTTACCAATACTTTTACTCAAGCTCAAGCTGCCCGATAAGACCAGGCTAGACGTTATCGGTCACCTGCGGCGAGGTTGATCCCAGCGGCAGGCTGATGCGGGTACGCTTAAGCAAAGGCGAGGCTGGCTTACTACCGTCGGCATTAAGCGGCTTGACCTTGTTGAACTGCACCGTAAAACTGGCGGCAGTGACGGTAGCGACCGCATAGCCCTGGGCATCATGATCGGCATAGGCAAAATCCGGATTATGGCCGCGAATCACCGCGTCAAAAGTTGCCGGCGTCGCCACCAAGGGCTCCAGTGCCGTGCCAGCGGCACCGGCATGCAGGTAATTGTAGAACGAGCTGCTGCTGATACCGGCGGTAACAAAATCTACCGCCACTGGCGTACCGATGGCCGGATCCGGATTATCCCTGATGGTGCCGCACTGGAACGCATGCAAGTCACCGGTGATCGCCACCACGTTCTTGATGTTTTCCGACTTCAGGTAACCCATCAGTTCGGCGCGGTGCGTAGGATAGCCATCCCAGGCATCGGCATTGACGATATATACCTGGTTGTACGGTGCCGGCGCAACCGCGCGCAGATCCACCCACATGCGGTTGAGCGTCACCTCATTGCCCCACACTTTCCAGGTCGAGCTACTGCCCTTGAGCGTATCTTTCCACCATTGGGTCTGAGTCGGGCCGAGTATGCTAGGAGCGCGCTTGAGGACAAAGCTGTCGAGTCCTTCAAACTGTTCCAGCACCGCTTTCGGCACGAAATAACGCGAGCCTACCGTGTCGTTACCGGTCAGCGGATTATGTCCCAGCGCTTGCGCGATAGCCGCTTCATCCACCGCATGGTCATCGCGGTACAGGCGCTGATCGGTCATCACCAAATGCATCAGGGTGCCGAAGCGGAAGTCGCGATAGATGCGGATATTTTCGTAACTGCTGTTGCCAAGGTCGAACGAGACGTCGCCGAAATCGATAGGCATATATTCTATCCATGCCTGCGTGGCATTGCGACGGCGCGAAGTTTCCTGCTTATTCTCGTTGCTATAAGTCTGATGATCCTTCCAGCAATCATCGGAGAATTCATGATCATCCCAGATTGCGATCATAGGGAATTTGCGGTGCAACTCCTGCAAACGCGCATCACCGCGATAGGTGCGGTACAGGGTACGATAATCCTCTACGCTATTGGCGTAGATACCGCCGTTAGGCACAGCCAGGCCGTTCGGTAACTTAATCTGGGTATGCGCCGCTTCGGCTTGCGCAGTCTGGAACGAGGCACCCACGGTCTCATAGATGTAATCGCCCAGATGGACGATGAAGTCCAGCTCTTCAGCGGCCAGCAAATCCATCGCCGACCAGTGGTTGACGCTCCAGTCCTGGCAAGTCATCCAGGCGAATTTCAATTGTGCGGGAGTGCTGGCGGCAAGCGGAGCGGTCTTGGTCTGACCGGCCACACTGATATCCTCGCCGCTGACAAAGCGATAGAAATAACGGGTATCTGCCTTCAGGTTAGTGACTTTGGCGCGTACCGTGAAATCGTATTGGCTGGTAGCCGAGAGTGTGACGCTGGCGACCGTAGTCTCAAAACTGGCGGAGGTGGAAACCTCCAGCCGCAAGGAGATGGCAGTCTGGGCGACCGGCCCTATGCAACGGGTCCAGAACACCACGCTGGTCTCTTTTGGGTCACCGCTGGCAACACCCAGAGGAAAAGTATAGGTGCCTTTCGGTGCTTGCGGTTCACTTGTGCTGCCACCGCAGGCGCTTAGTCCCACCGTTGCACTGGCCACCGTAAAATACATTGCGCTGCGTATAAAATGTCGCCTATCCATGTTCTCTGGTCTCTCTCTTGTGGTTTGGTTTGCCATGATGGCCGAATGTTTTTTTAAACCAAGTGTAGAGACTGAACGACGCTGGCGTATTGTTGGTTTATGACAGGTGCTTTGTTAGATCACGCCAAAAACTGGGCCTGGCTCACGGGGGCAATCAAGTGGCGTTATATGGCGGTTTATTCGCTTTGCCTTTGTCCGCTCAAACCGGCTCGTTCTTTCGATAGCGGTAGCCAATCACTTCGCCTTGCCTGGCCTTGGCGTAAAGCCTACTGGCAAGGCTGGGTTTCATGCGTACGCGATTATGGACAAACCCGTGGCGGCATGGCGGCAGCGGCCACTGCGCTTGGGCTGATTTTGGCGGCGCTAGAAATTTCTCTTTCTTTCGATAATGCGGTAGTCAATGCATCTATCTTAAAAAACTGGAATGACTACTGGCAAGGCCTGTTTCATTTTGCTGGCGGTGTTTGGGATGCGCTTGCTATTTCCCCTGCTGATCGTGGCACAGGCCGCTGATCTCGGCATGCTGGAGGTAGGGCGACTAGCTCTACATAACCCCAAAGAATTTTCCACTCATCTGATGGCTCACCATGCAGAAGTGGCGGCATTTGGCGGAGTCTATTGCTGGTATTCCTGAATTTTGTATTGGATGGAAAAAAGGAATTGCACTGGTTAGGCCATATGGAAGAAAAACTTGCCATGTTCGGCAAGATAGGTTCGGTTCCGGTCCTGATCTCTTTAGCGGTGGTGCTAACGAGTACTAATCTGGTCGGCCCAACCCAGCAGTTGGCCGTGTTATTGGCCGGAGTGTGGGGCATCATCACCTATGTCGGCGTCGATTTTCTGAGCAGCTTACTGGAAAAAGAAGAAATTACCGGTGTCAATCTCGGTGGCGTCGTAAAACGCGGCGGCATAGGCGGCTTTCTCTACCTGGAAGTCTTGGATGCATCGTTCTCTTTTGATGGCGTTATCGGTGCCTTTGCCATCACCAGCGATGTGGTCTTGATCATGCTCGGCCTGGCCATCGGTGCCCTGTTTGTGCGTGCCATGACGGTCTATCTGGTACGCCATGGCACCTTGGAAAAATATATCTACCTGGAACATGGCGCGCATTACGCCATCGGCATTTTGGCGCTGATCATGTTTGCCAGCATCAAGTACCACATCCCTGAACTGTTTACCGGCTTAGTCGGCGTAAGCTTTATTTTCGCCTCGCTATGGTCTTCGATTAAACATCAAAACGCGCGATAGCCGCCTTAAATCACTTGTTTAGCCAGTAGCGCGGCAATCCGCTCCGGTGCAATCTGCCAGTCTTTGAGTATCGCCTCGCTATGCTGGCCCGGAGTGGCCGGTGGCGCGCTCACTTCAGGAGTGCTGCGGCTAAAGCGTGGTGCCGGCGCTGGTTGACTGACTCCGGCTACTTCGATAAAGCTGCCGCGCGCCTGATTATGCGGATGCAGCGGCGCTGTCGCCATATCCAATACCGGAGCAAAGCACACTTCACTGCCTTCCATCAACAGACACCATTCTTGCTGCGTTTTTCGCAGGAAGATAGCGGCAATTTTTTGTTTCAGCGTTGGCCATTGCGTGACATCCATCTGCGCATCAAAGGCCGGATCGCTGATGTCGCACAAGCGCAATAACAAGGCGTAAAACTGCGGCTCTATCGCACCTATCGAGACAAATTTGCCATCGGCGCAAGCATAAGTATCGTAAAAATGCGCACCGCCATCGAGCAGATTGGCAGCGCGTTGATCGCTCCAGGAACCAAATGCGCGAAAGCCGTAAATCATTGCGCCCAGCAAGGCTGAACCTTCTACCATGGCGGCATCGATCACCTGCCCTTTGCCGGAAGTGCGCGCCTCCAGTAAAGCGCACACCACGCCAAACGCCAGCATCATGGCTCCACCGCCAAAATCACCGACCAAATTGAGCGGTGGTGCCGGTGGCGTATCGGCGCGCCCCATGGCTTGCAGCATCCCACTCAGCGCGAGGTAATTGATATCGTGGCCGGCCGCCTTGGCCAGCGGGCCGGTCTGACCCCAACCGGTAATACGGCCATACACCAGCTTAGGATTACGCTCCTGACAAGGCTGCGGCCCCAAGCCCAGACGCTCCATCACGCCGGGACGGAAACCCTCGATCAGCACATCGGCTTGCGCCACCAGGTCTAGCATCAGTTCGCGCGCCTCGGGCTGCTTGAGATCGAGCGCCAGCGAGCGCCGGCCGCGCGCCATCACGTCAAATTTAGTCCCCAGCATAGGGAAGGGATTAGCCGCGCCGGGTACCGCTTTGCGGTCTATCCGTATCACTTCGGCCCCCATGTCGGCCAGCATCATGGCAGCGAACGGGCATGGGCCAAGACCCACCATTTCTATTACGCGTAGTCCTGCTAAGGGTCCGGCCATTGTTGATCCTCTATCCTGATTGCGCATAAAATGCTCCGAGCTTAGGAGTGACACAAAACTATCCCTGCAAGGCGCACCGGCAGGGATAATTTTGTATCAGCCATAACTACAAAGACCGGGCGATGATTTCCTTCATGACTTCATTGGCACCGCCGTAAATCTTTTGCACCCTGGCGTCCACATACATCTGGGCAATCGGATATTCCAGCATATAGCCATAGCCGCCAAACAATTGCAGACACTGATCGACCACTTTACACTGCAAATCGGAAATCCAGTATTTCGCCATCGAAGCTAACTCGGCATCCATGCGCCCTTCTATCATATCGACGATACAGCGATCGATGAAGGTACGCGCAATCGTCGCTTCGGTCTTGATTTCCGCCAGCACAAAACGCGTGTTCTGCATCTCTATCAGTGCCTGGCCAAAAGCCTTGCGCTGCTTGCAGTGCTCTACCGTCAGACGCAAGGCGCGCTCGATACTTGCCACCCCGCCCACACCCAAAATCGTGCGCTCGTAAGGCAGCTCGGTCATCAGTTGGCTAAAGCCTTTGCCTTCGACGCCACCCAAAATGTTTTCTACCGGCACCCGGATATTATCGAAGAACAACTCGCAGGTATCCTGCCCCTTTTGGCCCATTTTTTCGAGTATGCGGCCGACCTTGAAGCCCGCGCAATCCTTGGTTTCCAGCAGCAGCAAAGAAACCCCCTTGGCACCGGCCTCAGGATCAGTCTTGCAAACGACGACGATCAGATCGGCCAGATAACCGTTAGAGATAAAGGTCTTGGAACCATTCAGCAGATACGCATCGCCCTCTCGCAAAGCGGTGCTGCGTATGCCTTTCAGATCAGATCCGGCACCCGGTTCAGACATGGCGATCGCCGCCACCATCTCACCGCTGGCCAGCTTCGGCAGGTATTTTTCTTTCTGCGCCTGAGTACCCTGGTTTAACAGGTAATGCGCGACAATCGCATGGACATGAATCCCGAAAGCGCTATCACCGGCAGTCGCAAGCTCTTCAAACACCACGCACTGATAGGCAAAATTGCCGCCCGAGCCGCCGTATTCTTCCGGGATATCGGCCAATAGCATCCCCATCTCGCCGGCCTTATTCCACAGCTTGCGGTCTACATGTTGCTGCTGCTTCCAGGCTTCCTGATGCGGCGTCATTTCGCTATCGATAAAATGCCTTACGGCATCGCGAAAACCGTCCAGTTCCGGGGTCATCCATGCTGAGCTGTAATTCATCGTCGTCTTCCTTTTAAATTATTTTTGGTACTGGCGATCAAGACGCCCGGTACATGGTCACTACACATGCGCCACCCAGACCCAGGTTATGTTGCAAGGCCACTTGCGCGCCTGCCACCTGACGGTCACCGGCGCTGCCGCGCAACTGATGGGTCAGCTCAAAACATTGCGCCAGGCCGGTTGCGCCCAGCGGATGGCCTTTTGATAGCAAGCCACCGGAAGGATTGGTGACCACCTTGCCGCCATAGGTATTGTCGCCATCACAGATAAATTTATCCGCGCCGCCTTCCGGACAAAGGCCCAGCGCTTCGTAGGTAATCAGCTCGTTATGCGCGAAACAGTCATGTAATTCGACCACATCGAGATCCTCCGGGCCCAGGCCCGCTTGGCGGTACACCTGTTCGGCCGCTGCCTTGCTCATGTCGTAACCGACCACACGCATCATGTCATCAGATTCAAAGGTAGCCGGTGTATCGGTGGTCATGGCTTGCGCAGCGATATACACGCTGGTGTTCAAGCCACGCGATTTGGCAAAGGACTCGGACACCAGCACCGCCGCCGCCGCGCCGCAGGTTGGCGGACATGCCATCAGCTTGGTCATCACGCCTGGCCATATCATGGTGGAATTGAGTACATCGTCGGCTGTCACAACCTGCTTGAATAAGGCCAGCGGATTATTTGCGGCATGGCGGCTGGCCTTGGCGCGAATTTTGGCGAAAGCGTCCAGCGGGGTACCGTATTTTTGCATGTGCGCCAGACCGGCGCCGCCAAAATAACGCAACGCCAGCGGAATCTGCGGCATACCAACCAGCTTATCGGTGACCTCATCGAAGGCATCGAACGGGCTAGGGCGATCCTGGAAAATCGAACCCAGAGCGCCCGCACTCATCTGCTCAAAACCCAGCACCAGCACGCAATCGAGCGCGCCGCTGGCGATCGCCTGACGTGCCAGAAACAAGGCGGTAGAGCCGGTCGAACAATTATTGTTGACGTTAAATACCGGAATCCCCGTCATGCCGACCTTATACAGTGCCTTCTGGCCGCTGGTGGAATCGCCATATACATAGCCGACATAGGCTTGCTGTATATCCTCGTAAGCGAGGCCTGCATCGGCCAGTGCCATGCGCGCGGCGGCAGCCCCCATCTCGTCATACGGCGCCGTAGCGCTAGGTTTGGTGAAAGGGATCATACCAACGCCAGACACAAATACTGGATGACTCTGATGACTCATAAGGGCTCCTGAATAATTTTTGTGGATTAAAGAGTGATTAGGTCAATCGACCTATAGCTGACAAATTATAGGTCAGCCGTACTATTTGTCAATGGGTGTGGGATAATTTCATCACTTTCACATTTGCGCTTTCATGACTACCATCGCCCCCCTCACCACCGTCACCAAGACCAGCACCGCGCTCAAGAGCAAAACCTCGGTCACCACCGAAAAAGGCCTGGGACGTGCCCAGGAAATCTTGCATGCGGCACGCCTGATCTTTGCCGCCGAAGGCTATGCCGGGCTAAGCATGCGACGCGTCGCCAGTGATGTAGGCATCAGCCTGAGCAATGTCCAGCATTACTACAAGAGCAAAGATCTGCTGATCGAAGCCATGCTGCAGTTCACCATGAACACCTTTCAGGCCAAGCTGGACGCCATCGCACAAAACATGGATGGTTCCACCCGCATCGAGCAACTCGACCTGAGCATGCAAATGTTTCTTGATGAACTTAGCGACCCGGTAACCCATGGAGTATTTTTTGAAATCTGGGCGCTGGCTGAACGCAACGCGTTTGCCTCGGATCTGATGGGTAAGATGCTGGCACGCGAAAGGAAGGCGATCTACAAATTAATTCAGGGCATGTCATCCGAGATTTCGGATGAGCAAGCGATGTTGCGTGCCATCCTCATCGTGGCGCAGGTCGAGGGTTTGATGCTGTTCCGCTTGCATAAGCACGGCAAAAAAAAATGAAGTGGCGACTATCCATGCGGCCTTGCGCAAAGCCGTGATGAATCTGGCGACGGTCCCTTAAACCGCTAACAGTAAGATCGGAGAGATAAACCAGATAGACGATATCGTCGACCTGAATAGCAGAGCTCCCGACTGCGTCAGGCAAGGCTCTATTAATCTTGCTTTATTTTCATTACTCCACTAGCATGGACGGGTGTTTTTCCTCCCACACCGCCCATGCACAGTCTGCCCGAATTACGAGAGCTGGAACGCCTGATCAAGTTGGGAAAAGGCCATCTGGAAACCCATGTCGCCTGCGAAGTACCGGCAGGAAACCAGCATTTTCCGGTATATCAGCTAGCCTTGGGCAACCCCGACAAGAATGTTCCGGCGATAGGTTTTTTTTGGCGGAATTCATGGCCTGGAGCGCATTGGCACCCAGGTCTTGCTGTGCTTTTTACGCGGTTTGCTGACGCGGCTGATCTGGGATAAAAGCCTGCATCACCTGCTGCAGGAAGTGCGACTGGTGTTTATGCCCTTACTCAATCCCGGCGGCATGGCACAGCATACCCGCTGCAATCCGCAAGGCGTCGATCTGATGCGCAATGCGCCGGTCGAGGCAGCAGGCAAGGTGCCGTTTTTGCTTGGCGGCCATCGCTATAGCCCACGCCTGCCGTGGTATCGCGGTGCACCTGGCGCAGCAATGGAAATAGAAAACCAAGCTTTATGCCGCGTCGTCAACGACGAGTTACTCAGCCGCCCGTTTAGCATTGCGCTCGATTGCCATTCCGGCTTCGGCCTGCGTGACCGGGTTTGGTTTCCGCACGCGCATAGCGTACATCCGATAGAACATCTGGCCGACATTCTGGCGCTGGAAGAGTTGTTTGAACAAAGCCATCCGAATCACCGCTATCTGTTCGAGCCGCAAAGCCTGCAATACCGGACCCACGGCGACATCTGGGATTACCTGTATCTGCAAGCGCAGTCCGATACCAGTAACACTTTTTTACCGCTGACACTGGAAATGGGTTCCTGGCTATGGGTAAAGAAAAATCCGCGTCAGTTATTCTCGCGGCATGGCATGTTCAATCCCACCGCCCAGCACAGGCTGCAAAGGGTATTGCGTGGCCACACGGTATGGCTCGATTTTCTGATGCGCGCCGCCTGCGGTCATACTAACTGGCTGGCCACCGGCCCGCGCCGCTGCCGTCTGCAAGAGCGTGCCGTGGCGCGCTGGTACCGGCCATGACAACGCCGGCCACTTGGGTATTGCTACGCGGTTTAATGCGCGAGCAGCGCCACTGGGGCGGCTTTCCGGCACAATTTCAGGCGGTCGTGCAGGCGCCTGTCGTCTGCCTCGATTTTGCCGGCAACGGTAGCCAGCATCATAAAACCAGTGCCAGCAGCGTACCGGCGATGTTGCAAGACTTGCGCAGCCAACTCAGGGAGCAGGGTCATCGGCCACCTTACCGCGTACTGGCATTGTCGCTAGGCGCGATGGTGGCAGTCGACTGGGCCAGCCACTATCCGGCCGAGCTGGAAAAAGTGGTGCTGATCAATACCAGCCTGGCTCCCTACAATCCGTTTTACCACAGGCTAAGACCGGCTAATTATGCTGCCCTGATAAGTTTTGCTGGCCGGATGCTGGCCGGCTGATCGCAGTGGGCAAAGCGGCAGCAACGCGCCGCGAACAATGGGCTGCTTATGCGCGAGAATGCACTATCACGCGCGGCAATATCCAGTTATTCGCCGCGTCAATTATCGCGCAGCCGGCACGCCAACCGTGCCCTTGCTAGTGGGCAAAGACCGGGCAAGCGAACGCAGCCGCATATCAGGCCATCGACCTGCTCGAACAATCGGCGCGGGGCTGGAGTTCCATCGTATGCGCGAGCAAAAACCCTGGTGCGTATTCCGGTGGTTCCCTGTTGAACCTGGCCGAAGGCAAGTTCGGCAAATCCGATGCCGGCAATGTACGCTGGGTCGCGGCGGTTGGTACCGATTACGGCATGATCGCGGTGCGCGCCGATTCGCCTTACCAGAATCTGCGTGAGCTGATGAAAGCCATCAAGGATAAGCCTTCTGCGGTAGCGATCGGTGCCGGTGGCACTATCGGTAGCCAGGATTGGCTGAAGATGGCACAGCTCTCGAAACAATCGAATCTTGATCCTAAGTTACTCAGGGTGGTCGCCTTTGAAGGCGGTGGCGAATCATTTACCGCCTTGCTGGCCGGTCATGTACAGGTAGTTTCGGGCGATGTGTCGGAAGCGAGCCTGCATGCGCGTGAAGGCAAGATACGCGTGCTGGCGGTGTTATCTGACGCCCGTCTGCCGGGCTTGCTGTCCAATGTGCCGACCGCGCATGAGCAAGGCTTTGATGTCACCTGGCCGATTATCCGCGGGATCTACATGGGACCGCAGGTGAGCGATGCCGATTATCAGAAGTGGGTCAGCCATTTTCAGCGCGCCATGAATACGCCGGCGTTTGACGAGATGCGTAAGGCACATGGCCTGTATCCGTTTGCCATGACCGGCAAGAACCTCACCGATTACATAGAGCGGGCGGTACACAATTACCGCCAGCAGGCACGTGAATTTGGTTTGGTGCGCTAAGGCCGGTCCGGTACTTAGGCATAGAACCAGAGTGGTAGTAAAGCAAGACCTTGTAGTAATAAGCAGCACCCATTTCCAATTAAAAAATTAAATCCCCCAACAGGAGAAGACAAATGATTTCAAAATCAGTGATTGCCACAGCCATTGCGAGCGTTTCCTTTAGCATGTCCTTTAATGTCTTGGCGCAAGTGCCGGCCGGTTATCCTGCGGACTACAGCAAGATCATGGATGCTGCCAAAAAAGAAGGCAAAGTGGTCATCTATAGCGCTACCGACACCAAGGCGGTAGAGCCGCTGATTAAGGATTTCAAGTCCATGTACCCGGACGTGCAGGTTGAATATAACGACATGAATTCCACCGAGGTCTACAACCGTTATATCTCCGAAAGCGCGGCTGGCGGGAATACTGCCGATCTGATGTGGTCGTCCGCCATGGATCTGCAGGTTAAGCTGGCCTCTGATGGTTATGCCATGCAATACACGTCACCGGAAATCAGTGGTTTGCCGGCATGGTCGATCTGGAATAACGCCGCTTACGGCACCACCTTTGAGCCTGCCGTGTTTGTCTACAACAAGCGCCTGGTGTCGCCAGATGAAGTGCCAAAGACGCATGCCGAATTTGCCAAGCTGATCAGCACCAAGACCGAAAAATTCAAGAACAAGGTGACCACCTACGATATCGAAAAATCGGGTGTCGGTTTCATGTTCATTACCCAGGACAGCCGCGAGAATAAGGATTTCTGGGACTTGGCCAAGGCTTTCGGCACTGCCAGCGTACGCGTACAGTCTTCCACCGGCACCATGTTAGAGCGCATCTCGTCCGGCGAGAATCTGCTTGGCTACAATATCATCGGTTCCTATGCCTTGGCGCGTGCCGCTAAAGACCCTTCGATCGGTGTCCAATTCGCCACCGACTACACACTGATATTGTCACGCGTGATGTTCATCAGCAAAGCGGCTAAGCATCCTAACGCCGCCAAACTGTGGCTCGATTACACGCTGTCCAAGCGCGGCCAGACCATCATCGCCAATGAAGCGAATTTATTCGCGATCCGCCCAGATATCACGGGTGAAGCCAATCCGCGCGGACTGGCGAAAAAAATCGGTGCCGGCATGAAGCCTTTGCCGGTCAATCCTATGCTGTTGCAGTACCTCGATCAGACTAAGCGTCTGGCTTTCCTGAAGCAATGGAAAGAAGCTGCCGGTAAGAAGTAATCGCGTCACTCCGGTCACCCTTGCCCTCGGACAGGCGCGGGGGTGACTAGTTTCTGTTTTTCTCCCATGTGTAATTTGATTTCGTCATCGTCATCCGACCTGATGCCGGCTAAGTACATTCTTTTTTTATTTGAATAGGGCATTTTATGCACACCCCCGCTCTCACTGCTCCCGGCAAATGGTCGCAGCTTAATTGGCCGCGCGGTCTGGTCGTCACACTGGCTGTGCTGGCGATCTTTACACCGCTATCTCTGATTTTTTTCCAAAGCTTTTTGTCTGCACCATTCTTTTCCCCGACCAAGGAAATCAGTGTCGAGGCTTACCGTTTCATCTTTGATGATCCGGATTTCAGTAGCGCTTTCAAGAATGGCCTGATCCTGGCCTCCGGCCTGGCCTGTATTTCCGTTCCTTTGGGTGGCATGCTGGCATTCCTGATGACGCGCACCGATCTGCCGGGCCGCAGCTGGATAGAGCCGATGTTGCTGGTGCCGATTTTTGTGTCACCGATGGTGATGGCGTTCGGTTATGTAGTGGCGATGGGACCGGTCGGTTTTTATACGCTGTGGGTCAAGCAGTTGACCGGGGTGGAACCATGGAATATTTATTCCTTCGCCAGCATCGTGATTATCGCTGGCTTAACCCATGTACCGCACGTGTATCTGTATTCTTCTTCCGCGCTCAAGAGCCTGGGCTCGGATGTGGAAGAAGCGGCGCGCGTATCTGGCGCCTCGCCGTTTCAGGTGGCTTTGCACGTATCCTTGCCTATGATCATGCCGGCGCTGGCATTTGCCGCGGTACTGGTGTTTTTCCTTGGCTTTGAAGTGTTCGGTCTGGTGCTGGTACTGGGTGACCCTGAAGGCCATCTGGTTCCCGCCACCTATCTGTACAAACTGACCAATAAACTCGGTATCCCTTCTTACCATCTGATGGCTGCCGTGGCGGTTTGCCTGATCGCGGTGACCTTGCCGCTGGTGATGATACAGCGCTGGTTACTGAAATCTGCGAACAAATATGTCTCGATCAAGGGCAAGGGCTCGCGTCAAAAACCTTTGCCATTGGGCCGCTGGAAATGGCTGGCGTTTGGTGTACTGGCTTCCTGGTTGGCATTCACTATCGTGATTCCTTTAAGCGGTATCGTATTGCGTTCGTTTGTTTCCTACTGGGGTGACGGCGTGCGTTTGGCAGACGTGGTAACTCTGCAGCATTTCCTCGACATTCTGGAACAGCCTTCGCTGATGCGCGGTATCTTGAATACGGTCCTGATCGGCGTCATCGGTGGTGCCGGTGCCGTGATCTGCTATGCCGGTATTGCGCTGGCGATGCACAGGAAGCCCGATGGCATTACCCGCCTGCTCGATTACAGCGTACTGGTGCCACGTGCGGTACCGGGCTTGCTGGCTGGTCTGGCATTCCTGTGGGTGTTCCTGTTCGTGCCTAGCTGGCTCGAAGGTGGCCTGAAGAACTTCGATAACCCTGTTGCGCTGTGGTTGATTGACAATGTGATCCCGCAATTGCGCGCAGTACGCTCGACTATTTTCTCGGTCTGGCTGGCGTATTCGGTGGTGTGGCTGGCGTATGGTTTGCGCCTGATCTCTACCGCCTTGTTGCAAGTCGGTCCTGAACTGGAAGAAGCGGCACGTGCGGTCGGTGCCACTCGCGGTCAGGTGACGCGTGACGTGACCCTGCCTTTGGTGAAATACGGTTTGCTCGGTGCCTGGCTGATGGTGTTCCTGATTTTCGAACGCGAATATTCGACTAGCGTGTACTTGCTCTCACCGGGAACCGAAACGATAGGCGCCTTGATTGTCTCCCTGTGGGCCGGTGGTGCGGTCGATCTGGTGGCGGCGCTCTCGTTCATCAATATCGCGCTGGTTGCAGTCGGCCTCGGTCTGGCGCTACGTTTTGGCGTAAAACTTAGCCATTAATTTATGTAAAAAATCAAATCACCGGGTGCATAACGGTGCCTGTCACCGGCTTATGCATCCCGCTAATTGATTTTTAATATGACAAATTAAAGCATCTAATTCTGTATCAATAGAAAAAATTAAGAGAGAACATCATGTCTGAATTACGCGTCAACGAATTGACACTGGAATACGGTTCCGGTGCGACTGCCAACCCTATCCTCAAGGGTGTTTCCATGGATCTCAAGCGCGGTGAAGTGGTCGCCTTGCTGGGCCCTTCCGGTAGCGGTAAGACTACCCTGCTGCGCGCCGTGGCTGGCCTGGAAACACCGAAGACCGGTAGCATCCATATCGGCGAGCGCAAAGTGTTTGACGGCGGCCATCAGCTGGAAGTGCCGGCCGAGCAGCGTAACCTGGGTCTGGTATTTCAGTCTTACGCCTTGTGGCCGCACAAGACCGTCAATGACAACGTCGGCTATGGTTTAAAGCTGCGCAAGATGAACAGTACGGATATCGCCGCCAGGGTCAAGGATGTCTTGGGGCAACTCGGGCTGGGTCATCTGGGCGAGCGTTTCCCGCATCAGTTGTCCGGTGGTCAGCAGCAACGCGTGGCGATTGCCCGTGCGCTGGTATACAACCCGCCGGTGATCTTGCTCGATGAACCGCTGTCGAACCTGGATGCCAAATTGCGCGAAGAGGCGCGTGCTTTCTTGCGTGAACTGATCGTGCGCCTGAACCTGTCGGCATTGATGGTGACGCATGACCAGGGTGAAGCGATGGCGATTTCCGATCGCATCCTGTTACTCAACAACGGTGTGATCGAACAGCAAGGCACGCCGCAAAGCATGTACGAAACGCCGGGTACTTTGTTTACCGCTGAATTTATGGGCAGCAATAACCGCCTGCACGGCAAAATCGTTCAGCGTGACGGTGAATTCGCCACCATCGACGTTAATGGCGTTAAGCTCAAGGCGACCCTGCGCGGCAAGGACGTGGTTGACGACGCCACCGCCATCATCCGTCTGGAAAAAGTGCGCCTGTCCGCTACCCAGGTCGAGAATGCGATCAAGTTGCCATTGACCACCTGCATGTATCTGGGGGATCGCTGGGAGTGCCTGTTTGGTCACGCCGGCAGCGAAGGTAGTTTGCGCGCCTATTCACCGTACAAGCTGGAACAGGGCGAGTACTGGCTGCAACTCGACGCCGATAAGCTGTGGCTGTATTAAGCTAAACCACAGCTCAGCGGCGCACGATCAGGCCTGAGCGCCAGCCCTGGCTGCAAAGCCGGATGCCGATTAGGTATCCGGCTTTTTTCATGGGGTGCGGAGTCAATTGATCTGGCTCAAGTTGCACACTCGCCCTGCTGCTGGCGTGTTGCAAAATCTGGCAAGCATGCATAGGCTTTTTGGCAAAAATTTGTAGATCTGTCATGCTCATGGAAAAATCGTTTATGCTGTCTGCAGACAGTATCAACGCCTCTGGCTTTCGAAAGCTTTCCATGAATGTAAAACATATTTTGTTACTGTTACTGTGTATTGGCCGCTTTGCCATCGCCGCCGATACCTTGCCCGATGCGCCGGCCGAAGTGCCTGCCGACGCCACGGCAGATATCCCTCTGGCACCTCCCTCCTCGGCTGCGCAAAAACTCTATTCGGCCGCCAAGAATGATCTGCTGCAGATACGTGTCTTGCTCAAGAGCGGCCGCACCCAGGCCTCGGTAGGCTCGGGCTTCCTGATTGGTAGTAGTGATCTGGTGGTCACCAATTACCATGTGATGTCACAGATCGCGCTGGAGCCCGATGTGTATGTCGGCGAATTTGTCGATACCAATGGCCAACGCGGCGACGTTGAGTTATTGGCGGTCGATGTCTTGCACGATCTGGCCGTGGTGCGCGTGAGTCGCAAGGGCACCGGTTTTTTCAAGGTGCCGGAACAGGTCTCTAAATTATTTTCACTGGCCCAGGGCCAATATCTGTATTCGCTGGGCAACCCGCTGGATCTGGGTTTCGCGATTTCCGAGGGCTCGTATAACGGCATCATAGGGCGGGCGTTTTACGATCAGTTCATGTTCACCGGACCTATCAATTCCGGTATGAGCGGCGGGCCGAATGTCACGGCTGAGGGCAGGATCGCCGGCGTGAATGTCTCGAAACGGCTCGATGGTGAACTGGTGAGTTTTTTTCTGGTACCGGCGCGCTTCGTGGTCGAGCTGCTCAATAAAGTGGCAGCGCAGCAGAGCCAAAAGAAGAAAATAGACAAGGATTTTAATGCCGAGGTTGGCCAGCAACTGATCGCGCACCAAAGCGTCATGGTGAATAAATTGCTGGAGACGCCGCTAAGCGTGAAGGCACTCGGCCCTTACCGCGTGCCGGTCAGGGAATCGGAGCAGATGCGCTGCTGGGGGCGTTCCAACGCCAAGCCAGACGCACCGTTTGAAGTCGACCAGATGAATTGCCAGATGGAATCAGCGATCTATGTTTCGGGCCAGCTGCAGACCGGGAATATCGCGATACGCCACACTTTTACCCGCAGTAAAAACCTCGATACGCTGCGCTTTTCCCATCTGATCAGCAATAGCTTCAAAAGTCAGGTAACAGGCGGAAACAAGGATGTGCGGCTGAGCGCCGCCAGCTGCACGGAAGAATTCGTCAAGAACCAGAGCCTGTCTATGCGCGCCGTGTTGTGCGTGCGCGCTTACCGGAAATTTTCCGGGCTATACGATGTCACGCTGTTTACCGCCAGCACCGACCAGAGTCGCATGAGCCTGCAAAGCCGTATCGATGCGCGTGGCGTTTCCTATGAAAACGGTATGCGTTTGTCGCGCCTGTTTCTTAATTCCATCGCCACCACCACCGGGACTAAGCCATGAAAGCCGCTTACTACATAGAGCTGTTGTCGCGCAGCGGCGAGGTGCAACACCGGCATGGTGTCAGCGGCTTGCCGATACGCCTGGGGCGTGGCTACGATAATGATTTCATCCTCGATGATGTGCATACCGCGGCGCATCACGCGCTGGTCGAACTCGATGCCGACGGCCAACTCTGCATCACCGATCTGGGCAGTCGCAATGGCCTGGTATTTCAGGGGAAACGTCAGACCCATCTGCTGATCAACGGCAATAGCGTGGTCAGGTTGGGGCAAACCAATCTGCGCATACGTTCGGCTGATTTTCAGGTAGAACAGGAAGCTTTCGACACGAATAATTACGCCTGGGAAGGCATGCCTCCGGCAATCGCCGGGCTGGTATTGATCTGCCTGTTAGGCGTGTTTGGCACCTGGCTGGCCGATACCGAAAAATTTGGCTTGGTGCGTTACCTGATCGCGTTGGCGCCGCTGTTTGCCACCGGCCTGGTATGGAGCGGTATGTGGGCGTTTGCCAATCGCTTGTTTGGCGGTCATGCGCGTTTTGGCCGTCACCTGTTTATCGCCGCCTGTGGCCTGATGCTGGCCGAACTCTGGAGCTTTGCCAGTAGCCTGGCCGGCTTTGCCTTTTCGCTGGAAGTATTGACGCGCTACAGCAGCCATATCTTCGTCGCGATTTGTGCCGCCACCTTGTATTTTCATCTGACCACCATCAAGCCGCGCCATCCGCGTCGTTTACTGGTGACGGTAACGCTGCTGGCGATGCTTGGTTCCGGCCTGGTGTTGATGATGAATTACCAGCGCCACGGCAGGCTGGCCGACGAGGCTTATATGACCGAAATGTTCTCCCCCAGCTTACGCCTGAGCCAAGACCATAGCGTCGACCAGTTTATGGCGGGCGCCGAGAAGCTCAAGGCGACGGTCGAGCGTGAGCGCAAAAAAGGCGTAGAACACGGCGCGGTGGGCGGCGACGAGGACGAGTGATAGCCATCGGCCAGTCGCCATCGGCTAGTGCGGCAACACCCGGCACCGCACTCTAGCGCAATACGCATGCGCCTTCTGGCAGCAAAGTGGCCTGTAAGGCGCATGGATACAGGGTCTGCGGTTTGGGGAATGACTCAAAACCGTATTCGTGGTGAGGTTCGCTTCAGCAGTTTTTAGCTATCCATGTTCCAGTGTCCGCTTTACATGGCGATGCCAAATAGCCGCTGCAAGGCCAGACCACCTTGCTTGCTGATGCTGAGCGCGCGACTGTCGAGGTCGCGCGTTACCCAGCCGCGCTGCAGCATCAGGCTGAGCAAAGCGGCACCTAGGGCGCCGCCCAGGTGGGGTCTGCGTTCGCTCCAGTCGAGGCAGGAGCAGGCAAACCGTCGCCGTAGTTTCAGCGTAGCGCCGACATCGACGCCGATCTCCTGCAAACCGTTTTGCCCCGCCTCGCTCAAGCTATAGGCGGGATCATCCGAGGCACCTGGCAGCAACCAGCCGCGTTCCATTATGCAATCGTGGATCTGCACCGCAACGGTACCCGCCATGTGGTCGTAACAGGTGCGCGCATGACGCAACCTGGCCGGGGTATTCGGTACGAACCTGGTTTTAGTGACGCCCGCCAGCGAGAGCAAGGCTTCCAGCGCGGCCGCCACTTCGGCGCTAGCCAACTGGTAGTAGCGGTGCTTGCCCTGCGTCATCAGCTTGACCAGATTTTGCTGCTTGAGTTTAGATAAATGCACGCTGGTGGTGGACGGGCTGACCTCGGCCACGGTCGCCAGTTCGGTACTGGTTCTGGCATGCCCATCCATCAGGCAGCACAGGATGCGCGCGCGTGCCGGTTCGGCGATGGCGGCGGCTAATTGGGCGAGTCGGGTATCGGCGTAGTCTGCATGCATAGTTTGATGGTAAGCGAAGTGTTGCGGGTAATCAAGCGCTACACTGCATCACCTTTCCCCTTGAATACAGATTATGTTCCCATCGAATCCCGTCACCGCCGTGTGCCATCCTGATCCTTATCCCTACTACCGCAGTTTGCTGGCCGGGCCCGGCCTGCAATTTGATGAGGGACTCAAGCTATGGGTCGCCAGCAGTGCCGCAGTGGTGCGGCAAGTGTTGGAACACGCCGATTGCCTGGTCAGACCCCTGGCCGAGCCGGTACCGCGCGCCATCGTCGGCAGCAGTGCCGGGCAAGTGTTTGCCTATCTGGTGAGGATGAACGAAGGCAGCGCCCATGCCGTGCCCAAGCTGGCTTTGCAGCAGACCTTGGCGGCACTTGATCCGGCCCGGATTGGCGCCAGAGCCAGTTATTTTTCCGCCTTGCTGGCACCGCGCCATGGGGTGCCAACGGCGGCTGGCCTGAACGCCTGGATGTTCGATTTGCCGGTGTATGTGGTAGGCGATCTGCTCGGTTTTGCCGAAGCCGGATTGCCGCAACTGGCGTTGTGGATGGGTGATTTCGTGCGTTGCCTGTCGCCCTTAAGCGATGAGTCGCAACTGGCTGCCGCCAGCGTCGCCGCGCAGGCTTTGCTAGCGCGTTTCGCGGAACTGCTAGCCGCTGCCGTGCCAACGGTAGATAGTTTGTTAAGCCGCTTACAGCAAGCCGCGCAGCAGGCTGGCTGGCAGCATGCGCTACTGGCTAATCTGATTGGCTTGTTATCGCAAACCTATGAGGCAACGGCTGGCTTAATCGGGAATAGTCTGGTGGCCTTGCTGAGCCAGCCCGATTTGCAACAGCAAATGCGGCTGGCACCGGAGCAAACCGCGGCGCTGCTGGAAGAGGTTTGCCGTTACGATCCGCCGGTGCAAAATACGCGCCGCTTTGTGGCGAACGCTTGCTGCATAGCCGGTGTCGCGCTGCAACCCGGTGACGTCATCTTGCTGGTGCTGGCGGCCGCCGGGCGCGATGATCAGGCGCATCCGAATGCCAATCAGTTCGTCCTCGATCGCCCGGCTAGGCAATTGTTTGGCTTTGGCCATGGCCGGCATCTGTGCCCGGGACAACAGCTGGCAGCCAGCATTGTGAATGCAGCGCTACAGAGCTTGCTGGCGCTGCCGCTCAGCTTAGACCCAGCGCAGCTGCAATGGAGTTACCGGCGCTCGCTGAACGGCCGCTTACCGCTGTTTCAGCCAGTATGTCATTAACTAATTTTTCTTCCCCTTCCCTGAAAGCCAAAAAATGATCGCCGTTATTTTTGAAGTACTGCCGCATGCCGCCTCCAGGCAAGCCTATCTGGATATCGCCGCTGCACTCTCCCCTGTGCTCAAGGAAATGGATGGGTTTATTTCCATAGAGCGCTTTCAGAGCCTCAGTGACCCGCAAAAAATCCTCTCGCTGTCGTTTTGGCGCGATGAAGCCGCGGTGGCCGGCTGGCGCAAGCGCGAAGCCCACCGCGCAGCGCAAAGCCAGGGACGTAATGTGGTGTTTCAGGATTACCGCCTGCGCATCGCCGGCGTGATCCGCGATTACGGCATGACTGAGCGCGAGCAAGCACCGGCGGACAGCCGCAGTGTGCATGGCTAGCGGTTCAGCGCTCATTTTGCCAGAGCGGAAGTTTTTTCGGTCTACGGAAGATTTCCCCTTCATGACTGCACCGGACTGCCTTCGCCTTTTGCATCGCCGCTGGCACCGGCGCTGGGATTCCGATGGCTCTGGAGCTGCTCGATTTCTTGTAACGCACACCGGCACTGCGTATCTGCTTTGGCGCTAATTGCCACTGGCGCTGTTTTTTGCGGATCACCGAAGAGCTTAGCCTGCTCGTTTGCCGGCATCGGCCTGCGCTTTGGCTTCCGCATTGGCTTCGGCACTGACTTTGCCGGCATCGGCCTCGATCGGCACTGATGCCATCGCCCGGCCGTATGCGTGGTTTTGGAACTACTTTTGAGTTCTATATCCTGCGCGGCCAGAGTCACGATGTCTTTACCACTGATATCGAGATTGCCGTCGGCATGTACATCGGCGCCAACGAAGAGCGCGGTGTTTTCTGCCGCAATTTTCATCTTGCCGCCAGACTTCAGGCTAGAGCCGCTATTGGTGAGCTTGTATTCACTGGTTTTTTCATTTTCCGTACGCGCCCCGAATGTGGTGGTGCCACCGGCTTCCGCATTTGCCTTTGCCTCGCCGGAGGCGTTCGTGCCTATCGTGCCAGCCTTGGCTTGTCCGTTGGCGCCGGCCTTGGCGGAAGCGTCACCTTCGTTGTAGATGCCGACCGAGGTGGTGGTGGTTTCGGTGTTGCTCCATGTTTCGTTGCGGCCAGCCAGTACTGCGATTTCCTTGGCTTCCAGCGTCATGTCACCGCCACTTTCCACGTTCGAACCCTGTACTGTCAGCTTGCCATCGGTTTTTGCCTTGAGGTTGCCGTTCACCTTGAAATTCGAAGCCACGCTGGTGTTGGAGCCAGAGCGTGTCGTGCTGGTGGTGACTTCCGACAGCTTCAGATCGGAAGTGCCGCTAGCACCTGCTCCGGCATCGGCATTGGCTTCGGCGCTGGCATAGAGGTCGCCGTTTTTCTTGCTGTCACCGGTCTTGGCGCCCGATTTCTTTTCACCGGCATTATCCATTTTCAGGTAAGTCGTGGTTTCGGTACGGGTGGTGGTGCGCTCTTCGTTGAGGCCATCGAGTATGCTGATGCCTTTCTTGGCGTCAATCTCGGCATCTCCCTTGATATCGACATTCGAGCCTTGTACCACCATTTCTTTTTCCGCCTTGATCGTGGCATTGCCGCCGACATTCAGGGTAGAGCCGAAATTTGTGCCCTTAAAGCTGTCGGTCGTGACTTTTTCCTTACCTGCCAAGCCGCCGCCTACCCCGAGACCCGAGGTAGTTTCTTCTGAATGCACGGTGGTTTTATCCTGCCGCGCTATCACGTTGAAGCTGCCGCCGGTATCGACTGCCAGATCGCCCTTGACGTCCACGCTGCTACCGGCAATCGTGGTGTCACCGCCACTCTTGATGCTGAGATTGCCGCCGCTGTTGAGTTTTGAACCCAGATTATTTTCCGTCGTTGTGGTGGTGCTGGAGCGGGTGTTATGCAGCAGATTGCCTGACGAGGAATGCGTGGTGTCGGTGGTTTTGTCGACGATGGTGTCAAACGTGACATTGCCGCCGGCCGCCAGCGAGGCATTGCCTTTGGCGTCGACATCGGCACCTTTGACGATGATATCCTGCTTGGCATCAAGCGAGAGGTTGCCGGTGGCGCTGATGCCAGCGGTTTTACCGATCACGGTCGCGTAGTTTTCGCTATTGCCGTCGCCCTTCGCCAGGGTTTCATTCCTGATGCTGCCTTCAGTGGAGGTGAGCGATACATTGCCGCCAGTGATGGTGCCGCTGGTATTGCTAATATCACCTTTGGAAACCACGCTCAGTGATTCGCTACCGCTGATCGTACCGCCGGTATTGCTCAGCGAGCTCAGGTTCATTTTGACATTGTCGCCGGAGATCACCGCGCCGCTGACGATGGCATCGCGGGTCTTGCTGGACAGGTAGACCACCGGTGCCAGCACTTTTTGGCCGGCAACCGTGGTTTCCACCATCCACACCACATCTTCTTGCAGGTTCTTGATCTGATCGGCGCTTAGTGCCGCGCCGAAAGTGAAGCCGGCGCGCTTGCCTTCGGCCAAGGCCTGATCCATCAGGCGTTGCATCTGCCCCGCTTCATTGCCGTAGCCCTTGAGGATATTGCTGCCGGTCTGGTTGATTAGTTGCTGACGTATCAGATAGGCTTCGTAATTGGCGTCACCCAGACGTTTGATGACGCTGTCGGGATTGTAGCCATAACGCTGCGCCATGTAATCGGAACCGACATAGTTGGAACTGACATGGAACAAGGGATTGGTCTCGACCAGATACTTGCTGCCCGGTGCCAGATTAGGCACAAAATAACCGTTAGGGTTGGAAGGCAGAGTGATCAGCAGACCGCCGAAATGAATCGCCGGTTTGCCTTGTGCATTGGTGACGCCGGCGACGCCGGAACCGAGGTTTGCGCCGTTTACCGTGCCGCCCAAGGCTGTGCCATTACTGCTATCGGTACCGGTGACGGCACCGCCCAAAGCGCTGCCGCTGGCGCCGCTTTCGTTTTTCTTTTTGGTCGAGACCGACAATGCGGAACCCTGATTGACCAGCGCGAAACCGGAGGCATTCAAATTGCTGGCGAAAATGCCAGCGCCTATATTGCTGATTTGCGACTCGCCATTGACGAAGCTTTGGTTATTTCTGGTGACATGATCATCATAGGTTGCCGGTCCTAAGGCGATCCAGTGAGTGAAAATTTCCCAGGTGTTTTTATGCGATTTCCGGTTGAGTGCCAGATCATTGTTGGTAAATTGTGCGCCAGAAATCGCACTGCTCAGGTTGACCGTGGAACCCGAGATCACGCCGCCGGTGTTATACGCGTTGCTGAAATCGACGATAGACAGGCTATTGGCCGCAATGATCTGCGGTTTAAAACCAGGTTGGCCGCCCTGATAGTATTGATGTGATTCGCCGTCACGGTGCCAGTACTGGGTCTGTTTATCGTCAGCGCCATCTTTATAGTTATCGGTCGAATCATGTACGTCGCTCCCCCAGTTGATAGCGGTCCAGGCACGGGTATCGCCGCCGGCCACTTCGTTGCGGAAGGTGTTGGCGGAGATCCGGATGTCACGTCCGGCTGTGACGGTATGGTCATTGACGAAGGTGTTTGCCGTGATGCTGATATCGCGGTCTGAATCTATCGTGCCGCTGATTGCGGCATTGGTAAAGGTGGCTGGAGTTGATGCCGTCAGCTGATTGCCGGCATATAGGGCACCGGCATTGTAGAGATTGCCGTCGCGCGCGATCAGCGTGAGATTGTTGAGCGCCGAGTATCCGCCGGTATTGCTGTTGCTGACGGAACTGGCGGAAAACGTCAGGTCACCACTGGAGTGCACCGCACCGTTATTGCTAAAGCTGTTGGCGAGCCTGATGCTGGCGCTGCCGCTACCGGAATTGACCGCAACGATGCGTGCAGCGCTGCCGCCGAAAGACAGCGAATTGGCGTTGATAGTCATGCCCTTGTCAGAACTGAGCATGCCGTTATTGCCTATGCTGAGCGTACCGAGGTTAAGGTAGACGCTGTCGCCCAACAGAATGGCGTTGTTGCCTAGCGTTAGATCCATGCCGTTGCCGCCGCCGTTCCCACTTAGATCCATCAGACCACCGGATTGCAGGCGGCTGTTATTGTTCAGGGTGTAAAACGTATCGCTGCCGCGCACGGTCAGTGCGCCGCCTATCAGCAGATTGGCGTTGTTGGTGAGGGTATTGGCTACGGTGATGCTGGCCGCCCCAGCCGATTGCAGCGTGCCGTTATTGCTCAGGCTGTTGGCCGTGATACTGCCGCTACCGGCGGCCGTGCTGGCCAGGTTAAGCGTACCGGTATTGCTGATGTCGCCGCTGGCGCTGATGCTGCTGGCGGCGTTGCCAGCCTGCATATTGCCGCCATTGTTCAGGCTGGCCAGGCTCAGGTCCAGTTGATCGCCCAACAGACTGGCACCGGCGTTATTGTTGAGGGTGATCGCGGTGCCGGCCAGATGTAAGCGGTCACCGCTAGCGTTGCCAGCCTGCAGGTAAGCGCCCGACTGATTCGTGACGCTCAGGGCGCTACCGTTGGAGGCGATGTTCAGGTCATCTGCCGCAATCAGTTTGCCGGCGTTGTTGAGGCTGTTGCCACTCAGCTTGAGATTGAGATCCTGGGCTGACTGGATGACGCCGCTGCCCGTATTGCTGAGAGTGGCTACATTGAGCGTGCCACCATAGGAGGCCGAGGTTGAGACCAGCAGTTTACCGCTATTGCTCAGCGCGCCAGTGCTGATGTTGCTGCCCTGATTGGCTTGCAGGGTGCCGGTATTGCTTAGGCTGGCCGAATGGACAGTGAGGTCATCGGCGCTCAGCAAGGTACCGTCATTGCTTAAGGCATTGCTGACATTGATGGCGATGCCGGATGTGCTTTGCAGGGTGCCGCTGTTAGTCAGGGTGCCGGCGCTGATATTGCTATCGCCGCTGCCTCCGGTGGCGAGCGTCAGTACACCGCTATTGCTCAGCATGGCGCTGCTGCTGATACTGCTGCTGGCCGTGCCGCCCTGGATGGTGCCGGCATTGTTCAGGCTGGCCAGGTTTAGGCTCAGTTGATCGCCCAGCATATAGGCGTTGGCCGCATTGTTGAGGCTGACCGGGGTGCCGCCTAGATTCAGGCTGTCACCGCTGGTATTGCCAGCTTGTAGATAGGCGCCGGTTTGGTTATTTACGCTTAAACCGCCGCCAGTCGATGTCAGGTTCAGGTCATCCGCGGCGATGATCTTGCCCGAATTGCTGAGGCTGGCGCCGGACAGCGTGATGTTGAGATTTTGTGCCGATTGGATCACGCCGCTGGCGCTGTTGTTGAGGCTGCTGACACTCAGCAGACCGGCGTGGCTGGCTGAATCAGAGGCGATCAGTTTGCCGCTGTTATTGAGTACGCCGGTGCTGATGCTGGCGCCTCGCGTGGCTTGTAATGTACCGCTATTGTCCAGGCTGGCCGAATTGCTGTTCAAGCCAGCCTTGGCCAGCAGGACTCCGGAGTTAATCAGCGCATTGCCGATCGCCAGCTGCATCGCATTATTTGCCTGTACGGTGCCGCTGTTGTTGAGGCTGGCGAGCGCCAGGCTGATGTCATTGGCCAATACGGTGCCGGCCTGGGTATCAAACGTGGCTTTGCTAGCGCTGATGCTTAGCGCGTTGCCGGCCTGGATCACGCCGCTGGCGCTATTGCTGACGACCAGCGCTGAGTTGGCCGCTGCAATGTTCAAGTCATGCGTTGCCAACAGCTTGCCTCTATTGCTCAGGCTGCCGCCGATATTGATGTTGAGGTCTTCCTGTGACTGCAGGGTACCGCTGTTGTCGAGCGAATTCAGGTTGAGGCTGGCGGATTTTCCGGCGGTAGTCGAACCTGTCAGGGTTCCCGAATTGTTCAGGCTGTTGGCTTGCAGGCTGATGCCCGCGGTGGCTTGCAGGTTGCCGGTATTGATAAAATTTGCCGCTTTGGCAGTGATGTTGGTATCGGCTAGCAGGCTGCCGGTATTCGTGAAATTTTCGGTGCTGCCATTGTTCTGGTCGGCGATATCGAGCGTGCCTGCTGCATGTATGGTGCCGGAGTTGAGCACGTTGGCGTTGCTACGCAATATCAGGCTGCCGGCGTCGGCGGTCATGGTGCCGGCATTATTGATGCCATTGCCGGCATTCAGGCGTAGCGTTCCTGAGCTGCTTTGTATTCCCTGGGTGGCGCCAGCGCTGGTGCTGATGTTACCGCCACTGGAAGTTAGCGTCAGGTCGTTGTTGGCACGCACCGCTGCGGTAGCCAGGTTCAGATTGCCAGTCGCGCTTAAATCGAGGCTACTACCGGCATACAGGGTAGCACTGCCGCCCGCTATCGTCAGACTGCCAAAATTACCGGATAAGGCCTGCCCTGCCCCCCATACTGCGCCGTCTATCGTGGCATTGCCAGTGATGGCCAACTTGCTGTTGCCACCGGCAAAACGCATTTTGCCAGCGCTGCTGGTATCGCTCAGGCTGGCAGCGCTGAGCGCGAGCTGATTTGCGGCATATAGTTCGGCTTCGCTGAGCTTGAGCTGCCCAGCGGTGGTAATTGCCAGGTCATGCTTAGCCGATACTTTGGCGCTGCTACCATTCAGGAAGACATCTTGAATGCCGCTATTCGAACTGCTGTTGATGCTGGCATCGCGTGCCGCGCTGATGGCTGACTGCAGCTCTATCTTGCCGGCGCTATTGATGCTGAAATCATCAGCGCTGGCGGCGGCGTCGCCTGCCATGCGTACCCCCACGCCCGCTTCGGTCGCGATGATGCGGATACGGCCGGCATACATGCCGCCAAGCGTGGTGGAATCGAGCGCATAAGCTGGTGCTGCGCCTTCACCGGCGAGTGGCTGACCTACGCTACGGTCGGCATAATTCCAGCTATTGCTACCGGTAGTGATGCCCAGACTGCCATGGCCCAGGGTATTGATCTTGCCGTTGACTTTCACCGAACGCGCGACGATATCGAGGATCTGCTGGCTGCTGGCATTCGCGCCCAGGCCTTCGATCAGTACATCGCCGCGGTTGACGTTAAAGCCATTCAGACTGCCGTCAGCCGCGATATTTGAGGTGCCGGTCGTGAGAGTGACGCGGTCGGTATTGATGAAGCCGCAGCCGTTACAACTAATTCCGTTCGGGTTGGCGACAATGACGTCGGCTTTGCCGCCCAGTACTTCGGTGAACCCGGCCAGGGTACTGCGATTGGTCGACACCACTTCATTGAGAATGATCTTCGCTTCCTGGACCAGGTTCAGGTTGGAGATGACCTGCCCGGCCAATTGCGACTGGCGTGAGACCAGGCTGTTGTTACCGTTGTTGAGCACCACACCTTTGGTCTCGACATCGTAGCGGGTAAATTTATTGTGCGACAAACCTTTGGCATTGGCAGTTTCGATATTTACTACCGGCACGCCGTTGGCGGAAATATAGGCGTTGGTCTTGCCGCTGGCGGGTACTGCCGTGGTCGATGCCAGTTCGGCCAGTGCCGGCAAGGCGCTCAAGCCCGAGGCGAGCAGCGCGGCCAGCATGGCTTTGCGGGCGGCGCGACCACTGCCCTTGCCACGGCCTTTAGCGGTTTCAGCGACAGCAACCCAGGTACCAGTGTGTTCATTCCAAATAACGCGGTGTATTTTATTCATGATATTTTTTACATTGAGTAAGCAAGGCGGAACCAAGTCTGGCTTGATTCTCTGGTCATGGTGGCTGGCAAGGCCAGTGGTCTGGTATTGATCAATTCCCAGGTAGCGCCGCGCCAATTGACGGCGATGCCGACGGCCATACCGGCCATGTGCCCTTGCGGAATGTTAGCGGTGCGATTTTTTACTTCGCCCAGGTCATAGCCCAGATAGATGCGGCTGGACATGCTCTCTCCGCCCAGTATCAGTGGCTGACGTAGCGAAAGTTCATTGCGCCAGTAGTAGCCGTCGTCGCCGGCCAGGGTGTTATGCACGAAACCGCGTACCGAATACAGCCCGCCTATGGCGATTTGTTCTGAGCCGTACAAGGTCTGCTTGGCCTTCTGGCTGGTCAGCTGACTGGTGAAGCTGGCGTCTTTATCAAACAGACGCAGCGGAAGGGAGTAGGCAAATCCTGCCTTAAATTTGGCGAACTGTGCGCGTGCCGCCCAATCCGGCAGGTAGTCCGGATCATGCAGGGCATTTAACTTATCCAGGCCCATGGCGTAACCGAAATCGAGAGAGATAGTCCCACCGGCGAAGCTGGTGAACAGATTGCTGTCGATATCGAGCACGGTCAGGGCGCGGCTGCTGACGCCCAGGTACTGGTCGTGCAGAAAATTTTTCGCGTCTTTGGACGTCAGTGTCACCGCCATCGAGGCGCGACTGGCTTGATCGCGGTACAGGATACGGTCGAGACGTATGTTGTCAACGCGGTTGTCACCGTTGGAAATCAAATCTAGTCCGCTAGGCACACGGAGCGTGCTGACATAGCGTGAATAGCTGCTGCTCATGGAAAAGGTGGTGTAGCCGAACGGGATATTCAAGCCAAAGCTGTCGCTGCCCGAGAATTTTTTATCTTGATTGCCCGGTACGGTTTCCCTGTGCGTGAGAAAAAATAGTTCGTTGAAGCCCAGCAAGTTATCGACGCTGGCATTGAACGCGGCCTGCTGTTTGCCGGTTGGTTCCGAACCTTGATTATCCAGCGAGAGCGTGGCGTGCCAAGGCGAACGAGGCTGATTGTGAATCACCACTACGCTGGCGCCAGCTTTTTCGCCGGGCTGGATATCGAGTTGGGCGTTGTTCGAGGAGAGCCGGTTGATCTGGTCTATGCCCTGTTCCAGATCGCGCAAATTGAGAATGTTTCCAGCTACCCCGGGTAGCACGTTTTGCAGTGAGACGCTGTGCGCATCACCGTCATCGACAATGATTTTCTCGACATGGCCTTCGATCACAAGAATTTCCAGATGGCCCTTGCTCAAGTCTTGCGGTGCCAGGTAGGCACGGGTGCTGATGTGGCCGCGGTCGATATAGCGCTTGGTGATCTCGCCCAGCAGACGTTCGAAATCATCGATCTTCAGGCACTGGTGCGTAAATGCGCTGGTGATGCCGTTGCGCGTCCATGACGAGAGCTGGTTCGCGCCGTTGATGCTAATGCTATCAATCTGGCGGCAGGCTGCACCGAGCGCTGGTACGCTGATTTTTGGCTGTAGTGCTTTGGTATCCATGCCCTCCGATGGGTCGTTACGGCGGCGTGCTTCGTCCTGATCGTGTTGCAGGCGCAGTTGTTCCTGACGCTGGATCTGATCCAACTGACGTTGCGCGGCACCGATATCTACTTGGCTTTGTGCAAAGACGGGATTTGATAGCAGGGTGCTTAGGATAAGACCCAAACCTGATAGCTTAGCAGGACGGGAAACGGCGGATGTGACATTGCTTCGGCTTTTTTGATAGAGCCGGAAACAGGTAAGCAGGTGATGCACTTATTTCTCCTATGTGGTTTGAATACCGATATGCCGCAATCGGCATGCCGCTAAGACTGGTGTTGAGCGCTGAAATGAAAAACCGGGAAAAAATGCTGCCAAACCTGACGCAGTGAACCAGGCATCTTTAATGTGAAAAGGAGTTTTTTCAAAAAAAGTATTTCTGTTTGAAAAAAACAGAGCGATTATAATTTAGTAGTAAGAATTTTTCCATGCGGAAATAACTAAATAGTGCGGTATCTAATTCTATTTTGTAGCTATTTAACAGTAATCAACACAATCAACTTACGGCATAGTGCAGGGGATGATAAAAAATCCCAACTTACACGAGCGAAGCCCTGAGCAGAAGGACAGCTTAATCATCGATTTGGTGGTCAAGGTGGCCGGCTGGCGTAACCGCGAAGCCCATAGAGAAGCGCAAAGTCAGGGCCGCAACGTGGTGTTTGAGGATTACCGCCTGCGTATCGCCGGGGTCATTCGCGATTATGGGTTGACAGAGCGCGCGCAAGCACCAAGCGATAGCCGTAGCATGCATGGCTGACTAGTGTAATTTGGCAGCCTTGCTGCCTGCCTCTATATTTTAATCGCAGCACACTGCGCATTGATCAGCTTAACCGCAGTCGCGACCCCATTTTCTGCTTGCATGGTAAGCGCCATTTTTTCAGCTTGTTGTGCCATCTGCGGGCTGTTCAGGACGCTTAGAATTTGCTGGGCTAATTTGGCGGCTGTGAGGCTACGGCGTCTGAGCGGCTTGCCGCCTATTCCTAGGTCTTGCAATTGTTTGCCCCAGAATTCTTGCTCGTCAAGGTGCGCCACCACGATCGATGGCTTAGCGGCCAGCGTGGCTGAGTGGGTGGTACCAGCGCCGCCGTGAT
This sequence comes from Undibacterium piscinae, assembly GCA_003970805.2. Classification (GTDB taxonomy): domain Bacteria; phylum Pseudomonadota; class Gammaproteobacteria; order Burkholderiales; family Burkholderiaceae_D; genus Undibacterium; species Undibacterium piscinae. Next base: position 2,830,924 of record CP051152.1, read on the forward strand.
GCAGCACCGCCTGACAATGTGGGAACACCAGGTGATGCGGCGCCGCGCTCAGGTACAAAATATTCGCGCTGTTTGTGTAGCCACATTCTTGCCACAAATTAGCTTGAATGATGGCGCGACAGCCGGCCAGTTTGGCGGCTGCCGTGAGCACTTGCAAGCTCTGGCTTTGACTGCCTAAGTCTTTCACCATCATACTGCCAAACGTCATGTAAACCGGTGCGTCACCGGTCTGCAGAAAATGCTGCAAGTCCCCGGACAATTGACCTTCGAGTGCGACATTAGGCATGTCGAGAAAGCCGCAGACTTGCACATGCGCTGGCCAGTCAGGCTGGCGTACTGCGATGGTAGGGCTGACGCCGATTAAAGTTAATTGTTCTGAACTCCAGACCTTGCTGAGCAGGTCGGGGCCAGCCGGCATACCTAGCTGTTGACGTAAGCGATTCGGGTATTTACTGAGCTGCAGTTGTAGCGTGGTTTTCACTAGCCACCAGCCCAATCGATTGCCCCATTGTCCGAGCGCAGGGAAGCCTAGTGGCGGCAAAAATTTTGTCGCAATCAGGCTGTGCACAAACATCACCGTCATATATGGTTTTTTGGATTTTTCGGCAGCGATTTGTAAAGGATGCAGAAAAAAATGACCTATCAATACATCAGATTCCTGGCACAGCGCTTGCGCCGCCGCCAGCATCGCCGCTTCGGCGGGTGCGAACAGTGTGCTAAAGATGAGTTTTAATTGTCTGACCGCATTGCGGGTATTGAAAATTTTTAAAGCCGCTTGTGCGCCTTCGGCTGGATCGGCGATCACCGGCGAGGCGACCATGATGATCTTCACGCCATGCTCGTTATCCATGCCCTGGTACTGCGCATGGTCGACGCAGGTAATCACTAAAGTGACCTCATGGCCCGCCGCTTGCAAGCCTTGCGCCAGCGCCAAAAACGGGCGTATGTCGCCATGACTGCCCCAGGTTTGCATACCGATTTTCATACTGATTCCCGTGTCGTAACAAGCAGCGCGACTAAGTGCGCGACGTGCTTTATTTTAACCGTTGGGGATTTGCAGTGGGAGGATGAGACGAGCTTAACCAGGATTTTTTCAGAAATCCAAAAAGGGAACTTCTAAAAACCAAGGAACCGTGATGATTGCGACTCACAAGGAAAAGCTTTGCCGCAGAGGCGCAGAGGACGCAGAGGGAAAAAAAGATTTTCTCTGCGTCCTCTGCGCCTCTGCGGCGAGAAAAGTTTTTGTTTTTAGGTTTTTAGAAGTTTTCAAAACACTATGCGCAACATCCCATGCGCCTTTCAGGCCGATATCGGCTTGCGAGGTCCATGGATATTGCGCAATAGTTTTTGCAATGATGGTTTTGGTAACTATTCAGTCTACTAGGAGCACGACGAAACAAACTAAGACCTCTCAACGCTGAGACGCCGAGGAAAAACGGGGAACTACATTGCCGTTCTCCGCGTCTCAGCATCTCTGCGGTGAGGTGTTTTGACTTTCTTTATAGTCGGCGGAATAGTTACTGGTTTTGTATAATTTAAAACGGCCACACTGGTGTCGCCACGCTCATGTCTATTTTCTTAACCGCAGAGACTTTATCTGGCGTCACTTTATACGCGTAAAACAAGGCTGGCTCTACCGCAAAAGCATAGCTGGCGACCTGCGCTGCGGCAGTCGTTGAGTAGCGTACGCCCCACAGGTCGAACGTTGGACGCTGGTCGCGCTGGGTGATCCAGGATAAGGCGATCAACATATTGTCGTTACCATCCACGCTAGGACGAGTGGCGTATTGACTATAGCCGAGCTTGTCTTTATTGGCGGCCCAATCAGCCCGTGCAAACTGGCGCTGATGCAAGTACAGCAGCGTGACGATATCCCAGCCGCGCGCCTCGTCGTTGACTCTGGCATGCCAGTAATGTATCCACTGCATGTAGAAAGCCATGCGTTCGCCGTTCTGTGTGGCGTAGGCGTCCGAGCCCCAGATGCTCTGATAGCGGGCTTCCAGCGGATCGGCATTAGTGCGACCGGCATTGATCATATCGAAGGCAGAACGATAGCCTACATGATTGGCGACATAGGTATTCTTTTCATGCAGCACACGCCAGTTCATCCTTAGCGGGAACAGATTATTCGACACTTCACCGCTACGCCCTCCATAGATATTGAGTAAGCCTTGTTGCTGATTGTGGCCAAGCTCATGACTCTCGCCCCAACCGCGTGGATTCACGCCCCAATCCTGATCGTAGGGATTGCCCGAGCAACCATTACCGCATGCGGCAAAATCGTCGGAATTAATGTGCTGGGTGCTAGGGCCGCGGTGCATCACGGCATCGGTACAATTCCAGGCCAGACCGTTGCAAAAAGTTTGCACGGCGGCGGGTAGATCGAGACCTTTCAATGCATAACCAGCCATGCGGTAATCGCCTTCTATGAGCAGATCGCGTAGCTCATCGAGATAACGCACCATATCGTTACCATAGTCTTTCTGTAGCACGTCCTTCATCTTGGCGACCTTGGTATGGATTTCGGCGCCCGGCATCTTGATTTCAGCCCAGTCAAATTGACCATTGTTGAGTGCGGCAATAAAGGCCGCCTTATCGCTACCAGCGCTAAGATCAAAGTAAGGATGTTGCGCTACACCGCGTATCCTTAGGGTTACGATCTGGCCGGCAGTAGCGCCGCTAAATTCTAGCTGCATGGTGCCGCCGTAAGGGCTGTTCACTTGTAAGGGGCTCGCTTTCGCCAGGCGCATTGCCGGGCTGGCCAGATAGCGTGGCCGGGTATAGGACGTCGCGCCCAGGTAACGGGTCGAGCTCACGCGTTGCGTGTTGAGGCGTAAGGCCACCGTGGCGCTACCGGCATCGATTAATTCTATCTGCAAGGTTTTACCAGGCACGGCAAAGCGGCCTATCGCGGTAAAGCCCTGATCGGCAGGTAGGCTGATGCTGATGGTTTCATCACTGGTGGAAACCGGCAAAGTGGCGGCGCTTTTACTCAGGAAAGAACTCAAATCAGTTTGCGCCACACCCAGTGGACGCACATAGGCCACCAGCGCATCGGCCACCAGCGCTTTCTGAAACTCTACCGGCTTACTGGTTTTATCGACCGGATAAACGATTTGTTTGCGCTGCACATCGGCCCACAATGCCAGCAAGCGTAAGCTCGTGGTATTCGGAGTGGCGAACAGGTTGCGACCGCTGCGGGTGAAATTATCGATTTGCTGACGCAGCGACTCGATCGGTGTCATCAGGTCTTTTTGTAGATCGGGTACATTGTCGCAGTTAATCGAGCCAACATAGGTGGTACAGGCGCTCCAGCCGTAGTCAGTGCGCCAGCTATTGTTGGCGATACGATTAATCAAAGCACGGCTATCGGCAAACTGATCAAGCTTGGCCAAATTGTCGGCTTCGCTGCGGCCGGCTGCCACTAAGTCATTGCTGAAATAATTGCCGGCATAGCCGCCCATTTGTAAACCCATGCCACTCAATATCTGGCGACCGGATTCGCTGTCACCCCAGGTCTTGGTATGCAGATAAAGTACCGGCTTGCCAGCGCTAACCCAGGCGCGTACGCTCGCCTCGGCACTGGCATTGGCCAACATATCGCCTCCTAAAACCAGCAGTTTCGCGCCTTGATTGCAGTTGATATCGGCAAACAAGTCACAACCGAGGCTGGTGGCTGTCACTCCTATTTTGGTCAATCCGGCCAGACCATTGCTGGCGTTGATACCGGCCCAGGCAACTGGCAAGCTGGCTGGCAGCGCCAGAGTCGCGTCGCCCAGCACCAACCAGCTCAGCAAGCGTTTAAACGCAGGCGCATGGTTCAGATTATTGTTGTTACGAAATTGCTCGAGCACGTTGGCACCATAGCCTGCGCTACGGCCATTGCTGGCAATGCTGATACTGGCCAGTGTCTGTCCTTTGTCGCCGATAATCCAGGGTGCCGACAACTCGGTATTGAGTGGTAATAAAAATTGACTGTTTTGGGTAGGCGCGTATTCGCTACTGACTCCAGCGACCAGAGTGCTGATACGTTTGGCTTGCTGATCGGATAATTGCGCCACAAAATCGCGAGCGGCTATCGATATCGGTGCGGCATCCGTGATAGCACTGGCGTCTCCTGTGCGCAAGGCCAGGTCTAGCGAACTGTCCGGTGTCGTCACTACCGGCGGTGTGATGGTTCCAGTCCCAGACGTGGCAGGAGTGCTGCCTCCGCCGCCACCGCAGGCAGCAAGCGCACTCAATAGTGCGATAGAAAAAAATCTGAGGAGCTTGGGATGTGGGCGCATGAGGAGTAGTTAATTTATAGGTGAAATTTTGTCACTGGAAAAACACGGTATTTTCTTGTTGCACAAAAATCCTGGCAAATGTAGCACGGCACAATTGGATAAAGAGATTTTCGATTCCGACTAAGAGGCGCAGCGAATAGTGCCCATTGTGTTGATTTTGGGCAATTGAAGATTTTAGCCTAAGCCGATTTGGCAAAAAATCGAAAGAGTGTAAGGAGATGTAAAAGCCCGCTAGCGAAGCCTAAGCTTTAGTGCGGATGGCTGGACGCACGCGCATATTCTATGCGGGCTGCAGGCCGAAATAGGCTGGCAAGCCGCATGGAATATGCGCCTTGCCAGCTATTGGTAGTTCAATGAGTAGCGCCAGTGGGGGATCAGGCGAGAGTTTTTATTAAAGTATCAATGTTCCTTAAAAACCACTAATGGATCGGTAAGCTGGTGGTGTTTTTAACTTCTTCCATCACCGCATAGGTATGGGTTTCGCGTACCCCATTGAGTTGTAGTAACGATTTACCCAAAAACTGGCGATAGGCATTCATGTCCTTGACTCTGGCCTTGACCAGATAATCGAAGCCACCGGCCACCATATGGCATTCCAATACTTCCGGTACCGCCTTCACACCGCGTTTGAAGGATTCGAATACATCGGGCGTGGTGCGGTCTAGTACCACCTCGATAAACACTAGCAAGGCCACGTCTAGCATGTGCGGATTGAGTTGCGCGGTGTACGAGAGGATGTAACCGGCCTCTTGTAATTTGCGGACCCGCTCCAGACAGGCGGCGGGCGACAGGCGGACCCGCGCCGCCAATTCCACGTTACTCATGCGGCCGTCGATTTGTAATTCGGCCAAAATTCTTTTACTGATTTTGTCTAGCATAAGAAATTCCTTAAGGGGTGAACGTACGCACGCCAGCTCTGGGTATAGGCTGCGTGACGCCTTATTCAAAAAAATGAGGAATCGAAGATGAATGTTTTGCCGGATGGGGCTTACATGCATGCACATCAAACCGGAATCTTTAGGGCTTACGCAAAACCGCCCCAGCGTCCTTGTATCCGCCTTGCCGTACTAATGTAAGTCTTCGGCGGCACGCCTAGCTGGGACAATTTTGCGTAAGTCCTAATTTTGTTTAACTAAGTATGAGTAACGCAATTTGCGTGCCAAGCATTTTGGGTATGGAGGAAGAGAAACGCCGCTAATTCCCACGTCTACCAGCTTCTGCCAGCGCCAAAATGAGGCGCAGTGCTCAGAAACGCACTAAGAATTGGCGTCGCTGCGGGCGCCTGCTAGCGCGCAGCGACCAGACAAAAAAAATAGCAGCGCCAAGACTGCGCTGCTATTTGATGGCTATTTGGTGCTTAGTTAAAGCGCGATATTGCTAACGCGTGCCTGGCCTAATTCTCACGATTGAAGGCGAACTCTAGCAGCTTGGTCTGAGGGCTGGAGATTGGTGCATATTTCCATTGCAGGGCGGCGCTGATGACTTCCTGATCGAAATGTTTGGCTGGTTTGGCTTTTAAAATTTCGACTTGAGTCACCTTGCCATCGGTGCTGATATGGATGCGCGCGCTGACTATGCCCTCGGTGACATTGGCACGTATCGCGTTTCTAGGAAAACCAGGTTGCACGCTAGAGAGCAGTTTGAGCGGGGTCACCTCGGCTACTGCAGGCGTTGGGGCTGGTGTCGCGGCCACTACCACAGGGGCAACTGGCGCAGCTTTGGGGGGCGCTGACACCACCGCCGAGGCGGCAACTTCTGGCGCCTTCGCGACCAGCACGGGGGCCGCCGCAAGCGGCTTAGCATTGCTAGCTGATTTACTGTCTTTGGCTTTGGCTTCCAAGGCGAGTTTGGCCTCGAGTGCCAGTTTGGCGTCTTTCGCCTCTTTCGCCAGTTTTTCTTCTTTGGCGATATCTGCCGCTGTTTTGGTTGAGAATTGATCCAGGTATTGGCCTACATCTTTGTTCTTATCGACTTGACGGACTGCGGCCTTGACTAAGCCTGTGGGCTTGTCGCTGATGGCGACGGCTGGGGCTTCGGTGTTCACTTCTGGTTCTGGTGTTTTCTGGCAGGCGCTCAGCAGCGTCGCAGAACAAATGACCGTGGATAGCAGTACAGAAAATCTTCTCATATCGTTTTGATGCGCCTGACACATATCGTTCCCAGTTAAAAAAACAATTTCAATGACACTCAATTCACCAGCAAAGCTTGCGTTGGCATGGTGCATCAAATCTTTACTGCTTGCAAGTATTAATACTTAGATTTTTACCTAATACAACGGCATTATTTGCTGCCCTGCTGAGCTGCGCTGATGCCGCCAAAAAGTCGCCCGCAGTTAAATTCTTAATAGCAATAATTGTGCCTGCTATTGTGCCTGTTTAGTCGCACTAAAAACTGGCATTGCGAGCAAATCGCAGTTTGCTCTTAGCCTCGCTGCTGCTCGCTTCTGGTTCGGCCAAAGGCCTTACGCAAGAGCACTGCGAACAGTTAGAATGTGATTTTTCTGCCTTGAGTTTTTCACCATGACAGCGCCCAGTAGCCACGACTTTAGTGTGATCCGACCTGCCATGCAAAGCTATGTCGATAGACAAATCCTGGCCGGTGTCTCGTCGGCCATCTTGCATGGCCAAGAGCTGCTGTATCAGGATAGTGTCGGTTATGCCGATATCGAAAACCAGATTGCCTTAGGCCCCGAGCATTTGTTTCGGGTGTTCTCGAATACCAAGTTGATCACCTCTATCGCCGTGTTATTGCTGATGGATCAGGGCAAATTGGGTTTGGACGATGCGGTAGCGATCTATCTGCCGCAACTCGCTAAGCGCCAGGTACTGCGTCCCGGCACCACGGATATTCATGACACCGAGCCGGCTAAAAGCGCGATCACGATACGCCACTTACTGACGCATACTTCGGGGCTCAGTTATGGCTGGCTAGATCATGGCTCGACCATTTATAAAGCCTATGTAGAACACAATGTGTTTAACGCGTTTACGCCTTTATCGCATCTGCTCGATTTGCTGGAAGATTTGCCGCTAGCGTTTCAGCCGGGCAGTTCCTGGGAATATTCTATCGCCAGCGACGTGCTGGCGCATCTGGTTGAAGTGATTAGTGGCGAGAGTTTTGATCTGTTTATCCGCCGCCATATCTTTGCGCCGCTCGCCATGCATGGCACCGGCTTCGTGGTGCCCGAATCTGAGCGCCAGCGTCTGACCGCCTATTACTCGGGCAGCGACCCGACTAACCGGCTCAAGCGCGGTCTGAAGCGGCGCGACGATGCGCCCTATCCCGGAGCCTATCTGACGCCGGTGCCGCGCCTGTCCGGTGGCGGTGGCTTAGTCTCTAGCTTGCCCGATATGCTGGCGCTGCTGCGCTGCCTGATGCCCGGTGGCAGAGCGCTGCTGAAACCCGCGACGATCGCCATGATGATGCAAAATCAGCTGCCCGCTGGCATGGGCATCTCCTTCCCTAGCGTTGGCTATTTGCCGAACAAGGGCTTTGGTTTCGGGGGCGCGGTGATTTTACAACCGGGCTTAGCAGATCCAGCGGGGTCGGCCGGCGAGTTTGAGTGGGGTGGGATCGCTGGCACGCATTGGTGGATTTCACCGCGCCACAATATCGCCGGCGTGTTGATGGCGCAGCGCCAGATGAGTTTCTGGCACCCGTTTTCTTTCGAATTTAAAAAGCTGGCGTATCAGTGCATGGGCCTAGGCTAAACAGCACACCGAGGCAAATCCCAAAAGGGAACTTCTAAAAAATGGATTGGTCCCCTTTCTGGCCCGGCACTTGCGACAGGGGTGGGCGCTGGTTGTTTTGTTCAGCCTTGCGGTGGGTGCAGACATCATCACAGCCGACATTCACATCAAAGAGCAGCCGCTTTGAAATTCTCGGTACGACGCTCAATGGAAACCTGTTGTTAAAAAGAGCACATATGCACGATCTGGAAGTTGCGGAGACCCGTTCATGAACTCATTAATGAAATTACTTGAGCGGCGCACACTCTCGCTCAAACTTGTCTTCGGCTACGCCACCTTACTGACCTTGCTGCTGGTGACGGGAATCTACAACCTCGCCGTTCAACGCCAGCTTATCGATGGTTTCGACAAGTTGTATTCCGACGACCTGCTCGGCGTATCCGCGGCCAAAGATGCCCAGATCAATTACCTGGTGATGGGGCGTGAACTCCGACAGGCGGTATTGGCCCAAGACCCTGCGGTGCGCGCTTCTGCGATGCAAGAGGTCGCCAAAGCGGAGGCTGCCGTGCAGAAAGAGTTGGAAACACTCAGGCCCACAGTTTTCCGGGAAGAAAACAAGAGAAATCTTGCCCGCTTCGAGGCGGATTACGCGGCCTACCGGGTCAATGTGGAAAAAGTTGTAACCATGCTGGCACACTTCGCTTCAGCAATTGACCCGACTGCTACATGACGGTGATGTAGAGGCAGCGGATGCACTGGATACCTTACTGGATTTGGCCCAAGGGACACCACTGGCAACGAAACTAGAAAGAGTGGCTGCCGCGGTGGCCGATTGTGATTTTGATGCCGCACTGGCGGCCCTGCAGCAGGAGAGACTTGCATGAGCATTGCCATCTATAACCAACCCCATGTCCCAATCTGGACAAGGAACTCGTTTTCTTGGTGGTGGATGATTTCGAAGCCATGCGACGGGTGATAGTTAACCAGTTGCGTCAGTTGGGTGCGGAAAAAATACTCACCGCCGTGGATGGAAAAGCCGCCCTGCGCATTTTGACAAGTCAGCATGTAGACATGGTGCTGTCAGATTGGAACATGCCAGTCATGTCCGGGCTGGAACTACTAAAAACTATGCGCGAGGACAGCAAACTCTTCACACTACCATTCATCATGATCACGGCAGAGGCTGAGCGCACGCACATCGAAGAAGCCATTGCATGTGGCGTGACGTCCATGATCCTCAAGCCCTATTCACCTAGCCAACTCATGGTGCGGGTAGAAAAAGCCCTAGCTTGGAAACCTGGGCGTGCGCCTGGTGCCAAAGCGGCTACTACCGCACCTAAAAGGCTGGATAAGAAACCGGACGACCAGAGCGTTGCGCCTCAAAAACCGACCATCCTGATCGTAGATGACACGACTGACAATTTGGTGTTGCTGTCAGGCCTGCTTAAGACGGAATACCGGGTACGTTTGGCCCAAAACGGCGCAAAGACCGTGGAGATCTGCACCTCGGATGACCCACCCGACTTGGTGCTGCTGGACATCATGATGCCGGGCATGGATGGCTTTGAGGTGGCTAAGCATCTGCGCGAGCATCCCACATCGGAAAACATTCCGGTCATTTTTGTCACAGCCATGACCTCGAGTGACGCAAGATTGAAGGGCCTGGACCTGGGTGCAGTGGATTTCATTACCAAACCTGTGGACCCCGATGCACTCAAGCACCGGGTTCGCAACTTCATGCGCTATGTTCAATTGCGCAAAAACTTGCAAGCCGAGTATGACGGCATGGTGGAGATGGCCCAACTCAAAGAGGACGTCGCCCACATCACGCGCCACGATATGAAAGGCCCACTGGCCGGAGTGCTAGGCCTGCTGCACGCGCTGATTGAGGATGACTCCGTGGGGAGAAAGCAACTGGAGCAACTCAAATTGGTGGAAGAAACGGCCTTGCAAGTGCTGAACATGATCAATCTGTCAGGTGAGCTTTTCAAAATTGAAACTGGCCGGTTCGAGTTGCATGCGGTGCCGGTGCCAATTGCAGACATTTTGCGACGCATTGCGGAGATCAACCGCACCGCATACGCGGGCAAAGACATCCACATCTCTGTCGATACCGATGTACCCGTTGGGGATGAGGTGCCGCAGTCTTTAGGTGATGCCATGCTGTGCTACTCGCTACTTCCGAACATATTAAAAAGCGCCTGTGAAGCGGCACCGGATTCCAGCAAAATCACCGTCAAACTCTATGATCAGTCTCCCCTTCGGATCGTTATTGAAAACCAAGGGGCTGTTCCCGCCGACATCCGCTCTCGATTTTTTGAAAAGTATTCAACCAGTGGAAAGTCAGGCGGTACAGGGTTTGGCAATTACTCGGCCAAACTGCTCACAGAAGCTCAAAACGGAACCATTACTCTAGCGGTATCCGACGAAAACAATACAACCGCCATTACCCTGACCCTGCCCAGGGCGTCCAGCGCCGTTTAAAGCATCTAGCCGTCATGACCTATGCAGATCCCTCCTTCTCCTTGTCCCGCTAGAACTGGCGCTGCTCGCTGGCTGCGCGGCGCCACCGGCCAGCGTGCCCATTAGCGCGGCAGCGGCCGACCGGGGTATCAGTCTTTCGCGCACCTTGCCCTCTGTTTTACCTGCAAAGGCTGTGCCGATACCGCATAGTCAGTTTGTACTAATTCCATCTGAGAGCGCGGCGGGGCTACTCATGCCCATTCCGTTTGTCAGCGAGGCCATTGGCAGTGCCATAGACCGCATGACAGCCGATGCATTTGAAGCCCGCTATGCTCGCATCGCGCCCTACAAGTTAGCGCAGACGGAGATGGCGATGAGCCCCCTGTACCGCAAGACCGGTGGCGCGCTCACTCTGCAGCCCTTTGTATTTATGACCGAGTGTATTGATGACACCTACCGGATTGCGCTGGTATTTCAGCTGCAGGGCGGTGGCTGGGTGGGACGCTACATGTTTCACTTGCCAACAGCGTACGCCGTGGCGGAATTCAAATCGCCCTCAGACGCACTACTGCGCGTACTGGAAGCCGAGCTACAAGAGGGTGCTAAGACGTTACGACAATTGATTGAGCGCGCCGGGCAGGGCGAATTGCAATCCACTAGCGCCAAGGCCGATGTCGGTAGCCTGCACCTGGTCGGTGGCAGGGCTGCGGGGCTCATTGCGCCGACCATCGTCATTGCCAAAGGCGCTGATCTGCTCGAGGAAACCGATACTCATGTGATCGCCAGAATGGCCGGCGATATGGCGAGCCCAGGCACCGCCGGTGGGCTGTTCTTCGGCGTTCACTACTTTCGTAAGGACCAGCTTCATACTTTCAAGAAATTTTGATTTTTTAAAAATCATATAACTTGCCCATTTGTTCAACGACCTCCTTTGAAATGTCACCTATGCAAACCATGAAATCTGCAGTGGCCATCATCGCCACGTTTTTGAGCCTTACTTCGGCACATGCCATCAACGCCACTTATGCCAAGCAACTGGAGCGGTCGGGTTGCACCCAGATGAGCGAGCTACAACGCTGCGATATTAAAAAGTCGAGGGCGGACAACGCGAAAGCCGGCTTTGTGAGCAAAGCCCCACCGCCGTCCTCTACACCCGCTGCCGTGGTCTCCAACGAAAACCCCTATGCCGGCAACTGGATCGCCAAAAATAGTGGTGGTGCCACTGTATCCACCATACGAATTGATGCAAAAGAGCGTGTCTGGGTGAATGACAAGCCCGCCAAGGCCAAGCGCAGTGATGGCGGTTTGGTCTTTAAGTCGGGTTTGATTACATACAGGATTCAGGGTGACCGTCGCTTGGTAGGCGAAGACATCTGGAATGATTCCGACACCGGGACGCAAGGCCCGATCGTTAAAAACGGATTTACTTAGTAAGGCACTGGAGCCGCTGGCAGCGGCCTTCGTCACAGGGAGCGGCTGCGCCGGATATGGTTCACCAACGCTGGTCCTTCCAGCGGTTTCAAGAACATGGTGCCCATTACACCCGAGTCCCGCAAGGCCACCTGATCCGCTGCCAGTGAAGCGGGCAACAAAATGGCAGCTGGCAAGCGCGCCCAAGCAATGCGGGCTCGGTTTTCCAAAAATGCGGTCTGCGCTTGCGCGACCGTGATGTGCTCATCCACATCCCCCACCACAAACACAATTTCTTCATCCTGCACCAGTAGGGCGTGCGCATCGTCAGGCGTGGCGGCATGGAGCACACGGTAGCCGTGGGGTTGGAGCAGCTCATTCAGTGTCAGCGACATCGCCGCGTTGGAACTAATCAACAACACCGCTGGAGACAGCGCCATAGGCTCGGGGAACGTATCCAGAGGGTCGCTCTGGAAGGTAGTGCCGTAGTGTCGCGCCAGCTCCGACCAGAAACCGGGGCCTACCGTGTCCACCACCTCACGCACCGTCGTATCACCCGAAATGATTCGCAGGCTTCCCGACGCCGCCAAAGACTTCAAGCCTCCGTCGCGCAAGGCTTCCAGTTCGGACAGTCGGGTCTGGCCCCCAGCAATTGCATCGCGCAGTGCGGGCGTCATCTCCACGATGTCCACAATCGGCAGCCTGCCGAAAAAACCGGTGTAGTCACATACCTTGCAACCCACGCTGCGGTAACGCGGCGGGTTGTGTGTGGTCTGCAAAAACAACATCTCCTCAGGCGAATAGGGCTCAGCTATGGGCGTCCTGCACTCGCTGCAAAGGGTGCGGCACAACCGTTGGGCGGCAACTGCCGCCAGTGAGTCGGCTAACACCGTGGGCTCAATGCCCAAATCCAACAACCGAGGGATGGCCGTCATCGCATCGTTGGTGTGCAAGGTAGACAGCACCAGATGGCCTGTCAAAGAGGCCTGTACCGCAATCTCAGCAGTCTCTGCATCGCGTATCTCACCAATCAGCACAATATCGGGGTCCTGCCGCAGGATGGAACGCAAAACCGTAGCAAAACCCCGCCCCGCTTTTTCATTCACTTCCACCTGCGAGATACCAGGTATGCGATATTCCACCGGGTTCTCAACGGTGATGATGTTGACAGAGTGACTATTGAGCTCAGACAACATGCCGTACAGGGTGGAGGTTTTGCCACATCCGGTAGGCCCCGTCAGGATGACCATGCCCGAGGGTCGGCGTATCGCACGGCGCAAGGTTTGCAGCGCAGCCAATGAAAAGCCCGCACCACTCAGACGACGAACACGCCCTTGCTCCAAGAACCGGATGACCAGCCGCTCACCATGGGTGGCGGGCAGCACCGAAACGCGCATGTCGAATTCGCGATCCTTAAACACAAGCGTCATGCGGCCATCCTGCGGAATCAGGCTGTTGGTCGAGTCCATTCCACACTTGGCTTTGAAGTGGCGAATCAGCGTAACGGCCACGGCATCGGGCAACATCATGACCCGCCGCAACATACCGTCCACCCGAACACGCACCGATGCAGAGCCCACAAAGGGCTGAATGTGCAAGTCAGATGCACGCTGTTCAATGGCCGATGTCAGCATGGCGCGCCCAAGGGTGACGATGGAGCTTTCCTTACCGTTGGCCAATACGACGCCCAATTCCTGTGCACTGGCGTTAGCCTGTCGGGTGGCTTCTCGGCCATAGGCTATGGTTGCTGCAATTTCAATGGCGTCAGGCGCCGCCAACACCCATTTCACCGGGCGATTGACTAAAAAATTCAAGCGTTCGGCCACGCTTTCATCAAACGGGTTACCGGTAGCCACTACCAAAGTGAGTTGATCCATGTAGAGTGGGAGCACCTTGTGGCTAAGGCAGAACTGGACAGGCACCAAGCTCAGCGCAGCGGATTCGGCATCATCCAAGCTCTGGGCAAAGTCCAAACCCAAAGCGGGCGCCAGTTGTTTGGCCAAGGACTTTTCATCCAGCCCGCTGGCTGTTACCAAGTTTTGCCACAAACGCAAATACCCGTCGGCTCCATCCAGGCGTGCCAGTTCCGGGCGATGAGGAAAAGCTTGCTTTACGGCAGCCAAAAGTGCAGTCACCGGGTCGGTGTTGAAGCGTGAGGAATGGTTCAAGAAATCGCTCCGTGTCATGGGCATCGTTTGTCGCGAATGATGGATGTATCCACCGGAGCTTTTTGGGAGGTTACTCCACCTACCGAGGTATATGTAGCCCGACCCGTGGTGTCGATAGGTTGGCCGTTCGGCCCCATGACTACATCGGTCACCAGACTCGACGCCAATACGTTATGCAGCCCATCCGAGGCCGCCTGTGCAGCGGTAACAGCGGTAGTGGCCAGCGAGGCGGACACGATGGAGCCGACATAGCCACTTCTGTAAGACGTCGAACCCATGACAGCCGAGTAGTCTTCCTGGCCAATCGTTAGTCGCCCGTTGCCCGCAACCGTTCCACCACTGTTCACACCTGCGCGGCGCCAGACTTCGCGCCCGTTGTCGTAAAGCACTAAAGTGCCGCCTGCTTGTTGCCAGCTCACGGTCAGGCGGTGGTTTTGACCGTCTTCAAGGTTCACGCCAGAAGCGTAGGATCTTCCGGCAAGGCTGATGTGGACATTCGAAGGGTCATAAACTGTGAAACCCCGATAGGCCGCGTCGGTGCTGTAGCTCAGCAGGGTTGCCAGCGGATCGTTACCGGGGCCGCCAGTAAAGACGACTTCTGCCGACAACGCAGTCATATCGCCATTGGTGTTGAGATTGCCTGCGCTGCTGACGCGGTTGTTGCCGGAGAAGCGCATCACTCCCAGATTGACGGGGCCTGCATTGCAACTAGAGGCCGTGTTGGTAGTTGTAGTTACAGGCTTTTGCGGTGTGGAGACAGGGCCCTGCGGCGCAGAGGCGCCAGACGCAGGAATGTTTGGTGTGATGTTCCCGGGCTTGGGTGGGGTAACAACAGTGTTGTCGCTCGACCCAGTGGCTTTTCCACACGCAGCCTTTGCGGTTCCCGCAGGCGGTAACACCTTGCACAAGGCGGTATCGCCTGCCAGCTTCACGGAAAAGCTCACCGCTGATTCACCAATCACCGCTCCTTGGCCGATGGTGCTGTTGCGCATGAGCAGGTTATGCGCCTCCCGGGCCACTTCCACACCCCGCTGGCCTTGCGTGGCTGCCGCTGCGCATATGGTCAGCACCGGCGAGAAACCGCCAGGCACCGCATCGAAATTCAAGGCTAGTTGTGCGTAGCTACTCTGCAAATTGGCGGGCTGCACCGTGCTGGCCAGGTTGCCACAAGCAGCATGAATCTCCCCCGACTTGGCACTTACCTGAATGGCGGTACGCACCGCGTCGTACTTCAAGGCGAGTTCTGCCGCCTGAGAGCGCGCCACATAACGTTGGTAGGAGGGCAACGCGACTGCCGCAAGCAGGCCAATGATGCCTATCACTATCAGGATCTCAACCAGCGTAAAACCACCGATTGTCTTAGGGGCACGCTCAATAGCGTGGGGGGAGGACTTCATGGTTTGAGCACCAGGGCCGTTGCGACCTCTGCCTGGGTCACACTAACGCCACCCGCCTCCCGCATGTCGTGATGCCCCGTGGTATCGACCACCTTGCCGTTTTCGACGGTGACATCCATCAGCAGCTCACTTTTGCCTGCCATCGTCTGAAAGACAGGGGTTGCCAGCTCTGCCGCCGTCATTGCACGCTGTACCACCGAGGTACGCAGAATCTCGCCGCTGAACCGGGTTCCTTCCTCGAAAAATCCAGGGCTTTTGTTCTTGACGCCAATCGACATTTCTGCATTTCCGTTCAAGGCATAACCACGACCAGCCCCAGTGAACGTCTTGACGAGGTTGCCGTTGTCGTACACCGCCAGCGTCTGCGTTGCGCCGTCCCATGAGACTGACACGCGATGGGTCTGTCCATCACGCAGATTGAGCCCTGTGTTGAAGTCGTTGCCCAAAATTGCCACGGTCAAGCTGCCTGGGTTCCACAGCGAGAAGGCGTTGTGGTCATCTACATAGTTGCCGTAGTTGAAAAGCACCGCGCCACCAGGCGGCGGCACCCCCAGAATGGTCATCTCCACGGTCATTGCAAACGGATTTCCCTGCGTATGCAGGTGATAGCCACCGGGGACGATGGCACCACTGGCAAGTCGCATGACATCAGCTTGCATGGTGAGCCCCATCGGTTTGGCACAGATGTCAGCGGGTTTCGCGGCGGGTAGCGCCTTGCACAGCACCGTGTCGCCGGCCAGCCTAACAGCAAAGCTCGCTGCCGCATCTCCCAGCACTACGGGCTGGCTGATGCTTGCAGAACGGGACATGACGGTATGCGCCTCTCTGACGACCTGAACCGCTTGCGGGCCACGTCCCTCGATGGTGGCGCAATACCGCAGCACCGGGGTAAAGCCACCGGTCACGGGCTCAAAGCCCACATCCATGCCGGCGTACTCGCTCTTCAGGTTGGCCGCGTGAACCACCGCGGGCACCGTGCCGCAATTGACCTGCACATTGCCTGAACTAATGAGCGAACCCAAGTTGGTTTTAACGGCGTCGAACTTGAGCAGCAGTTCTGCGGCGTGCGAGCGCGCCACATACCGCTGGTATTGCGGTACCGCGACCGCCGCGAGCAGACCGATGATGCCTATCGCCATCAAGATTTCAACCAGCGTGAAACCATGGATTTCCGTGCGCGCGTATTGACTAGCGTGGGGGGTAGATTTCATGGTTGGGCCTTTTGCAGATCGCCAGACGGTGTCATGGTGAGTTGCCATTGCTGGGTTGTGGCCAGCAAGCGGTAGGTGGGTCCCGGATTTTGCAACTCCACCAGTGAAGCCAGTGCGGGAAGCGGCACCCGGTCCGGCCATTCGCCGGTCGTGGAGTGAGATTGCTCGACGGCAACTTTGGCCGCAGTCAGGGCTGCTGTCATTTCGGCTAGTTGTTTCTGCTCAGACACCCCTAGCCAGAAGATCAGGGTACGGCTGTCAACAATAGAGGTGACGACAGCCACCAGGATCATTGTGCTGACTACCTTTACCCAGAGGCGGCGCCCGGACGGCTTTATACGCAAGGCGGCCTGCCGTTCCTGGTCCGATTCAATTTGATTGAGCGCCTTGTTCGCCAAAGCGTGCAGGTCTTGTGGGTGGGTCATGTTCTCTTCAGTTGGATGGAAGCGACTCGAATTCGCATGTACAGAGCGCGACCTTCGTCAATGCGGCTGACTCGATTGCGTCCGAGAAGAGAATAGAGAATAGGAAATTCAAGCCACCTAAGCGAAGTATTCTACCTTAACCCCGTGATCACAAGTGCAAGTTTTGTCCCAACCAGGTCTGATCAAACAACACTTTTCCAAGAGCAGCATCAAAATCGCACTAAATCGCAACAACGATCGCCCAAAAACAGCTCCCAATGAAGCGTAGACACAAAGCGAGTCCTGATGCGCCAAACTGCGTGCATCCATATTGAAAAATTAAAAATCAGTCCTTACCAATTCACACTCTGATCGACATCTTCAGCGGGGCCATGTTGCCCGAGATCGTCGTCTGCGCCATTATCAAAGTAGTCTATCGGTTCAGCCTCATCACAGGCATCCCACAAGGGTGGGCCGCGTGCTTTGCTGATCTTTGGTGGGCTTGACTCTACGCCGATGTGATCGAGGATTGTGCGGATTTCTGCGCCGTCGTTGATGAAGGAAATGAGCCGCATTTGCCCACCGCAGTGCAGGCATAGCAATGGAAATACTTCATAGATCCGTGCGATCAGTTTCGCCCACAGGTAACGTGCTGGCGAACGTTTGGCATTGGTCTGCTCTTCTTGGTCTGAGGATGTAGGCGGCACCTCAGGAGATATCACTGGCATGGGCGCCATGGCAGTGACGGCGGCTCTGAGTGGAGAATTCGGTGCCAAGACACCAAAGTAACGATGGCGGTGGGCACGTGGTGGCGGTACGAGCGCGGCGATCTTGGCGATGAATTCGCATGGTGTCAGGATTAAATCGCCCTGCTTGCCACCGGATTGCGGTTTGGGGCAATGGTAGAGCAGATGATCTTGACCTTTGCGGTGCAGCCTTTCCATGGCAAACGGGGGACGGGCGCAATAGCGTAGTAATCGCTTTAGCCCCGCTCTGTCATCGGCTGCAATGCACACACTGGCATCGACCGAAAAGCCCCCACCATGGCGGGCTAGCAGCATCACTTCGTCATCAATACTGTCGAGCAAACCACGTTTGACGAAGGCGCGCACGATGCGTCGTTTGGCTTCATTTTGTACTTGTGCGATGGCATCGGCGCTGAGATGCGCCAGCGCATGAAACTTCACTTTACTGCCCTCGCCACTGTCATGATAATCCACCGCCTCAAACACGCCATCGACAACGCAGATATGAAAATGCACATGCCTATTGAGGCTCGAGCCAAAGCGATGAATAAAAGCACAGGCCGCCAATTGCACCCGCTTGCGATCGAGCGCCACCGCACTGGGGCAATGTGCCTGCAGGCTGGCCAGGATCACCCGCAGAAATATCCTCAATGCGGTATTGAGTGCCTTGGGATCGTTCTGCAGAAAATAGCGTAAGCGTTTGGGCAGCGAGAGCACCCATTGCCGCACGGGCAGCTTGGGAAAAATGTGATCGGACAGATGCGCCGCCGTCTCCACCATGCGCCGTGTATTGCACGAGGGGCACACGCCGCGCCCTTTGCAGGAAAATGCCACCAGAAAATCATGACCGCAAGCGTCACAACGAGCGCGGGCGAAGCCGTAAGCAAAGATGCCACACTCGAGGTATTTGCGAAACGCAGTCTCGACATAAGGCGCTGGCGTGTGCAGATCACCTTGTAAATTATCTGATCAAGTCGCGATCACTACGTCTGAACCAATTGAGAAAAAATGTAATTGGCTGCAAGCATCGATCTTACGATCGCTCATACCTGCGCCAATTAAATAGTTATCCGGTCGGTGTCTCATCGAAAATCGCGTTAAGACAAAGCTTTATGCATCAACAAATAGAACTTGGCCAGTAACAAAACCATCGACAGATCGTTCAAATGCCTTTCCGACCAGAGCCCCCGGAACCGGCTGAAATCCGCGCAACATGTCTCCATACACATCCATCGCCTCCTCCAATACAGTGGGATTGACTACATTAATGCGAATTCCACGAGGCAATTCATGTGCAACGCATTTTACGAAGGTGTCAATCGCCCCACTTGTAGTAGCGTCAGCGATGGCCTGCGGCACCGGTTTCATGTTTAGTATTCCAGAAATCAAGGTAAAAGAGCCGCCATCCTTGATATATTCAAGGCCAACATGAACGACATTGATTTGGCCAAGCATCTTACTTTGAATCGTTGTTGCCCATTGGTCAGAGGTCATTTCTTGAAACGGTGCATATTCGCAATGGCCCACGGTATTAACAACCGCATCAAACTCGCCAACAGATTCAAACAATTTGCGCAATGAATCCTTATTTGTAATATCTACTTGAAAGTCACAGCCCTTACCCGATCGACTCGCTGTGACTACCTTGTGCCTCGTTAACCCACTAAGTGCTGCTTGTCCCATCATGCCAAGTGCTCCGATTACGACGACAGTTTTCATAAATTTATCTCGAATGATTGAAAGAGAGGAGATTCTAGGAGGCGGGTGATACAATGACAAACAGAGATTACCTGTAAGAGATACAAATATTTATGATGGACAAGATAGAAATCAGGCACATGAGAGTTTTCGTCAAACTCGTCAAAGAAAAAAACGTCTCCAAGGTCGCGTCCGAGACCGGTTTGACACAGCAAGCCGTCAGTGGGTATTTGAAGAAATTAAGAGAAGAATTCAAAAACGAGCTATTTTTGCGTCAAAGCAACGGCCTAAAACCTACCGACTTTGCCTACGAACTTTGCTCAAGGTTTGAGCGTGTCATACACGAGTTCGACAATGTCTATGAAACTCTTCCATTTGACCTGGCATCCATCAAAAAGACATTCACCATCATAGCGAATGAATACGCACAGCTTTCTTATGTACCACTCATTGTGCAAGCCGCCGTAAGATCTGCACCAAATATAAAATTCAAAATCCTGGACTTTGATCAAAGAACCCACGAAGAAATGCTGGCATCGGGGGAGGCCGACATTTTAATTGGCTTCAAAGATTTTATTGATGACAGGCTTAACCAGACATTGATCAAGGAGGACTACTACTCGTGCATCGTCAACGCAAAATCAAGAATACCCGATGCAGTACAAAATCTCAGTGACCTGTCAAAATTTCCTCATGTCGCTATGAACAATAGTGCTTTTTATTTTAGCGATACGGTCGATCATTTTCTAAATCAGCAAGGTGTGACGAGGAACGTCATTGCCACATTGCCGTGCTACACATTCTTACAGAGCTTCCTGTCTGTAAATGACGTAATCGCCTTTATTCCTTCTGCGATGGCTCGCCTTGGAAATTTTAGAACACTCAAATTTGATGCAAACCCACAATCCTTCGGTGTAGTGGCGGCATGGCACCGGAGGGTAGCGGAAAATCCTCTTCACAATTGGGCTATTGAGACAATCCTCAGTATCAGGTAGTAAGCATTGCCGTTCATTTCATCTTCGATTTCAGATCAAACAAACATCGCAGTATAAGAACCTCGCCTTTGGCTATATCCATCACTGCGATGACCCCGACTTTCGGTTTCGTCGCATAGATCCCCCCAAGTTTACCTTGCGTGGTTGACAATGATAGTATTCGCCACGCCTCTTGGTGTACCGCTATTGCTAAACAGATTATGTTGATACTGGTACTGTCGGTCTGCGATGCTCGATGCAAGATTCTTGTGCCGTCGTCACACCAAGTGGAAACAGGCACTTGCCAATCCAGACCAGCCATCTTAAACGCGCTTTCAGCGCTACATTTACCTTTTTCGACTACTCTGAAATTTTTCTTTTTAACTTTGCTTGTGTATTTGCATCAAATAAGCCACCGGTTTGCACGGCAAACCAGCCATGCTTTGGCATCTTAAGGTAGCCGCTAATTTCAATCCAAATTTACTTCATATCGTAAATCTCGGTTGAATGGCAGCTAACCGGAACTCTGGCCGTCTCTTTCGGGGCCAGGCTGTGTCAAAACGCAGAAATACAGAGATAAGCAGACAAGACGCGATAGAAATGCGAACAGAGGCAATACGAAGGTCTATCAAGTGTGCGATTATTTTTAAAGGTGGAAATAGGCATTCAGATTTGAAGCGTGCCACAGCCCTGTATTTGAACCCAAAAAAGCTCTCAGGCCCTCATTGCTGCCATCAACGGCATGATTCCCATTATTTTCATGACACGCTTCAGATTGTAGGCAAGCACATGCAAGCTCATCTCGGTGCTGACATGATTTTTGGTCCTGGTCAGAAAGTGTGTCGCGCCCATCCAGGCTTTGATGGTGCCAAAGGGGTGTTCGACTGTACTCTTACGCACAAGCATGGCGTCAGGCATTTCCGCCAGTTTAGCCTGCATCAGTTCCAACACGTCTTCATGCTCCCATCGTTTGACGCGCCGGTGCTCTCCTGTTGTGCATTTGACTTTCAGTGGGCAGCTCTGGCATTGTGAACTCCAGTAAGTGGTCATCGTCTTTCCTTGTTCGATGGAGGTGAAACGCATAATTAACGCTTGTCCGGCCGGGCAACGATATTCATCTTTCTCCGCGACGTATTTAAAATCCGCCTTATCAAACAGACCTTGAGCTTTATTGCCAGAGGTATGTGTCTTTGGCACTAGCGCATCAATCCCCAATCCGTGACAGGCCAGAATCTCCTCGCCTTTCATGTAACCACGGTCTGCCAGAACGGTAAGGTCTTCGGCACCAATGGCCTCGCGTGCCTGCACCGCCATGTTACATAGTTGCGTTCTGTCGTTACCCACATTGGTGACCTCATGCGCAACGATTAAATGATGTTTGGTGAGGATAGGAAATTCAACCCACCTAAGCGAAGTATTCTACCCCAACCCTGTGATCACAAGGGCAAGTTTCTATCCAATCAGATTGGATTGCACAATACATTTCTACGCGCAACATCATATCCACACAAAATCGCAGCAACCATCGCCTCAAAACATCCTCTGATTAACCGTCAGCACAAAGCTAGCCCTGATGCGCCAAACTGCGCGCACCCATTTTGAAAAACTAGAAAATTAGCCTTACCAATTCACACTCTGATCGACATCGTCATCGGGCCCCTTCTGCCCGATATCGTCGCCTGCGCCATCATCAAAGTAGTCCTTTTCTTCGGCATCATCACAAGCATCCCATAATGGTGGGCCGCGGGCTTGGCTGATCTTTGGCGGGCTAGATTCTACGCCGATGTGATCGAGGATTTTGCGGATTTCAGCACCGTCGTTGATGAAAGCAATCAACCGCATTTGGCCGCCGCAGTGCAGGCATAACAATGGAAATACTTCATAGATCCGTGCGATCAATTTCGCCCATAGGTAGCGTGCTGGCGATCGTTTGGCGTTGGTCTGGGCTTCTTGGTCTGCAGCTATTTGCGGCGCAACGGGCGGGGTCACCGGCATGGGCGCCATGGCGGTGACTGCTGCCCTGAGTGGAGAATTCGGTGCCAAGACACCGAAGTAACGATGACGGTGCATACGTGGTGGCGGCACCAACGCGGCGATCTTGGCGATGAATTCGCATGGTGTCAGGATTAAATCGCCTTGCTTGCCTCCGGATTGCGGTTTGGGACAATGGTAGAGCAAATGATCTTGTCCTTTGCGGTGCAGCCTTTCCATGGCAAACGGTGGACGTGCGCAATAGCGAAGTAGTCTCTCTAGGCCAGCTCTATCATCGGCTGCGATGCACACACTGGCATCAACCGAAAAACCGCCACCATGGCGGGCTAGCAGCATCACTTCGCCATCAATGCTGTCAAGTAAGCCACGCTTAACGAAGGCGCGCACGATACGTCGTTTGGCTTCATTTTGCACTTGAGCTATGGCCTCGGCACTGAGATGCGCCAGTGCATGAAACGTTACTTTGCCGCTCTCATCGCCATCGTCACCATCCACAGCCTCAAACACGCCATCGACAACGCAGATATGAAAATGCACATGCCTATTGAGGCTCGAGCCAAAGCGATGAATAAAAGCACAGGCCGCCAATTGCACCCGCTTGCGATCGAGCGCCACCGCACTGGGGCAATGTGCCTGCAGGCTGGCCAGGATCACCCGCAGAAATATCCGCAATGCGGTATTGAGTGCCTTGGGATCGTTCTGCAGAAAATAGCGTAAGCGTTTGGGCAGCGAGAGCACCCATTGCCGCACGGGCAGCTTGGGAAAAATGTGATCGGACAGATGCGCCGCCGTCTCCACCATGCGCCGTGTATTGCACGATGGGCACACGCCGCGCCCTTTGCAGGAAAAGGCGACCAGAAAATCATGACCGCAAGCCTCACAACGGACGCGGGCGAAGCCATAAGCCGAATTTGCAAATGCGTGCCGCATTTGAGGTTTTGCGAAACGCAGTCTCGACATAAGGCGCTGGCGTGTGCAGATCACCTTGCCCATCAAACTGGCCGCTAGAGGCAAGCGCGAGCCAGGTTTCGACGTGACCAGCGATGGTGCGATAGAACAGACTTTGCTCGGGATGACGGGCTTGATACAGCGCGGGGGCTTGCTTGGGGGCGGCTTGCCCTTGTACCGGCCGCACTGTTGCATGCCGGGCATGTGGGCGGCAAACAGCGGCTTGTGGCACATCGGAATGACCGGTGGCTGACATGGCAGCAACATCCATAGCGCAATTGATGGATGAATACTGTATGCCCAATCAGTTATTTTTTGTTGCTTTTTGTCGACCTGCGATAGACACTCTAGCTTGTTATGTAAGCAATTGACTTGACGATGGGTGGCTCACCGCGACTGTCGCAATCAGTCTTTATGCATAGGACTTGATTATGAATAGCATTTGCCAACGAGCATGCCTGCTCCGTTACAAATGTGGCGCAGGCATGATCACTTGTTATTCATAATTACAGCGTCTTCAAGAATGCCAACAACGAGTCCGATGCCCGGAACCGTGGGAGTTTTCCCCCTGGCTCCTGTAATCGGGCGAGCGCTTTTTCCTTCATTGCCAAATTTGCCTCCACGTAGTGATGTGAGGTGGCAGGACTCTCGTGGCCCAGCCAAAGCGCTATCACACTGATATTCTCCCCTGATTCCAGCAGGCTCATGGCAGAGGTGTGTCGAACCGTATGGGGTGTAATGCGGCGATTGGTTAGCTCGAAGGCTGACAGCACACCGAAAAAAATTCCAAAAGGGAACTTCTAAAAACCTAAAAACAAAAACTTTTCTCGCCGCAGAGGCGCAGAGGACGCAAAGAAAATTTTTGTTTTTCCCTCTGCGTCCTCTGCGCCTCTGCGGCAAAGCTTTTCCTTGTGAGTCGCTATCATCACGGTTCCTTGGTTTTTAGAAGTTCCCCATTGTGCTCATCACAGAAATAGGCATAAACAAGTCTTAAATACTGGCACAATAGTCGAACAAACAACATTACATTTCAATCGAGAAAACCATTATGGCTGTTAGTTTAAAAAAACCCAGGCTAGCTGCGGTGAGTCGCATCGCCCTGCTTCTCAGCTTAACTGGCTGTGCTAGCGTGGTTCAGAATACGCCGAGCACCGTGCTGGTAGCGCCGCTGGCTGGCGACGCAACTATCCTCGCGACTTGGGTGGTATTGGGTGAACAAGGGCAGGCTCAGGCACGCGCCATCACCACGGCCACTAGCTGTCCTGAGCTGAGCCAGGACGGCGTGACTAGCCGCATGCAATTACGCGCTGCGCCGGCCAGCATCGCGCAAAGAAAAACCGTCAGCAGCGCTGCCGATAGCAAGGCATCCTTGTTTGAGGTAAGTAGTTGCGAAGCCGACTTGCACGCGGGTGTAAAAACCGCCAGTATCGCCGGGCAGCTACTGCCCTTGCCGAAAGCCACGCTGCAAAAAATTATCGTAATCGGCGATACCGGTTGCCGCTTACAAAAAGGTAGTAATTATTTTCAAGAGTGTAACGACGCGGCCAAGTGGGCTTTCGCCCAAGTGGCCAAGACCGCAGCCAGTTTTCAGCCTGATTTAGTGATACACGTGGGTGATTATCACTACCGCGAAAATGCCTGCAGCCTTGGTAATCCTAGCTGTGCCGGCAGCCCATGGGGTTATGGCTGGGATAAGGCTGGCGGTGCCGATTTCGTTGCTCCCGCTGCGCCCTTGCTGGCAGTGGCGCCGTGGGTGATGGTACGTGCAACCAGCGAAATCGTGCACACCGCGCCGGTCAAGGCTGGTGGAGTTTTATGGACCCTAGACCACTGCAAGCGGGACGTGATTGCAATCGCGAAGCCGACGATATTCAAGGCGATTACAGCGCGCCCTATGCAATACCTCTAGGCACGATGGGAGGGCAGAGCGCGCAATTAATCGTCTTTGATTCATCCAAAGTCCCCGGGCAAATTTTAGAAAAGACTTCCAGCGCCTATCAAATTTATGCCGCGCAATTGCAGGCGGCCGATCGCCTGGCCGAGCAGGCACAATTTTCTATCTTCATGAATCACCATCCTATCTTGGGTTTTGGCCCCGCCTTCAAATCGGGTAATCCGGCTTTACAAGACATCATGCAGCTAAGTCATCCCCAACGTCTGTTTCCAGCTAAGGTACAGGCGACGCTAGCCGGCCACGTGCATTTGTTTGAGGCGATTAGCTTTGCTTCCGATCATCCTACCCAGTTTGTCGCCGGCAATGGGGGTTCTTCCTTAGATCAGGCACTGCCGTCGCAAGTACCAGCGGGCGCCACGCCTTACGCGAAAGCCGAAGTAGCGCACTTTAGCAATAGCAATCAAGCCGGTTTCATGACCATGGAGCGCGTCGGCGCCAGTTGGAAAATGCAAGCCTGGGATCAACTAGGCAAGCCTATCAGTAGCTGTGTGATGCAGGATAATAAGACCAGTTGCGCGACGCCTTAATTGACTTTTTAAGACGCCTCAAGATTTTCTAGTATAAAAACGCGGGTAAATAATTGATCGAGTCGCTTAATTATTTACCCCTCGATTCTTTTGCAATCAACAGGTCATAAATACCAGTTAGCCTGACTCGCTTCAGCGAGTCAGTAGCTAGCTATTTTCGTTTGGCTTTGACTCGTTAAAAAGTGAAGCGTAGCTTTTCGATTTTTTAAATTTTTTGAAAGTGATAATGAGTTTTAAGATTAGATTTTTCAGTTCTAAAGTTGTGCTGCAATGTTGCCTGTTGTTTTGTGTTGCTCTTAGTGGCGCGGCACAGGCGCAATCGAAGCAGATCCCAGCTCCCGCTTTTTTTCAAAACACGCAATTTAGTAGCGCCAGGCTGTCGCCAGATGGCACCGCTCTGGCCATGCTGATGGCCGATAAAAATGACAGAATGGTATTGGCGGTACTGGAGATTGGGCAGACACAAGCGAAGGTGATTGCTGGCTATGAAGTGCGTGATATCAGTCATTTTCATTGGGTAAATAATTCGCGTCTGGTGTACGACTTGAGCAATCGCAAACTGGCGCAGGGAGAAAATTTCTTCGGCCCAGGCTTATATGCGGTGAATAAAGACGGTAGCGGGCGCTTGCAACTGGTGAGTCATACCCGATCATTGCAGTTGCTAAATAAGACCGATGCGCTACTGCCCTGGAATACTTTTTTCCTCGATACCGTACATGACAGTTCATCTTCAGACATTTTTGTGATGCAAGCTGTCACCAGCAAATCCGATCAAAATACCGCGTATGACTTGTATAGGCTCAATACCAAGACCGGCAATACAGAAATGATTCAGCGCCCTGGCAAGGTGAGTCAATGGCTGATCGACAAAAAAGGTGTGCCACGAATTGCAAAAACCATAGACGGCGCCTCAATCAAACTACAATATAAAGATCCGGATAGCGGCCTTTGGCGGGTCATTTCAGAGAGTGATTGGAGTGGCCGAAAAGATATAAACCCTGAATTTTTTAGCCCGGAAGGTGATTTGTATGTAAGCGCCTATCAAGGACAGAATTTAAGTTCATTGTATATTTTCGATCTGAAAAAAAATCAGTTAGAAACTGCACCAGTGATTTCGCTCAAAGGCTACGATTTTAATGGCAATTTTGTGTATAACACGGCGCAGAAAAAAGTGCTGGGCCTGCATTATGAAATGGGTACTGCCGCCAGTGTCTGGTTCGACGATGCCATGAAAGCGCGTCAAAAAAATATTGATACTCTGCTGCCGCACACGGTGAACCAAATCTCGATTGCCGAAGAGGCGAATGCTGCAACCGTGCTGGTGCATTCCTTTTCTGATGTCGATCCTGGCACATGGTATTTGCACGATGAAAAAACCAATCAATTGACGCGACTGGGACGCAGTCAGCCAGGTATTAATCCTGAACTCATGTCGGCAAAAGAACAAATCAGCTATAGCGCCAGAGATGGACTCACTATACCCGCCTACCTGACTGTACCAAAATTTAGCAGCGGAAAAAATTTACCTATGGTGATGTTAGTGCATGGCGGCCCGTATGTAAGAGGCGGCCACTGGCAATGGGATTCACAGGTGCAGTTTCTGGCCTCGCGCGGTTATGCCGTGTTAGAAGCGGATTTTAGGGGCAGTACCGGCTACGGCCAAAAGCATTTTAATGCTGGCTTAAAGCAATGGGGTTTGGCGATGCAGGACGATATCGCCGATGGCGTACGGTGGGCGATCGCCAAAGGAGTTGCCGACCCCAAGCGTATCTGTATAGCCGGGGGCAGTTATGGTGGTTATGCGACGCTGATGGGCTTAATTAAGGATCCACAACTGTATCGTTGCGGTATCAATTGGGTAGGTGTGACCGATATTAACCTGCTGTACGACATCCATTGGAGTGATCTCAGGGATGAGTGGAAAAACTATGGGATGCCGGTTTTAGTTGGCGCTCAGATCAAGGATGCCGCGCAGTTAAAAGCCACTTCCCCGCTGGAACACGCAGACCAGATTAAGCAACCGCTGTTGCTGGCGTATGGCGGAGCAGATAGAAGGGTGCCGCTGCCACATGGCCAAAAATTTTATGCGGCAGTGAAAACTGGAAATCCACAAGTTGAGTGGGTCGAGTATGAAGAAGAGGGACATGGGTTCCGGCTATTAAAAAACAAACTCGATTTTTGGAACCGAGTCGAAAAATTTCTAGGCCAACACCTCGCTCCTGAATAAATCAGCCCCAGACACAGCCCGTGCGGTAACACGGGCTGTGAGCTTGTTACATGGCGTTACTAAACTTTTATTAAAAACTGCAATAGACGACAACGAAAAAGCCGGGCATGCGTTGTATCCTGATAAAAAATATATCGGAGCCTATTCCATGTCAGTTCTATTTCAGCGGCGCGTGCGCTGTGCCCTCAGTTGTGTCACTTTGGGCCTGTTGGTGGCCTGCAGTACGGCCAGCAAACCGCACACCGCACGCCCCTTGCCGGCTGTTGCGGCAGCGCCCGCCATCGTCAAAACCGTCGCGCCCGTTTATGCTGCGCCTGGCGCTACCCTGCAAGCGGCTAAAGTCGACCCTGACAAACTCTTGAACCGGATTAGCTGGGGCGCGAACGCCTCCACCTCCGCTGCCTTGCAGACGCTAGGCATGGATCTGTATCTGGATCAACAATTACATCGCCCTAGCGCCGTCTTGCCAGCGACGATACAGGCGCAGATTGATGGCATGACGATAGGCCAGCAGCCGTTTGCGCAAATGATGGTCGCGCTGGAAGCGCAAAAAGAAGCGGCGGTGCAAAAGAAAGGCAGCGATGACACGCTACGCAAAGCCTATCAACAAGAGTTGAACCGACTGGCGCGTGAAGCGGCCTCGCGCTCCTTGCTGCGTGCCGTGTATTCGCCCGCGCAATTGCAAGAGCAGATGGTGTGGTTCTGGATGAATCACTTCAATATCTCGAATCAAAAACAAAATCTGCGTGCCATGCTGGGTGACTTTGAAGAACAGGCGATACGCCCCTATGCCTTAGAGAATTTCCGCGATTTATTACGCGCCACCGTGATGCATCCGGCCATGTTGCGCTATCTCGACAATGAGCATAATGCAGTCGGCCGTATCAACGAAAATTATGCGCGTGAACTGATGGAATTGCACACCATGGGCGTAGGCAGTGGTTACAGTCAAAACGATGTGCAGGAATTGGCTCGCGTCTTGACCGGCGTGGGTATTAATCTCAGTTCAAGCGCACCGCATTTGCGTCCTGAGCTGCAAAAGGCCTACGTCAGAAAAGGCTTGTTCGAATTTAATCCCAAACGCCATGATTTTGGCGACAAACAGTTGCTAGGCAAGCGCATACGCGGACGTGGTTTGGCGGAGTTGGATGAGACCATCAATTTACTCAGCAGGCAGCCAGCGACCGCACGTTTCATTAGCCGAAAATTGGCGCTGTATTTTGTCTCGGATAGCCCCAGCCCGGCTTTGATTGAAGGCATGGCACAGAGTTTTCTACGCAGCGACGGCGATATCCCGTCGGTGCTCAAAACCATGTTCGAAACCCCAGAATTTGCCGCCTCACTAGGCCTTAAATTTAAAGACCCGCTGCATTATGTGATTGCAAGCGTACGACTGGCTTACGATGGCGCTAGTATCGTCAATACCTTGCCCATGCTGAATTGGTTGAATAGTCTAGGACAGCAAAGCAACGGGCACCAGACGCCAGATGGTTACTCTTTGGAGGAAAGCAGTTGGGCTAGCCCGGCGCAAATGGCCAGCCGTTTCGATATCGCCAAAACCATCGCCGCTGGCAGTCCGGGGCTATTTCGTAGTGAAAATTCAGAGCTAAAGGTCGCTGCGAAAGATTTGCCACGTCCCGCTCTGGCAAATTCTGAGTATGTGAAAAATTGGGTGAAAAAATTTAGCCCGCAGTCTCAGCAGGCGCTACAGCAAGCCGGTTCGCCGCAAGAATGGGCCGCATTTTTTCTGGCAAGCCCAGAGATGATGCGGCGTTAAATTCAATTTAAAAACTCTTAGGACTTACGCAAAATTGTCCCAGCTAGGCGTGTCGCCGAAGACAGTACTTTAGTACGACAAGGCGGCTACAACAACGTTTGGGCGGTTTTACGTAAGTCCTAACTCTTTAATTTCGAGGCTATTTTATGAATCGACGTGAACTACTCAAGGCTGCAGCCGCACTCAGTGCCAGCACGCTTAGCAGCCGTTTGTTGGCCGCGCCTGCAACCCAGAATAAGTTGTTGATGGTGTTTTTACGCGGCGCTTACGATGCCAGCAATCTATTAATCCCGACCTCAAGTAATTTTTACTATGAGGCCAGACCAAATATCGCCATCGCCAAACCGAGTGAGTCGCTAGACAGTGCCTTATTACTGGATGCCGATTGGGGCCTGCATCCAGCCCTGCGTACCAGCATCTACCCGATGTTCCAAAAAGGCGAGGCGGCGTTTATCCCGTTTGCCGGCACCGATGATGTATCGCGCAGCCATTTTGAAACTCAAGACAGCATAGAGTTGGGGCAGCCACTCAATACTACCCGCAACTTACATTCGGGATTTTTAAACCGGCTGGCAGCGCAACTCAATGGTGCGGCAGCGATGTCATTCACCGATCAATTACCTTTGATTATGCAAGGCAGTCAGCAGATTGCTAATGCGGGCTTGCGAGTAAAAGGTAAAAATTCTATGGATGCGCGGCAAAGCGCCATCATCAGCGCTATGTATGGGCAAACAGGGCTGGCACAACAAGTGAGCGAGGGATTTGCGGTGCGTGATGAGGTAATGCGCAGCCAGCAGCAAGCCGAGCAAAATGAAATGATGCAGGCAGACCGGAATGCGCTCTCGACCAAGGGCTTTGAGTTGGAAGCACGACGGGTCGCCAAATTGATGCGCGATAAGTATGCGCTGGGCTTTATCGATGTCGGCGGTTGGGATACCCATGTCAATCAGGGCGGAGCAAGCGGGGCGCTGGCGAATAAGTTTGAAGAACTTGGCCGTGGTCTGGCCGCTTATCAGCAAGAAATGGGGACGAGCTGGCGCAATACCACGGTGGTGGTAATCAGTGAATTTGGCCGCACCTTTCGCGAAAATGGCAAGCGCGGCACCGACCACGGGCATGGTAGCGTGTACTGGGTGCTGGGTGGCGGCATCAAGGGCGGCCGCATCGTCGGTGAGCAAGTCAGGCTAGAGCCGGGCAAGCTCTTTCAAAACCGCGATTACCCGGTCTTGAACGAATATCGCGCCGTGCTGGGCGGTCTGTTTTCCGGGATTTTCGGTTTGAATGAAAAACAATTACAAGAAATTTTTGTAGGGGTGAAAGCGCGTGATTTCGGCTTGATTTAAGAGCCAGGATGAAGTTTTTAAGTAGGGAAGAAGTGCAGCTGAAAATTTTCTTATTTAGCCACATAGCGCTTGCGACAAAAAACTAGGCAATTCGACAAAATCATGGAAT
Source organism: Undibacterium piscinae (assembly GCA_003970805.2). Lineage (GTDB taxonomy): Bacteria > Pseudomonadota > Gammaproteobacteria > Burkholderiales > Burkholderiaceae_D > Undibacterium > Undibacterium piscinae. Next base: position 2,862,247 of record CP051152.1, read on the forward strand.
GATCGGGCACCGCAAATTTTCTGTGAGTCGCCATGCTGAAACGAATTTTTCTATTTGTAGTGATGTTGTTGCTGATCCTGGTGGCTGTGCTGGGCTTTAATACGCTACGCCACACATCGAAACAAATTGCGGTGACGCCGCCCGTGGTGCTGAGTTTGGATCAGGATGCAGTGGCGCAGCGTTTGGCTACAGCGCTACGTTTTCAAACGATTTCGCATCAGGGCCAGCCCGATGCGGCCATCGCAGAATTCAAAAAAATGCATGCGCATATGCAGCAGGCTTTTCCCTTAATCCACAGCAAACTTAAACGCGAAACTGTGGGCGCGGCAAGTTTGCTGTACACCTGGCAAGGCAGTGATTCCAAGGCCAAGCCCTTACTCTTAATGGCGCATCAGGATGTGGTGCCTATCGCCGTAGCGACCGAAGCAAACTGGCAACAGCCGCCGTTTGATGGCGTCATCAAAGACGGCTATATCTGGGGTCGTGGCTCCTGGGATGATAAGGGTAATTTATTCGCGATCATGGAAGCAGTAGAAACGCTGCTGGCAAGCGGCTTTCAACCGCGTCAGACCATCTATCTGGGCTTCGGTCATGATGAAGAAGTGGGCGGCCTGCAAGGTGGACAGGCCATCGCTGCGCTATTGCAGTCGCGTGCGATCCAGCTCGACTACGTGCTGGACGAGGGTTTGCTGATTACCGAAGGCATACTCAAAGGCCTGGACCAATCAGCCGCTCTGATCGGTATCGCGGAAAAAGGCTATGCAACGCTAGAGCTGAGTCTGGATGCCACGCCTGGACACTCTTCCATGCCGCCGCAAAAGACCGCGATAGGCATGATGAGTCTGGCTTTGGCGCGGCTAGAGGAACAGCAATTTCCGGCCCAGATACAGGGTGTTGCACTTGATATGTTTGAGACTATCGCGCCTGAGATGAATGGTGTGAACCGGATCTTGCTGTCGAATCTATGGCTATTTCGGCCTCTGGTGCAGCGTGAGTTAGTTAAAGGCGGCAGCACCAACGCGATGCTGCGCACCACCACCGCACTGACCGTGGTACATGCAGGCAATAAAGATAATGTCTTACCCGGACATATCGAAGCGAGCGTGAATTTCCGCACTTTGCCGGGCGATACCCAGGCCACGGTGCTACAGCATGTGAAACAGGTGGTGGCAAATGAGGCGATTAAGCTCAAGACCGCAGCGGGGAATTCCGAACCATCACGCGTCTCGCCTATCGATAGCGCCGCCTATCGCCGGCTCAATACCACGATACGCGAAGTATTTGCCAATACCATCGTGGCGCCTGGGCTAATGTTAGGTGCCACCGATTCGCGCTATTTTGATGGTTTGAGTGAAAATATCTTCAAATTCTCTCCGGTGCGCGCCAGCGCAGACGATTTACCACGCTTTCATGGTACAAATGAAAGAATATCTGTTAAGAACTACGCAGAGATGATAAGGTTTTATCACCAGTTACTGACGAACGGTAATCGGGTCGCTGCTCAGTGAGGCGACAGGCAAGATCAACGATGATTGTCTAATTTTATTCCGTAAACAGAGGAGCATGCATGATGAAAAAAGCTATTTTGGCAAGCAGTCTGATGCTGTTATCCGCCACCAGTTGGGCTGCAACGACGTCCTGTGAGGATTTAAAAACGAAAATTGAGACGAAACTGGCAGGCAAGGGCGTCAGCAATTACAGTTTGGAAGTCGCACCCAAAGGCACAGAAACCAAAGAGCGCGTGGTCGGCAATTGCGACGGCGGAAAAAACATCATCATTTATCACAAGACTGCCGCGAAAAAAGCTGCAGCCTGAGGGTACGACGAGAGGCTGGCAAACGCTGGTTTCTCGGTTTTCTAAGTCGCAGTATTAAAGTGGCGATTGCGGCCTATTTTAGCTACGCTTACTACGAAATATCTTATCCTTTAGCCGCCTGCGCCCGCACAGCGTTTTTTACCAGCGGCGTCCAACCCAAGAGTACTCCCTTGATTCCTAGCGCCTGAGCCCATTTCCATAAATCGAAGTGATCTGTGTGGCGAATAATTCTGCCGTTTCTGAACACAAAGCTTGCTTGGATATCGTTGACCACGATGCTTCCGGTTTGGAAAACGTATACGTGGCGATCCAGTGCGCCTGGCCTTTTTTTTCGTCCGCCGCCGTCAAACACCAGCGAGAAATCTTGCGCTTTGCCATATCGGCCGCCTCATTACCCTGGACGTCGTCGGCGTAACAGAGCGCCAGGCAATCTATGTTAAGCGGTGTGCTGGCGGCACTCGGTGCCGGCTTGCTGTGGGGTCTGGTGTTCGTCACCCCTTTGCTGTTGCCCGATTATCCCGGCACCATGCTGTCATTTGGCCGCTATCTGGCATTTGGCCTGATCGCCCTGATTCCTGCCTGGTTTGATCGCCGTCGGATGACGGGTTTGCGGCGCCAGGACTGGATCGCTGCGCTTAAGCTGGCACTGGTCGGTAATGTCATTTATTACGCTACCCTGGCCAGTGCGATTCAACTGGCCGACGCACCGCTGCCTACCATGCTGATCGGTACCTTGCCGGTGGTCATCGCGATTTGCTCGAATTGGTCGCCGCATGATTCGTCCGAGCGTATTGCCTGGAGTAAGCTGATCATGCCTTTATTGATTATTTTTATCGGGCTGATGCTGGTCAATGCCGCCGAGTTGCGCCATCTGGATGGCAAACGCAGTCTGGCTGATTACGGGCGTGGCGCTTTACTGGCTCTGGTCGCGGTGGCAGCCTGGACCTGGTATCCGATCATGAACAGCCGCTACATGAAGGTGTATACCCATATCAGTTCCACCACCTGGGCCACCGCCCAAGGGCTGGCTACCTTGCCGCTGGCCTTGAGCGGAATGGCATTGTCCTGGATATTTCCCGCTATCGCCGGCGGCGACAGTTACGCTTTCCCTTTCGGTCCGCAGCCGGAAAAATTTATCCTCGTGATGCTGGCACTGGGTTTGCTGGCGTCCTGGATGGGTACGCTGCTATGGAATCACGCCAGTCAAAAGTTGCCGACTAGCCTGGCCGGCCAATTGATCGTATTTGAAACACTGGCCGCCTTGTTGTACACGTTTATTTATCGCGGCAGTTTTCCCGGTCCGCAAATACTGGCCGGGATAATCTTGCTATGCGCCGGAGTTACGCTGGCGGTGCGGGCATTTAGGCCAGCTAAGTAACGATGGCCGGCAGCGTGAACCAAAAGGTAGTTCCCTGCCCCACGACGGTGGAATAGCCAATTTCTCCGGCCATTTTTTCTATCAGTTTTTTACTGATGTTTAAACCCAGTCCGGTGCTGCCCTGCTGTCTGGTGTTGGCGCTATCGGCTTGGGCGAAGGCTTCGAAAATGCGCGCTTGAAATTCCGGTGGTATGCCCTCGCCACGGTCTTCCACTTCCAGTCGCAGCATACGGCCTGCCGGCAGGATGCGGATATCCACCACGCCGTCCGGCCTGGAGAATTTGGCGGCGTTCGAAAGTAGATTCGCCATGACCTGCATCAGCCTATCCGCATCACCGCTCACCATGCAAGGCTGGGGCGGCGGCGCCAACGCGTAACTGACGCGATACGTCGCTGCATAGGCGCTATTGGCCTCGATCGCTTGCGCTACCAGCTCGCTTAAGCTGAGCGTATCGGTATGCATAGTCATTTGGCCTGACAGCAGCTTATCCATATCCAGAATGTCATTGACCAGGGTAATCAGGCGCTGGCTATTTTTGTTGGCGACTTTGACCAGATCTAGCGCCTTGGCCGGCAGCGCACCGAGTACGCCGGCTTCCAGCAAACCGAGCGAACCGCGGATCGAAGTCAGCGGCGTGCGTAACTCGTGACTGACGGTAGAGATGAATTCCGACTTGATTTTTTCCATTTGCTTGCGCTGTGAGATGTCGGTGTGGGTGCCGACCATGCGCAAAGGCTGGCCATTGGTATCGCGCTGTACCACCATGCCGCGGTCGAGTATCCAGAGATAGCTGCCGTCCTTGCACAGAACTCTATGTTCATTGGAAAAACTATGTGTTTCCCCGGATAAATTGGCTTGTACGTCGGCCATCACATTGGGCATGTCGTCCGGATGTACCCTGCTGGACCATTCAGTGAGCGCGTTGCCGATTTCAGATTCCTGGTAGCCCAGCATTTCTTTCCAGCGCTTGGAAAGCAGCACGGTGCTGTTGCTGACATTCCAGTCCCACACGCCGTCACCGCTGCCTTCGAATGCGAAGCTCCAGCGCTCTTCGCTGATGCGCAGGGAGGCGAGAGCTTGTTCCATCTCGTGTTCCAGACGTTTCAGCTGGGTAATGTCGGTGCCGACGCCACAGGTGCCGATGACGTTGCCATCGTCGTTAAATAACGGCGAGCGTATTACCAGATACGTGTGTTCACCATCGTCCTGCATCACGAGATTTTCGGTGCGTAATACCAGTTTTCCATCAATCAGCGCACGCTCGCTTTCCTGCACATTCTTAGCCAGGTCGGGCGGCAGAACCTCGGCATAACTCTTGCCTTTGATCTCTTCGTTGCGGCAGCGAAATACCGTTTCATATTCCTTATTCACATACAGGTAACGGCCTTGCACATCGCGTACGTGCACATACGAGGCGGTGCTATCCATGACGCTGTTAAACAGTCGATTGCTGTCCCGCAAACGCTGTTGCGCCTGCTTGCGCTCGGAGATTTCCCGCACGATCACATTGAAGCAGGGTTGGCGATCTATCAGCATTTCACTGATGCGCAATTCCAGCGCGATCGCCGCGCCATCGCTGCGTTTGCCGGTCATTTCGCGCCCGTTGATTTGCGCTTTGGCGGCCGCTATGCCGCCCGGGTATGCGTGCGATGTTTCAATCAGCATTTCTAGCTGATTTCCTATCAGTTCATCCGGGTGGTAGCCAAACATGCGCACCGCCGCAGGGTTGGCGGTCTTGATCGCGAAGTTGCCGTCTATGGTGAGTACGGCGTCTTCTATGTGTTCGAGGAGGATGTTGTTGAGGCGCGCATCGCAATCCTTGGCTTGCTGTAGCGCGTAACTGGCGCCAAGCTCTGCCTCGGCCCAGCATGCCAGATCCTGTAGCCCTAGCAATTCGACTTCGGATAAGTGACGCGGGATGCGGTCAATCAGACATAAGGTGCCGAGCCGGTAGCCGTTTGGTCCGTGCAGGGGTAAACCGCAATAAAAGCGGATATGCGGTGCACCTGTCACCAGCGGGTTATCCATGAAGCGCACATCAGTCGCCGCATCCTCTATCATGAACACCTGATCGGACAGGATAGCGTGGCCGCAAAAGGAGATATTCCTGCCGGTTTCGCTGGCATCCAGACCTTGTTTAGACTTAAACCACTGACGTTCCTGGTCGATCAGTGAAATCAGCGCTATCGGCACTGAGTACATGCGTTGCGCAGTGCGCGTGATACGGTCAAAGCGCTCTTCGGCAGGCGTGTCTAGCACACCGAGCGCGCAAAGCTCCGCTTGCCTTTGGATTTCATTGCTTGGGGTGGCGGGTGTCTGCATGTGTTTTCCGGAGATCCATCTGCGCGAGATACCTACATTAACGGTGATTAAGCCGAGCTGCAACTCAAATTGAGAAATACTTTAGGCTGGCACCGGGTTTGCCGTTGCATGTTTGCAATATAGCAAAAACAGTGGTTTTGATGGGTTTTTCTGCTTTTCCCGATAGCCTGGTCTGGTTGGGTTGCAATTACCTATCCGGGCACCGAGTCATCAACTACATCTGTTGGAAAAGATGGCTATGGTTGCGACTTACTTCGAGTTTTTCCGGGTGGAGTTTTAGCTGCACTAACTGGCGCCCGCGGAAATCGCGCGTCACTTCCGATATTGCGTCTACCCGGACCAGGGTAGAACGGTGAATCCGCCAAAATTCATCGGGATCGAGTTCATCCTCAAGTTCCTTGAGGGTTTTGCGTATCAGATATTCCGCTTGCCCGGTCTGTACCCGCGTGTATTTGTCATCGGCACGAAAGAACAGCACCTCTTTGGTGCTGACCATGCGCAGAATGCTACCTACACTGGCTTGTATCCAGCGTAGGTAATCGCGGTTGCCAGCTTGGCTGTGCTGCATGATTTGCCTGAGCATGTGCTCAACCTGGTCTGCTTTTGTGGGCTCCGGTGCCTGTTTGCCGGACTTGAGCAGCCTTTGCTGCAGGCGCAGGCAGGTAGTGGTAAGGCGTTCCGTATCGACTGGTTTGAGCAGGTAATCTATGGCCCCTTGCTCAAAGGCCTCGATCGCGTATTGGTCATAGGCGGTCACAAAGACGATCTGTGCCTGCCGGGATAATTGACGTGCAGCCTCGATGCCGCTTTTACCCGGCATGCGTATATCAAGAAAAATCACATCGGGATGATGGATTTGCGCCTGTTCGATAGCGCTCTGACCATTGCCGGCTTCGGCAACGACATGCAACTCTGGCCATACTTCCTGTAATCTGGCTTTAAGTTGCTCGCGCATTGGCGCTTCGTCGTCGGCGATGATGGCGCTCAGTGTATTTAAGGACTCGGGCATGCTGAACTTACTTTCTATTGTTCGCAAGGGATGCGTATGCTGACACGGCTACCGCCATCGTGAGGCACTTCCACGATTAATTGGGCGTTTGATCCGTACAGCATATTGAGTCGTTCGCGAATATTTGACAAGCCTATCCCTTCATTCGTATGTAAATCAAAGCCAACGCCGTTATCGCTGACTTCCACTTGTAGGTCCTGACCGACCCGCATCCCCCGAATCTGGATATGACCGCCTTCGATTTTTGGTTCCAGCCCGTGCTTGATGGAATTTTCGACTAAAGTCTGCAACATCATGGACGGGAAGGCAAGCTCAGCGAGCTCGGCAGCGACGTCTATACTGACGCCTAGCCGTTCGCCCATACGCGCCTGCATGATGTTCAGATAGGCGCGCGACATCTCGACTTGCTGGCCCAGCTTGCTGCCGCCTTTTTCGCGTATCTGTGGCAAGGCTGCACGTAGATATTGAATTAAAGCCGAGTGGATTTTAGCGGCATCAGCGGGATTGGTCTGTATCAGCTGACCGATCAGCGCTAGGGTATTAAATAGAAAATGCGGTTCTATCTGGGCTTGTAACGTCGCCATTTGCGCTTCTAATAAGCTGCGCTGCAAGGCCTCTACATCGGCGCGGGTAGTGGCGGCGCTGGCGGCTATTTCGGCCTTGCGTTTACCGCCAGCCAGACTTTTTATGGCGATCGAGCCCCAAAAGAAGAGCGCGCCGAGTGCGCCAAATCCAGACGGTGCGGTGATGATGAAAACCAGCAGTGAGATCAGGATGAGCTTGAGCCATGAGACTACGGCTAGCCAGTCAAAGAAGCGCCACCAGAAAATACGTATGGTCTCGAATACATCGAGGGTAAATGTTAAAACTGGGTTGTTGCGGGGCTGATTCATGGTAGTGCTCCGGTTCTATTTTTTCATGCAAGCGTGAATATGCTGAGCGTTCTGAATTCGTAGCAGACTAGCGTCCTTGCTTAGTGTCTGATGCCGTTTTCGTCGCAGTTCCTATGCTCAATACCAATAGTTTACATGCCAGAAATCCTATAAATAATATCAGGATGAATGGCATGATGCTCAGGAGTAAGGCGCATGCCAGACACGCAAGTAACAGCGCCGGTAAGGATAATTGCATCATGTAGTGAATCAATGCGATTAGCAGTTGCATGATCTGCTGAGTAGATTCACGCAGTATATGGCCGATAAATTGATCATTAGGTTTGTTCATTTTTTTCTCGCGATCTGTGTTTGATAGTCGCACTGTATTATTTCGCAGACGAGCTTGCCAGCCTCGGACGACCAAGGGCAAAAGTATGGGCTTGAATGGCCGGGATGGCGGATAAGCGGTGCATCTGACCTGCTGATTTTCTGATGACATGCTGGGGTCAGGAGAAATGCCATACAATGGCTTCATCATTATTTTTCTCGCCTTCCTCCCCGTGCCAACTACTCTTTTCAAATTCGCAGTCATCGCGCTGGTATGGACTTTAACTGCCTGCTCTCCCAAATTCGACTGGCGTGAGGTGCGCGGTAGCGATGCGCCTTTCTCGGTATTGCTGCCAGCCAAGCCAGCGTCTTTTTCACGCGAGATGGAACTCGATGGCGTTAAAGTGAATCTGCATATGACAGCAGCCGACGCTGATGGCCTCAGTTTTGCCGTCGCTTACGCAAAACTCGATGATGCCGGCAAAAGTGCCGGCGTATTGGCCGCGATGAAGGCGGGGATGCTGAAAAATATCCAGGCAAATGCCAGCAAGGAGCTTAACCAGTCCGGCACCGATATCGAAGCCAGCGGTAACCGGCAGGATGGCCAGCCGGTCAAGCTGGTCGGCCGCTTTGTCGCGCGCGGTGCCTGGGTTTATCAGATTGTGGTGATAGGACGCGATAAGGCTCTGACCCCGGAAGTGGTCGATACCTTTCTGACTTCATTTAAAACTAACTAGTCAGGCCGCGGATGAGCGCTACACCACTCAAAGGCCGTCTGGCCGCAGGAGTTTTTCTGTGTTTTGCCGCCGGCTATTTACTCTCTTACGCCCTGCGCGCGGTTAATGCCGTGATCGCACCGGCGTTGATCGCCGAACTGCAATTGAGTAATGCCGATTTAGGCTTACTTTCTTCCGCCTATTTTTTTGCTTTCGGTAGCTTGCAACTGCCGCTTGGCATCTGGCTGGACAAATACGGACCACGCCGTACCGAAGCGGCATTGTTGCTGATAGCGGCGCTCGGTGCCGCGGTGTTTGCGATGAGCCATAGCCTGATCGGATTATGGATAGGGCGTGCCTTGATTGGTATTGGCGTGTCGGCTTGTCTGATGGCATCGTTTAAGGCGTATCGCCTGTGGTTTGCGCCACAGCAGCAAAGCCAACTGGCTAGCTGGATGCTGGTGGCGGGTACCTCCGGCGCTTTATTGTCGACCATACCGGTAAACGCCGCGCTGCCTTTGATAGGCTGGCGCGGAGTATTCTGGGTGACCAGCGCCCTGCTGCTGCTGACTTCCTGCGCCTTGTTTTTTTTCCTCAGACCCGTGGAGCAAGCGCGCGCCAGCGCGATTGTGTCACACCAGGCAGCAGATCAAGGCTATCGGAGTATTTTTGCCGATCCGTATTTCCGCCGCATGGGCATGCTGGGACTGGTGATGCAGGGTATTTTTGTGGCTTTGCAAACCCTGTGGGCCGGTTCCTGGATGGTATCGGTGTTGGGTATGAGCAAGGCCGAATCGGCGCAGGCGCTGTTTATGCTCAATTTTGTGCTGCTGCTTGGTTATCTGGCCCTTGGCTGGTGGGCACCGCGTTATGTTGCGGCACCGGGCAAGACCGGCTGGCCTGTGCCTAAGGTCGTGAGCATAGGATTGGCAGGTTTTCTGCTGACACAGTTAGCCATGTTGTCGACGCAGGCATCCTGGAGTTGGTTGTTGTGGTTGCTGATGGCCTTGTTTTATACGGTATTGACGCTGGTGCAAACCCATGTCTGCCTGACTTTTCCGGTGGCTTTGGCCGGACGCGTAAGCACCGCCTACAATCTGCTGATGTTTATCGGGGCTTTTATTTCTCAGTGGGGCATCGGTATCGTCATCGATTTTTTCCGAGGCTTGACATGGAGCGAGGCCTCCGCCATACGCGGCAGTTTTGCGCTTTGTTTAGGTGTGCAACTCGTGGTGTATCTTTTGTTTGTCACAAGTAAAGCCAAGGCCAGGGAATTTCATTAAATTTTTATGCTTTGCACATAGTCTAGCTGCCCGGACGGCTTTTTAAGGCTATCATTAAAACTACGTCATTTGATTTGGCTATCAGGCCCTATCATTACCAGGAGAACACACCATGTTAATCACATTTACGTCCAAGGCTGCAGCTGAAGTGACGATGTACAAAGAGCATGCCCGTCGCGCATTGGAATTACTGAACAAGGACGTCAATCGCGGCGTTCTGACTTTTGCGGAAACTGCAAATGCGATCAAGGTGTTAGAGGCTGCCGTGGCCGAGAGCCGGATTCATCCGGTGTCGGAAGATGTGGTACGGGATGTCGATGCCCATCACAATGAAAACGGAGATGACAACGAACACGAGAAGCCTGAGCCTGTCAGTTTTTCCGCCCGCATGTTCCCTTTGCTGGAAATGCTGCATGCGGCCCACAAAAATCAGCGCGATGTGGTCTGGGGCGTGTAAATCTATGACCGGGCATATCGAAAATACGCATGAATTTGTATTGCCGGCGCTAGACGGGACGGCGCTGTTTGTCAGGGACTGGCCGTTACCGCTTGGTTCGCCGGCACATGACGGTGTCGTGATCATGCACGGCTTGGGCGAGCACTGCGGACGATATGCCCATGTGGCAAGATTTTTCAATGCACTGGGTTTTGCGGTACGCACCTATGATCATCGTGGTCATGGCAAATCCGGTGGAGCGCGTGGTGATGTGCCGGATCAGGATGCCATGCTGCGTGATGCGCGCATGGTGATTAATGATTTCAGTAAACAGCTGGATGCACCGCCTTTATTATTCGGACATAGCATGGGCGGGCTGTTTGCGGCACGTTTTGCCACCGAGGGACTGGCACCGTTGCGCGGACTGATCTTGTCCTCGCCTGCGCTGGCGCTGCGTATGTCGGCAATCCAGGCTGCCTTGTTGAAAGTAGCCACGGTCCTGATTCCCGGTGTCGGTGTCGCCAACGGCTTGCAGACGCGCTACCTGTCGCACGACGGTGAAGTGGTACAAGCGTATGAAAATGACGCATTGGTGCATGGCAAGATCAGCGCACGTCTGCTTAATGCAATGCTGCAGGCAATCAAATATGCGCATGAGCATGTACAGACGTTGACTATTCCGGTGCTGCTGCTGGTTGCCCAAGACGATCAGCTGGTTGATCCTGCCGGCAGTGAACGTTTTGCCGAAAAACTCGCGCCTGCCGTGTCAAATGCGATTTTCTATCCGGGTTTTTATCACGAAATTTTCAATGAGCTTGATGCCGCCCGGGTGTTCGATGACTTGCGTATCTGGCTGGAACAACAGGATTTCACGCCAACTCTGGTTAAGGCGTAACAGAAATAGACTACTTTTTCGGCGCGTTGCGGTGCCGGTCGCTGCGGGGCTGTTACACTAGCGCCCGCGCCAGTCGCCCTCCAACAAGCTAGCTCTGGCTATAACCAAGAATGAATATGCATCCACCTTCAAGAAAAACCCTGACCAAGCCGAGTAATCCAACCAAGTCGGCTAAGCCCGCCAGCGCGGCAAGACCCGCGCGTGCGGCAAGCCCGGCAGCTGCTCAGCCGGCTGCTTTGCCGGCATTTGCATTGACCGAGATTAAGCCCGATTCGCTGGCTTTTAGCTTGGTCGGTGCAGCGCATGCCGTCTCGTATGTACTGGAAGGAACTGCCCTGCCGCAGGCACTCGCCAGGGTATTTGCCCAGACCAATGCCTCGCCTCAGGCACGCGGCGCGATACAGGATATTTCTTACCGGACCATGCGTCAGGTTGGTTGCGTGGATGCCTTGCTGACTTTGATGACCAGCAAACCGCCTGAGCCACCTCTGCTGTACAGCCTGATGTGTTGCGCTTTGACACTGATCGTCAAGGTCGAAGGTGAAGACGCGCCCTACGAAGATTTCATCGTGGTCGATCAGGCGGTCAATGCCGCTGCGTCTAGCCCGCATATGGTATTTGCCAAAGGAATGGTCAATGCGATTCTGCGCCGCTTCTTGCGCGAGCAACCCGAGCTGCTGGCAACGGTCATGAAGCAACCGACTGCATTGTGGAATTATCCGCAGTGGTGGGTAGATCAGTGCAAAGCCGCTTATCCGCAAGACTGGCAAGCGATCTTGCGTTCCGGCAATCAGGCGCCGCCGCTGACGCTCAGGGTAAATCGTCGCCTGATTTCGGTGGCTGACTATCTGAGCATGCTGGAGCAGGCGCAAATGGCGGCCACCCAGATCGGTCCGTACGCGGTACGTCTGGCTAAGCCTGTCCCGGTGCTGCAGATACCCGGATTTGAGCAGGGCATGGTCTCGGTACAGGATGCCGGGGCCCAGTTAGCCGGCCCCTTACTCGACGTGCAGGATGGCATGCGGGTGTTGGATGCCTGCGCCGCTCCGGGCGGCAAAACTGGCCATTTGCTGGAATTGGCTGATATCGATTTGCTGGCGCTCGATTCCGATCCTAAGCGGGTCGATCGTATACACGAAAATCTGGCGCGACTGAAATTGTTTGCCAATATCAAGACCGGAGACGCCGGCAAGAACAACTGGTGGGATGGTCAGGTGTTCGACCGTATCCTGGCCGACGTGCCCTGCACCGCTTCCGGCATAGTACGTCGCCACCCGGACATTCGCTGGCTGCGTCGTAAGATGGATGCCGTGCAACTGGCGGCATCGTCGGCGCGCTTGCTGGACAATTTGTGGAATATGCTCAAGCCAGAAGGAAAATTGCTGCTGGTTACCTGTTCGATCTGGCCTATGGAGTCGGAAGCCCAGGCCGTCGCGTTTGGACAGAGACATGGCGCGATCCGACTCGATGCTCCGGGGCAATTGTTGCCTAAGTTGGATGGCAACAACGATCATGATGGTTTGTTTTATGCTTTGTTCCAAAAACCGGCAGTCTGAAACAGGTTTCAAGTTATGATGTTGATCATGTTTCTCATTCACACATGATATAGGCATCGGCTTTTATTTTACATGTTCAGACCCTTCGTCACTTTTCTCAGTAAGACTTTGCGGGCCTCTTTGCTCGCCTGTTTACTGGCCTTGCTAGGGCTTATGGTAATGCCTTACGGCACTGCCCATGCGGCCGATGTCGACGTGACGACGGCTAAACTGGAGTCTGCCGACGAAGGTTATCGGATTGTGGTGGCGTTTTCTTTTGAGCTCAGTCATGGGCTGGAAGACGCCATTACGCGCGGCGTGCCTATGTATTTCACCACCGAGGTGGAATTGACGCGGCCACGCTGGTATTGGTTTGATGAAAAAACCATACGCTCGGCTCAAACCGTGCGGATTGCCTATAATCTCTGGACACGCCAATATACGGCCGCGATCAACGACGGCTTGCAACAGAATTTTTCCAAGCTGGAAGATGCCATGGCCTTGGTATTGCGCCCGCGTCGCTGGCTGGTGGCCGACAAGGGCGCGCTCAGCGCCGGCTCTATCTATAATGTGGCGGTTCGCCTCAAACTCGATATTAATCAGTTACCCAAACCGTTTCTGATTACCTCATTGAATAATAGCGACTGGCGTCTGTCTTCTGACTGGAAGCGCTTTACTTTTAAGGCTGATGATAAGTGACAAGGTTTTTGCGGTATGCCTTAATTGTCGGCGGTGCTCTGATGAGTATCCTGCTGTTTTTGTTAACCTCAGCTTCCGAGAATTCCGCTAGTTTTGCCCAGTACTATGGCTGGCTGCTGGGTGCCAATGCCTTCGTCGCTCTGGCACTGTTAGGCTTGGTCGGAGCGCTACTGTGGCGCTTGTTCAGCCGCTATCGTACCCGTGAGTTTGGATCGCGCCTGATGACACGTCTGGTGTTGTTGTTCGCGCTGGTAGGAATCTTGCCGGGTGCCGTGATTTATGTGGTGTCGGTGCAGTTTGTCTCCCGCTCGATAGAATCCTGGTTCGATGTCAAGGTAGAGTCGGCGCTGGAATCCGGCCTTAATCTCGGGCATAGCGCGCTCGAATACTCGCTGGCCGATTTGCAGACCAAGGCCAAGAATATGGCGGCTCAGTTATCCGAGCCATCTGACGTTTCTATGCCTTTGCGTCTGTCACGCTTGCGTGAACAAATGCAGGTCGAAGAGGTCAGCATCGTCAGTAACCGCGGGCGCCTGATTACCACAGCGAATGCTAACGCCAGCGTGCTGGTGCCTGAATTGCCGACGCCGGCCATGATACGCCAGGCCAAAGTCTCGCGCATGTATGCCGCCACGGAAGGCAATGCGGAGTTACGCGCGCCGGAAAACAAGCCGGCTACCGCCAATGCCGGCGCCAGCCGGCCGGTGCTGGCGGCAGAACCGGTAAATATTTTGCGTTCCCGGGTGGTGATTGCGCTGCAAACTTCAGGTATGGGTATATCGCTGCAAAATGATTCTGTGTATTTGCAACTGATACACCCGGTACCGAGCTCACTGGCGACCCATGCAGAGGCTTTACGCAGCGCCTGGGGCGAGTATCAGGTCCGTTCGCTGGGGCGCAGCAGTCTCAAGACCATGTATATTTTTACCCTGACGCTGACCTTGCTGCTGGCAATTTTTGCCGCTATCACCAGCGCTTTCCTGATTTCCGGCGAATTGGCCCGCCCTTTGCTATTGCTGGCCGAAGGTACCAAGGCGGTTGCGGAAGGTAATTTGTCGCCACGGCCGATAGTGACGACCTCCGATGAGCTCGGTAGCCTGACCCAGTCCTTCAATACCATGACGCGCCAGCTGTTCGATGCACGTGCTGCGGTTGAAAAGAACCGCAACGAACTGGAAAACGCCAAAGCCTATCTGGAATCGGTGCTGGCGAATATGTCCGCCGGGGTGATGGTGCTGGATCAGTCTGCCAGGTTAGTGACGTGCAATGAATCGGTCGAACGTATTTTGCAGCGTAGTTTTGAAGTTGAAATTGGTAAGCCCCTGGCCGAAATTGATGGCATGCAGGCCTTTGCCGCAGCGATTGATCAGGCATTTTCCGAGCAACACGCGCACTCGGCTGCCGGTGGCGAGGATGAAAATCAGCAGCATTGGCAACAGCAGATAGAAGTGCCGCGGCCTAAGTTAGGCAAACAGGATGAAAATAAGCCGGATGCAAATGACACGAAAAGTGCCGTCAATGCCGAGGTCGAGCAAAGCATAACCTTATTGGCGCGCGGTTCACATTTGCCGGTAGCGTCAGCAACCGGCTATGTGGTGGTGTTTGATGATATCAGCAGCATTATTTCAGCTCAGCGTTCCATTGCCTGGGGTGAGGTAGCGCGTCGTCTGGCGCATGAAATCAAGAATCCGCTAACGCCTATCCAATTATCTGCCGAGCGCTTGCAGATGAAATTACAAGGTAAGTTGAGTGACAGCGATATCCTGATTCTCAATAAAAGCACCAGTACGATTGTCAATCAGGTGACTTCGATGAAGCGTATGGTCGATGATTTCAGCGACTACTCAAGAACTCCACCGGCGGTGTTGAGATCATTAAATCTGTCCGCGCTGATCGATGATGTCTTGCATCTTTACATGGAAGGTGACGGCCGCGATGCGATTCATCTTCATCTCGCTCCCGCACTGCCCAATGTGATGGGTGACGTCACGCAATTGCGCCAAGTGATCCACAATCTGCTGCAGAACGCGCAGGATGCGGTCGCCGAGAATGCCAAGTTAAATTTACCGGCGGATATCGATGTCGTCACAGAAATCGTGCGCTATACCAGTGCCGACAAGACTGACCGCTCTGCCGTCAGACTATCTATCATTGACAATGGCCCGGGATTTTCCAGCAAAATTCTGGCGCGTGCGTTCGAGCCCTATGCCACCTCCAAACCTCGCGGAACCGGTTTGGGACTGGCTATGGTGAAAAAAATTATTGATGAACACGGCGGTAGAGTTGATATTCAAAACCGCAGTGACACAAACGGTGCAAAAATATCGATTTTGCTGTTAAAGTTAGCACCGGATTCGTAATGCATCGGTATTCTCCTGCTGATGTCAAATAAATGGTGCCCGCAGAGGCGCTCAGTTTGAATAAAATAATAAGCACGTAATAGGGTAGATTGATGGCAAACATATTAGTTGTAGATGACGAAATGGGAATCCGGGAGCTGCTTTCGGAGATTTTGGGCGACGAGGGACACGTCGTACAACTTGCGGAAAATGCACAGCAGGCAAGAGCGGCGAGGATAGAATCGCGCCCCGATCTGGTGTTGCTCGATATCTGGATGCCGGATACCGATGGCGTGACTTTGCTCAAGGAGTGGCAGCGCGATGGCATGCTGACCATGCCGGTGATCATGATGTCAGGTCATGCCACGATTGATACTGCCGTTGAGGCTACCCGCATCGGTGCGCTGAATTTTCTCGAAAAGCCGATTGCGCTTCAAAAGCTCTTGAAAGCGGTGCAGCAAGGACTTAGCCGTGGTAATGATGTGGTGCGTCCTGCACTCCCTAGTTTGCCGGCTACTGTGGCGGAAACGCATGTTAATAACGTGCTTGCCCACTCGTTTAGCGCAAGCTCAGCGGCCTATGAAAGCAGGAGCTTTGCTGCGGTAGCGGTACCAGCGCCTGCCACAAATAATCAGTTCGCTAATCTTTCCTTTGAATTGCCCTTGCGGGAAGCCAGAGATGCTTTCGAGCGTATTTATTTCGAATACCATTTGCATAGGGAAGGCGGTAGCATGACACGTGTCGCCGAAAAAACCGGATTGGAACGCACCCATCTGTATCGTAAACTGAAGCAACTCGGTGTCGAATCTGTCAAATACGCAAAACGCGGCGAGTAAGGAAGCTAGCAGCATGGCTGTTAGCTTGGTGGTTCTTGTCAGTGGCGGCAGTTATACACAAAGGGAAGCGGCGATCGTCGACTCCCTTAGACTTTCGTCTCCATCCGCCATGAATGCGGTGATCCTGGAAGGACTGCCGGATGGCAATCCACAGTTAATCGCAGGCAGCACACTACAGTTACACAGGATTGCACCGGGATGCATGTGCTGTATCGGAAATCTGGTGCTGCGAGTGACCCTGAACCGGGTACTCAAACATCGTCCCGCCCATCTCTACCTCAGTCTCGCCGAAAATGCGCACGTAGAAAAAATACTTCAATTTCTGGCTCAGGCTCCCTACAATACATTGTTGGCGCTGGACAGTGAAATTCGGATTTAAATCGAATTTTTCCCGGAATTAAAGATATGTATTTCCTTACCGTAGTTAATATCAGGCATCTTGAAATTATCCGTAAGCAACACCATCTCAGTTGAATAGATAGTTGAACAAGACAATGACCAGGGAAAGGATGCAAAATGAACCTAATCTACAATAGCGATCACTACAGCGTCGTGGAGTTTGGTGCAGATATTGATCATGAGGCGCTACGCTTTGGCGGCTATGAGATTACCGATAAGTCGGTGCGGCGCGAATGGTTTATCGGCGGCTCACTCGCTGAAAATTTCCGCAAAGATGTACATGACCTCATCGCCAGTGAACCTAGCATAGAGGAGATCGATGATTTCCTCGGACAGTTTGACGTCTACATGGCCCAGTCCGTTTTTTTTTTCATGAAGAAAATCCGATAGTTGCGCCTGTCAGCCGAAAAATCGAAGCTTGATTTTATGGCCGGTTTTTCAATTGGTGATAGTCGCCGAACTCAATCCGCCTGAGTTTGCTTTACACCAAGTGAATTATCTGACCCCGACTGGCTGGTTAGTGGGGATCAAGCCTTTTCGTGCGAGCACTTTAGCGCCTTATTTCGCTGGCGGCAATGCCAGTGCCTGATTCATCAATTTCTGAGCCCGACAGCAATGCGAGATTGCCACTAGGCAATCTTATCTTGCAAGCGATCCCAGCGCACTATTTGCATTCTTCAGGCAATTTCAATCTGTATGACGCTGTCGCCAAGATGCTGTTTTCGGGGGACATTGGTGCCGCTTTGCTGCCGCCCGGTGAAGACGCCCTGATCGTCAAAAATTTTGATCAGCATATCCGCCATGCGCATGGCTTCCACCAACGCTGGATGGGCTCTAACGAAGCCAAACTCGATTGGTGCCAAAGAGTGCAGTCTATGCAGATCGATATGCTGTGCCCGCAACACGGCGCAATTTATCAAGGCGAAGACGTAGCGCGCTTTATCAATTGGTTCGCCGAGTTGCCGGTAGGCTCGGGCATACGCCGCAATTAATCTTGCTTGAACGTAAGGAGCGCATCGCCTCACGCTCAGCCTAAAATAAATAGTCGGACAAATTTCCTATAGTCGGCTATGATAAATCGTCACACCACGCTGCAGCGCTGCTGCTTAACTCGGCGGGTAGGTCTTGCTGTTTGGCATGCCCCGCTATCCTGTTGTTTCATCTCAGTCAAAACTTTATGAGTCGCATAGTTACACCGCACATTTCCGTATAGTTCTGACGCGCTAGTGCGTCGGATCAGCTTTTTTAAAGGAGCTAACGATGAACACTTGGAATGACGTGCCACACTTTGCATTTGACCAAGATTTTGCCCTGGGTTTTATAGGCAAATACTTGCTGATAGGGATCACCCGCACTGGCAACAAGGGAAAAGTACTTACACAACAGCAACTCCACGGTACCATCGTCAATGCCACCGCACTAGGGATAGAACTAGAACTCGGTGGCGTGCATGAGGGCAAAACCTGGCGTATGCCGCCCATACTCGAAGAACTGGCACCCGCCAGACGCGGCAAATACGAGCTTAAAACCACCGGCGAGGTGGTCGAAGATCCTGACTTCACCTTCACCTTAACCATGCCCACCACCCGCGCTGCCACTTAACAATCAGCCGCCAGATCAGTGCGCGCAGATGCTGTGCGCACTGCTTGACTCCTTGCCATAAAATTTTACAGCTGCGTGCGCAAACTCCTCAGGCATGGTCAAATACGGGCTTGATCATTTTTAGTATGCCAACATGACAGAGCCAGCGCACACCCCTTCCACCTTAAGTTACCGATTAGCCGTCGCCGATGATGCCGCCGCGATCGCGCGTCTGGTCAACAGCGCCTATCGGGGCGACTCTAGCCGTCAGGGCTGGACTACCGAAGCCGATTTATTAGAAGGCGATCGTATCAACGCCGATCAGGTACGTGAGCTGATACTGGCGGACGAATCCCTGATTTTGCTATGCCAGCAAAATCAGCAGCCAGAATTATCTGGCTGCGTGCATTTGCAAAAAACTGAAAACGCCGCGTATCTGGGCATGTTCGTGGTCAAGCCCACCCAACAAGGCAGCGGCATAGGCAAGCAATTCATGCGAGAGGCCGAGACGCTGGCGCAGCACAGCTGGCAGGTGCAGACCATCTGGATGACCGTGATCACGCTCAGGCATGAGTTAATCGCCTATTACGGACGGCGCGGCTACCAGCGTACCGGGCAATTTAAACCCTTCCCTAGCGAGATCAGCAAAGAAGTCATGCTGGTCCCCGATTTGCATTTTGAGGTGCTGGAAAAACGCCTGTAAGCAATTTTTGTAAGTGCGGCAACGCCCAGTTTGATGAAAAAATTGGGGCGGCTGTGCCAGCAATGTATCCGGCCGCTTAGCCGGCCTTGGCGAGTACTTGCGCGACCCTGCTTTGCAACACCGGTATCAGCTCTTGCTCAAACCATGGATTGCGCTTGAGCCATAGATTATTCCTTGGACTTGGATGTGGCAGGGGCAAGCTGTGCGGCCAATGCTGGCGCCAGGCCTGTACCAGTTCAGTGACCGACTGTGCAGAATCGGGGAAGTGATAGGCCTGCGCGTATTGCCCTATTACTAGCGTCAGCTCTACTTTTTTAAGCTGCGCCAGCAAGAGGCTACGCCAGGTCGGCGCACATTCTGGGCGCGGCGGCAGATCGCCTGATTTACCAGTGCCGGGGAAGCAAAATCCCATAGGCAGGATGGCAATTTTCCGGGCATCATAAAAAACCTCACGCGTGATCCCCAGCCAAGCACGCAGGCGCTCGCCACTGGCATCATCGAAGGGTATGCCGCTGGCGTGCACCTTACTGCCAGGTGCCTGACCAGCGATCAGGATACGCGCGGACGGATGCAGCTGTAGCACCGGGCGCGGCCCCAAGGGCAGCTGCGCCGCACACAGCGTGCAAGCACGAACGTCTGTCAGCAAACCAGTCAGGCTAGGCATAGCAGACCTCAGTAAGGGGTAAATTAAGCCTGGCCAGGCGCCCGGCTAGCATCAAAGATAAATAGCGCGAAGGGTGGGCACAGCAGCATCGTGCCCACGCCTAAGGCTCAAGCAACAACACATCAGTTTAAGCCCATCAAACCAAAATCTCCATGCATAGCTGTAGGTTCATCTCCGCGTGGGCACAAAAACTTGCTCACCCTACCTGGCTTTTTTTCCTTGAAGTCATTTTGTGAGCCCGTACTTCTGCCGCAGGTTTAGAAAGTGGTGCCCGAGAATTTGTCTCTTTGCGACCTCAATGACGATCACGACAAATGCGTCTGGTACATCAGTGCTGATAAGAACGTGCTGCCATGCATTCGAGCTATTCCGATAGACGTACGCGACATTCCAGTCTTGTGTGTCTCGCCCCGAAAATTCGCTGGACAGAACCGCTTCCGTGTACTCCCATATGTCCACGATCTCTTCAGCGGACTTTGTGACGTCTTGCATTGGAGGAGAGAACGTTTTGAGGAACCGTTCTTCCAGCATTGGTCGAAGCTGGATTGCCATGACTTCTAACTAGATATGTCCGTCACCGTTACGGGCGAAACGGACGGATGTCGCATAAAAATTTAAGAGCAAGCTCTCAAAACCAAGTCCAGCTTGGCTTTCCGTCGATCTACTGTAAATGCGATTAGCACTAAAAAATCGTCAAAGCGTCATTGCTGTTGTCTTTCATTTTACCAACAATATTGACATATTTGAAATCAATTTCAGGTTTTTATTGCCCAGAATGCTAGCCCGCGTACGGTGGTGTTAGCCTCACCCGTAATCCAGCATAGAGTCATTCCAAGCGGCGCAATAGATGCAGCCGATTGCGCGCTGTCTGCTTAGTTAGTGGCGCCTGTGCGCCTCCTGGGCCTCGTGTCTGGCTCGGACTGCCTAAACATACTCCCCCTAGTGTTTTTTGAGTGCCCAATACGTATATGCGCCAACCGCTAGATTCGACTTCAAAAATCGGGGAGTATCTGTTTTTCTGTGCGGTGCTAACTCCTTTGCAGGTGTTTTTCTTGCATTATTGGCACGCAGAACAGTAATTGGCGTTTTCAGCAGACATACACAGTTGCAATTGCGAATCATTCGCATTAAAATGCGGCTTTAGCCAGCTAAGCCAGAGCGCTCATCCGCTACCCTTCAGACCGCCAGCCACCATTTCTTGATATAAAAAGGAAGTATTGTGGCAATTCGAAAGACTCCATTAGCGCTCTTGGTCGCGCTGGCGATTCAACAATTCATTCATCCGGCACACGCACAATCGAACTTGCCCTTAGACGGCCAGTCCAAGGTGCCAGCTGTCCAGAATGCAGCAGCCGAAAACCTAGGCCAACGGCCACTCGCGGCTAGCACGAATGTAGCGCATATTGCTGAGCTACCGACAGTGCAAGTGCAAGCGCAAACGCCCAGCCAAGATGATGTGGTAGTGCGTAGCGTGCTGCAAGCCAGCCAGGCACGTGATTTACATGATGTGTTTCGCAATGATGCAGAAATCAGCATCGGTGGGGGCGCTAGCCCAGTGACGCAAAAAATGTATGTGCGGGGTTTAGAAGAAGCGCTGCTCAATGTCTCGGTGGATGGTGCCACGCAAAATAACCATCTGTATCACCATCAAAGCGCACTGTTGATCGATCCAGCCTTAATTAAGCGTGTTGAAATTGAAAAAGGCACGGCTGCAGCGAGTGCCGGCCCTGGTGCTTTAGGTGGCGCGATGCGGGTCTTGACCGTCGATGCCGCTGATCTATTGCAAGAAGGTCAGAACATCTCGGCTATTTTGAGTGCTAGCGTAATGAGTAACGATGGCTTGAAAACCGGTGCAACTGTGGCGGCGCGCTTTGCCAAGGTGGATGCCTTATTCTCCGCCAGCCATCTGGATCTGGCGGATTACAAAAACGGTAATGGCGTGAAAGAGCAGAACTCAGGCTCTGAGCAGCACAATCTCTTATTTAAATTGGGCCTGAGCTTGGCCGAAAATCAGCGTCTTTCTCTTAATCATCAATCGAATGAAGATAAAGGCGTGCGTTATTTACGCGCCAATATGGTGGGGTTTAAACATCCGGTATTGCCGAATGAGGCCATGCCACAAAGTCTGCTGCGCACTACCAGCAGCCTCAAATATGAGGGCAAAGGAGTCGGCCCGGTGAGCGCTATCGAGAGCACCCTGTATCAATCCAAGGTAGAAGGTGATCGTACCGATCAGCGCGGTAACTATAGTGGCGAAGCGATTACCACCCAGGGCTTGGATCTAGGCTTAAAAAACGCCATCGGCGATCACTATCTTAAATACGGTGTGAATTTACGTAAAGAAAACTCACAAACCAATCAAATCCGCGACCCTTATGGGAATACCGGCAGTGGCAAAGAAGAAAACAAAATTGCCGGTGTTTATGTGGAAGCGCTACTCGACTTTGGCAGAATAAATGTATCGAGTGGGCTGCGTTACGATCACTACGATTACACGGATAATCATCAGCAAAATTTTAAAAGCGATGGCGTCTCGCCAAGCGCAGGCCTGAACTTGCAGGTGAGCGAGAGCCTATTACTGAAAGCCGGCTATGCGCAGGCCTTACGCGGTGCGGGGCTCAATGAAGCCTTTTTACTCGACATGATCGATTGGAAAAACGCCCCGAAACTGGAAGCAGAAAAAGCCAGCATCTCAGAAATCGGCTTTGTCTTTACCCAGCAAGGCTTTAAGTTCAGCGGAAATTTATTCAAACAGCGCATCAACAACTTCATTGATGTCGCTGAATGCAGTGCCGACGCGGATTGCCGGACTAATGTGGGCGATGCCAGCATCACCGGTTACGAGTTGCGGACCGAATATCGACTCGGCAGCCTGCGTCTTGGTGCCTCGGTTGCCAAGAGTAATTCAGATCGCGATGGTCGCGCATTTAATGATGGTGATCAGGGATTAGGCACCAGCTATGGCCGCAGCTGGACTACCTATGCAACTTACGATATACCTGCCTATGCCCTACAGTTGGGTTGGCAAGGGCGCTTTGTTGAGGCGCTCGATTATCAACCGGTAGCCAGCAATGCCACGCTAACCAAAGCCGGTTATGGGGTGAACGACGTGTATGTCAACTTCTTACCGTTCAAGAAAGACACACTCAGCTTGCGACTATCGGTGAAAAATATCTTTGATCAACAGTATTACGATCAAGCCACCTTTGCCTACCATGGTCGCTTGAAAAAAGTACTCGGCCATCCGGAGGCGGGCCGTGATGTACGGCTCGAAGTCAGTTATAAATTCTAAGCTAGGACTTAGATAAAATTGTCCTCAGCGTATCCTTGGCTTCGTGCCTGGCCTAGGATGCTTAAGCATACTCCCCCTAGTTTTTTTTAAATACCCAATGGCTATATGCGCCAACCGCTAGGTTTGATTTTAAAAATCGGGGAGTATGTGATTTTATGGGGGTATCTATGTGTGACGACCGTACTCCAAATCGGTAGGGCGCTAGGGGTTTGATCTATTTCAGCCTATGGAATCTCAAAACAAGTACTCTGCCGCAGGTATATCCTTTACGACTCACTGCCGGGATCAGCGCATACCAGATGTGTGAAGGCGGAGGTTGTGCGAACCAGCTTTCGCGAACAGTTACGCGGTATTCCTGTAAGCGGCCAGTGTTGCGGAAATAAACTCTGACTTGGCGCGGCGATACAGCTCAGAACCGAGGCCCACAGAATTAAGTTTGACTTGGTTGTACTGCGCCAGCAATTCAGGTTTAGCCCGCAATAGCGTGCGAAAAACCAGGAAGAGTTCTTCGAATTGAGATCCGCTTGCCACCACTTGGACAGCATGTTCATTTTCTGTATGCTGGCACTCCAACATGCATAGTTCCCCGGTGCGTAAAGTGTCCATCTTCTCGGTGTAAGCATGTCGCTTAAGCGTTTGCACAACTTGTTCTAAGCATGCCCCGTCTACGATCATGCAAACGTCGAGGTCCGCCTTGGAAATAGCCCCCGGAACTGAAGAAGAACCTATATGTTCCAGCTTGGCAAATGGAATAATTAGCTGAAGACTAGTGGCGACACGCGCGTAGCGTTGCGCCAATTCTGGCTGATAAGTTGCTGACGAATGTAATTTCATGGCACTAGCATTTGAGTTGTGGGGTCACCATAGCGGCGAAGTCGCGTAGCGAGTGCTTAGCGCACAATATCTGACACGAAGCCATACTTTTTGAGACGGGTCGGCACAGCAGCATCGTGCCCACGCTAAGGCGCAAGCAAGCACACCTCAGCTTAAGCGCATCAAAGCAAAACGGCCATGCATAGCGGTCGGTTCATCTTTGCCTCGGCACCAATACGTGCTCACCTGGCTCATCTATTTGTGGTGTTGCCGTCGGTTACCGCCAATGCTGCGCTGATGGCGGCCTCCACCGCAGCTTTCGCCTGCGGGCTATTCTTCCAACAAGAGGAGCCGCTTAGCTTCGCACCTTGAGCAAGGATGTCTCGCGCATCTGCGTCGGCCAACTGGCGAAGGGTAGAGAACCCCATTTGTTCAAGGCGCTCGATGAGCTTTGGCCCGACGCCCTTAACGCGCAGAAGCGCACTTTTTTCAAGCTGAGAGAACGGCACAACACTCATCTTTTTGCCTTTTAACGTTCAAGGACAGGGGCGCTGCGCGGTGCCTTATCGCGCAGCGTCTCCTGCACCGGAGGGTTGAGCTCGCGATAGAGCAGCATAGAACATGACAAGAACTATGGCTCAAGACCGAGGACTTTTTTCATTTCGTCTGTGAAAGTATCAAAGCGACGACGCATTGGCTGACGTTTATCTGGTGTGCCGGAATCGATTGTTTTTTCATTTGGGTCGTAGGCGATGCTGATGTGTGGGCCTCGTTGCTTCCCTTCGTAGATATCGGACTCGATGATATTCTTCTTGGTATCGAATGTGGCGACAATCTTAAAACCCATTGCTGGTGGGCCAACAAGGACACCACCGATGCCATCAGCACCAAGGTAGAGCGCCTGACCTTCAAAGAGATATGGACCTTCCAAGACCGAGCCGTCTGTCGCCCATACTCCAACGAGGTGAGGCGGTATGGCGTCCGCTGCATTAGTAGACGTTGCTGCCAAGACGAGTAATGTGAATATAAAGAATAGTTTGGACATAGGATCCTTGGCGATGACGCTACGATTTCAGTACGCTGATACAAGTCGAGCCCCAACGAATAGCGTTTATCCGCCGCACCGGAACGCAAAAATAAGATCCGCGGACTGCTTGCGGCGGATAAAGCTTGTTGGACTGAACCGCCTGTGTGGCGGTCACACTGGGGATTGTAAGCGATGCGTTCGGAGTATTGCTAGTAATTTGACATGTAGTCGCGGCGCTTCAGGTGCGCCAAGTGCGTGGTGTATTTGGCGTAGCCGTAATCACCATTTACTCGTCCCATGCGCCCTTGGCATGCTACTTGGCTTTTGCATGAAGATCGGCATAAGCAAGGCCGAGGCCAAGCGACCAATCCATTTTGGAGTTTTCTATCAAGGTGATCATGATGTCGTCTGCCCGAAAGCCCGCCAGGCTCGCTTGTTCGGCAACGTGACGAAATAAGGCACGTTTTTGATCGTCAGTGCGTCCAAGCAGAAAAACCACCTCAATCACGCAAGCATCTTTTGAACGATTAACGCCGCCAAAATGAGGATCAAGAATAATCTCGTCGGTGTCGAAACGCGTTATCAATTGAAACAGATCCTTGGGCGGGACATTGCAAGTCTTTACCAGCCCATCTTGAACCGCTGCGGCTAAGGCTTGCACTTGGCTTGAGGAGAGGTGGCGCGGAGCGGAAATTTTAGTCAGTGGCATCGTGATCTCTCTTAATAGTGCGTAGGGTGGGAACAGCATCATCGTGCCCACGCGTAAGGTTCAAACAACAACACATCCGCTTAAACCCATCCAGGCAAAACGGCCATGCATCAAGGTAGGTGCATCTCCGCGTGGGCGCAAAAACCTGCCCACTCTAGCAGCCTGAAAAGATCTCAATCCGCCTTGTTTTTGTCGTCCCACGGCATAGGCTGCCACAGTTCTAGTTTATTGCCCTCGGGGTCCATGATCCATGCGAACTTGCCGTTTTCGTGCGACTCTGGCCCCTTCAAAATCTCGGTGCCAGCGGCCTGCAGTTGCTTCAACATCTCATCGAGATCATCGACCCGATAGTTGATCATGAAGCTAGCGTCGCTGGGGCTGAACCATGCGCTGTCCTGGCTCGCCACATGCCAGACGGTCAGACCCTGATCTTCGGCGCGATCTTCTGGCCATTTGAGGATGCAGCCACCGAAGTCTTCCAGCACCATACCCAAGTGCTGTTGATACCACGCCGCCAGCGCCGCGTTATCGGCGCGACTCTTGAAAAAAACACCGCCTATGCCTGTTACTTTCGCCATGCTAGTCTCCGGTTTGTTAAGCTGAATTATCTTGCGGACAGCATTTGATGTTACACCAAAATCCCAAAGCTACAGACCGCGTAGGGTGTATTAGGCGTAGCCGAAATACACCATTTTCATCCCATGCGGCGCAATAGTGCGTAGGGTGGGCACAGCATCATCGTGCCCACGCCTAAGGCTCAAGCAACAACACATCAGCTTAAGCCGATCCAGGCGAAACAGCCAAGCATAGCGGTCGGTTCATCTCCGCGTGGGCACAAAAACCTGCCCACCCTACCAGACTGATATAGTCCCAGGTTATGTAATTTTTTCATCTTTTGCATTACCAAAAAAACCGAAATCGAAATAATGCTTTTTATCTTTTGCTAAACATATACCGATTTTTCCTTCTGCACATTGGGCTAGCGGAATTGTATTTTTTCCATTCAATTCCTCCAATGAACCCCAATATATTGAAAATGTAAATTGGTCGAATTGAATTGCCATCCAATGCGGTTCTGCGCAGTATTCCTGGGTTGCCGTTGCCGCTTTTTTGTATGCGTCATTTCCGAGATTATAAAAAGCGTTTAGCTTATGGTCTTTCTGGTATTTGTTTCTGGCTTTAACGCTAATGATGAATCTCTTTCCGTCTTTTTCTGCATATAAGTCTGCGAAAGGAAAGTTCATCTTTTTATCATTTAAGTTTATTATTTTTTCATAGTGATTATCGACAAGTGCTTTAATTGCAAAAAGTTCGCCCAGTTCCCCAAGTGATTTTTTTCTTGATGCTTCCTTTTTATTTTCTTCATTGCTCATGATGGAATATTAGTCACATAATTAGTTATGTCCGCCACCCTGACGGGCGAAACGGACGTATGTCGCATAAACAATTTAAGCGCGTAGAGTGTATTAGGCGTAGCCGTAATACACCATTTTTCATTTCATCCGGCGCAATAGATGAAGCTTGTTGCGCCCGCGTGCTGTCGGTTGACCTCTGCGTGGGCACAAAAACGTGTCCACCCTACCTGGCTTGCCGGGGCACGTCAGCTCTATGGAAGGGTTAGGCGTCACTCCTCGAAACAGCACTGCGAATCTCGGAAAGGTGTCCGCTGATATTCTCCAGTTGTTCGACGATTGGATCGACTGGTTTAGCGGACTTCCTGAACGGCTGAAGATCGATCGTCGTTGACTCGACAACTCGGTTGTCTTGGTATTCGTACTCCGCTTGGACCGTGAACTGCTGGGGGCAGCGCTCTGAGTCTCTGAAGATGTTGTGGCCCACGCCCAAGTAAAAGACCATCTCGGCTTGCGGTGAAAGGGACTGGATCGGGTGGACAAATGTCGTGTACTTTCTGAGATTGTCATCTTCGTCAGGATGAGCGTTGAAGTAGAAGTCCTTGTCTAGACTCAGCCGGAGATTTTTAGCGGACGATCCGCCGCATTTTTTATCGACAGCATGAGCATGGTACTCATAGCCCGGACGACAGGTGTCACCTGAATGTACGGGCGAGTGGAGGCGTCGAGTTGTGCCTTCATGACAGCGACGGTTTCGCGGTTCGCCTTGCATCTGATAGGTAACGATCGCTACGAAGAGCGAGATGGCCGCCGAACAACCGCCGGTGATTGCGACAGCTAGATTGATCTTATCTGCGAGGTTCATGGGGGTTTTCTGACGCTTAACGCGTTATAAATTTTCATTTTACATCCGGCTATCAAAAATGCGGACACCGGGAGGGGTTTCTGCGCACACCTTTTACCGCTTAATGAATGAATGCGCGGTTTAAATAAATCGATAAAAGCTGCCTGACGTTTGCTTTACTAGCAGTAGCAACTGCCGACCTTCCGGTTCGCGCCTGGCTTGGACTTTATGAACATACTCCCCTAGTGTTTTTTGAATGCGCAATGGATATATGCGCGAATAGCTGCATTCGCTTATAAAAATAGGGGAGTATCTGTTTTGGGCGGTTTCGTAGCGATGAAGGCTAACTCAGGCCGAAGCGTACGCCACCGCTAGGTGAAATTTTGAGCGCTGGGCTGGTCGCTTTGTGCGTGCGCGGGCTGGCATACAGATCACAGAACTTTTATCGCCACTTCCGGTCTAGTTAATGCTTAGGCAGGCGCAAGCTTGCTAGCTCAAACAGAAAGAGCCGCATGAGCATACTGAGCAGCGCAAGACTACGTCTGGTACCGATGAACGATAGCCATTTTGATGGTCTGTTCGCGATGAATAGCGACCCCGCCGTGATGCGCTATATCACTGGCAAGCCAGATACGCCGGCGATACGCAGGCGATTAGAGCGGGTCTTCGTCTACTCACTACCTCTGTTCTGGAAACTGCAATGAAGAAAATCGTCGTCAAATTTGGTGGTTCCAACCTGCGCCGCCCGCAGGATATAGACCGCATCGTCAATGTGGTGCAAACCTATAACCGGCCCTCTGGTGCTGGTCGTGTCTGCGTTTTACGGCATTACCAATGAGCTCATCGCCTGCGTGAAAGCGGCCAAAGAAGGGCTGGCACGACCGCGGCGCTGGCCGAAAGCCAGAACTACACGCAGGCCTTGCGTGCCCTGAAGAAACAGATCGTCGAAGCGAATATCAGCGACGCGGCACAGCGTAGCCGTACCGAAGCGGCGCTGGCGGTACGACTCGATCAGCTCGACCGCTATCTGACCGGCATCCATTGCATCGGAGATGTGCCGACCTTCGTGAATGACGCGATCCTCAGCTATGGCGAGCGCTTGTCCAGCCTGCTGTTGACCGAAGTGCTGCTAAGCCGCGGCATCAAGGCACGCGAAGCCTTGCCGGAAGACATGGGCCTGGTCACCGATGGCGTATTCGGCAATGCCGCCTGCGATTTTGCCGCCAGCACAGGACCGGTCTCCAAGGCTTTGGCCGGCGATGGCGTGATCGTGGTACCGGGTTTTTACGGCGTAGACCAAAACGGCAAGGCCACGCTGTTCGGTCGCGGCGGCTCGGATTACTCGGCGGCCTCGATCGCCGCTTGCCTCGGCGCCGAATCCCTTGATGTCTGGAAGGATGTCGACGGTTTCCTCAGTGCCGATCCGGGCGCAGTCAGCGCCCCGCGCTCTATCGCGCAACTAAATTATCTGGAAGCGGCCGAGCTATCGTATTTTGGCGCAAAGATTTTGCATCCGCGCACGGTAGAACCGCTGTTTGACCGCGACATCCCTATCCGCATTCTGAACATCACGCGCCCTGAGCGCGGCCTGCATGCCTACACCATCATCGACGGCCAGCGCAAAGTCACGCGTGACGTGGTGAAAAGCGTCAGCTCCACCGAAGACGTGGCGATTCTCAAGCTACACGGCCCCGGCGTAGGTTTCAAGCCTGGCATCCTGGCGCAAGTGACCAATACGCTGGACCGGCACGGCATCAACATCAAGAGCGTACTGACGGCGCAGACGGCCATCAACGTCTTGCTGGCACGCGACCAGCTCGAGCAAGCCTATGCGGCCTTGATGGAACATCATCTGGCCGGTGTGTGGTTGAGGTTAGCCGCAATGAAGCGGTGGCGATCGTGGCGGTGGTCGGCGACGGCGTGCTGGAAGCCTCGGATGCCGGCAGCGCAATCGCCAGCCGCGCCTTGTCGGCGGCACTGGCGGGCGGAGTGCGCGTCTGCCTGGCCGCCGCCGGTGCCAGCGAAGTAGCGCCTACATGCTGGTGCATCAGGATGACTGCAAACTGGCTTTGAAACTGGTCCATGCGGAGATAAATCCCATTTTTGGGAGAACCCCAGCCAAGTGTGACGGCCTGCGTGATACCAAATAACAAGGCAGCAGTTCCTAAAGTAATGCTAAGCGCGCCCCAGACATCAAGTCTGGCAGGTGGATTGCCGGCATCCCGCGCTTGCATGCACAAAGCCACGCCAGCGATTAAGGCGCAGCCTATCGGGACATTGACGAACATGACCCAGCGCCAGCCGAATTTTTCGGTCAGCAGACCACCGATCAGCACTCCCAAAGCGGAGGCGATCGCGCTCGATGCCGCCCACATTGAGATCGCCCGCGCTTTGGCTGGCCCGCCAGGATACACCGCGACGATTACCGCCAGCGTCGAGGTTGCCAGAGCCGAGGCACCAAAGCCCTGGATCGCCCTGGCGATCAATAAGGCCGCTGGCGTGCTCGCCAGACCTCCGGCCAGGCTGGCAGCGGTAAATACCAACAGGCCAGATTGCAAAATGCGCTTACGTCCGTACAAATCGCTGGCGCGCGCCGCCAGCAACATACAACCGCCCAGACACAGCAGATAGGCGTCCACCACCCATTGTTGCTGGACCTTGGAAAGGCCCAGGTCAGCCTGCATGGCTGGCAGCGCGACATTGACGATAGCACCATCCATGACCACCATGAAAGAGGCCACGCAGGCGATCACGACCGCCACCCAGAGCGGGATGTGCGGATAAATTAAGGACTGCGCCGGTAGCGCAGCCGGGGTAGGGGAGGCATGCATAAAGAGATCCTGAAATGTTGGTTAAGTTGCGTATTCTGGCTGGAAGGAAATAAATGCCTTCATCGCCACTGACAGTATTGGACTTAGAGGCAAAAGCCTGATAACGTTGTTTGGACAAAAAATAATGAGAAGCGGCCAAATTGAGTTTATCGACTAATCCTGTCTTGCCCGATATCGAAGATCGCCTCGATGGCCCTGCGGTGGTGGCTATTTGGGGTGAGGATCAGCCTGGCAATGGTTTTCGACTCGGCACCCGCGAGTACGACTGGCACGCGCATGCGCGCGGCCAGGTGTTTTGCGTGGAAAGCGGCTTGATTCATATGCGCACCGAGCATGGCTCCTGGCTGTCGCCGCCGCATAAGGCAGGCTGGATACCGCCGGGCATACCGCATCAGGTCAGTGTGAATGGTGCAATGAGTGGCTGGAGTGTTTTGATTACACCGCAAGCGAGTCTGCATTTGCCTCGCCAGCCTTGCGTGATTGGTATCAGCGATGTGATGCGTGCCCTGGTGCAGCGCGCAGTCAGCTGGTCTGAGCAAGAGCAATTGGAAGTCGAACAAGAACGCTTGACCGCAGTACTGCTGGATGAAATCCGGTTGGCCCCACAACTAGGGCTGCATTTGCCGCTGCCGCAAGACCGGCGCTTACTGCGCATTAGCAATGCCTTGTATCAGCAACCGGACGATACCAAAAGTCTGCAAGCATGGGCAAGCTGGGGTGGAGTATCGGCACGCACCCTGAGCCGTCTGTTCCGGGAGCAGACCGGACTCAGTTTTGCACAGTGGCGGCAGCAGGCAAAACTCAGCCATGCTTTGGAGCGGCTGGCGCAAGGTGACTCGGTGGCGCAGGTAGCGGATGCTTTAGGTTATGCCACGCCGAGTAATTTTATCGCGATGTTCCGGCGCAGCTTTGGCGATTCTCCGGCGCACTATTTTTCCAACCAGTCTAGCCACATCCTGAGGCGTTAGCGCACTTCTAAAACCCCGTAGGGAACTTCTAAAAACCCTTTAATCGGGATGCAGCGCAAGGCGCAAACCGGAGCAATACGTCGGTATTGCGAGGATCGCATTGAACAATCGACGCCGCGATGCGCTCGAGTATGGGGTTTTTAGAAGTTCCCCGTGAGCGACACGCAATACCGACGCCGCTTGCAGGCCGAAATGCCGCCAGCAGGCGCATAGATATTGCGCCGCTGTTTGCTACAAGGCCGGCTATTTTTTACGCAAGAGATCCAGCTCGGCCACTATTTGCAGCGCTCTGGCGGCGGCCGTAGTTTTTAACTGCGGGCTGGCGTTTTTTGACATGTCGTTGAGACGAAACCAGTCGGCGCTGATGCTATCGCCCATTTGCTCGGACACGATATGCCAGGCATAGGCTTCCAGCGCATTGTTTTCATTAAAATAGAGTTCGGAGATGATACCCGCCGAACGAATATTTCCCGCGACCAGTGCCTGTTTAAACGATTGTTTGGCGGCGTCGGGATAATTCATGCTGGGATCAAATTCTGGATTGTCTTTTTGCCCGTTCAGTTCAAACGCATATTTCTCGCCAATATGCACCATGGCAAAGGCGTCGCCCGCTTTGGCCATCTTGCGCAAGGTTTTTAAATCTTTGGTGTAGTACTCTGGTGGCACCATATAACCTAGCTGCTCCATCTGCTTGCGACGGGCTGCTTCGCGTGGCGATATTTCTTCTTTTTCCGGCAATTCGACCAAACTATTTGAGGCCTGATTATTCGGCATGTTGAGGCTGGTCTCGGTATTTGCTGGGCCAAGTTCAAACGGTGATGCATGCAGATTATTGCCGCTGTTTTGCCGAATGGACTGAGTGCCGTCTGGCTTGCCATCGGCGCGAAATTTTTCACTCCCTGGTTGGCCATTTTCTGATTGTTGAGCAAGCCCAGGCTGAGTTGATACGCTAGGCGATACCGGCCACAAAATCAGCGTCACGGCCAGCCCGACTAGGACGACTAGTCCAATTAAATAAGATAATTTTTTCATACACGATCACAAAAAAACCAACAATCTAGGCGCGCGCCGAAGCAGGCAACATTCGGCGCGCGAGCTGGCGATCTAGAGACTAGACGCGTGGTAGATTGCTATAGCATTTGGAGGTGCCATTGGCATAGCCCCAACGGGTGTAGTAGTCGCGCTGGGCCGGGGTGCCGTGGTCACCGCCTGCGTAGTAGCGGGCGCTGCTGACTGCGGCCGCCAGGAAAGGGCTATAGCGCAAGGAACTTTCCGCATATTTCACAAAAGATCCGCCGGCGCAATCGGCCTGCAACTCCATGTAAGGGGCACGCTGATTGATGTTTCTGGTGAATTGTATCGAGTGACCCCATTCATGGCCTAGCACTGCCTTGGCGGCGTAGTTACCATGATTGCTCTCTACCGTTTGTAGAAAACTGGTGCCGACGCTGATGATGTAAGGGCCGCAAGCGCGTGCATCTGGTGTGCCAGATTCGCCACATGCACGCTGATTGATATACACGGTCGGGTTGGCCATAGAGCCAAATACGCCGCGTATTTCAGTCGCAGTTTTATTGATATAGCTGGTGGTGACGGTCACCGCTTGCGCAGTCTGGGTCAAGCTGCAAAGAGCAAGTGTGATGGCAATAGCCAGTGGTAATTGTTTTTTCATTGCTTGGTGTCTCCGGGTTGGGATCTCAGCCGACTGTTTTTTAAATGTGCCGGCTTCAAAAAGCCATCTGCAAATGAGCTCGCAGATGAGATGTTCGCATCCGCAGTACTACGCGGATCGAGGCTTCAGTAGAGCGCTTTTTTAGGCGGAAAGGAAGTGCGGAGATCGCTCGAGCAGGTGCAATGCGGATTTAAAAAAATATTAAATTGATATGCAAGCGAAGATAATTTTGCGAATCAAAAAATCAAGAGGGTAAATCTTGAGCTTAGAAAATTGATCTCGCTATCGTGTTCTATTCCATCGCTATTTGTACATAGTCTTTTGTTAAAAAATAATGTTGTTTATGCGTGTGACAATTTACCAAGACTGCCAACCTAGGTTAATTTAGGCGACTGCCGGTAACTGGGCGTGGTGCTTGGCACTCCATTCCATCCAACCACCGTCGTACACGCTGATCTGCTGCCAGCCCATGCACCAGGCGTAAAAGAAAGCCAGTGAGGCGCGCCAACCAGTGCCGCAATAAAACACATTATGCTGATCTGGGCGAATCCCGGCCTCATGCCAGAACTGGCAGATTTCAGCAGCCGGTTTCATTCTGCCATCGGCAGACTGGAAGGCGCTCATACTATTAATATCGCCATCCGCACCAGCGCGGCCCCAGCGTGCACCGGGTATTTCACCGCAGGCACTGATGTAACTGTAAGCCGAGGTTTTGCCAGAATACTCGGCCCAGCTACGGATACTCACCAGTGTGGCAGCGCGGCTGACCAGGAGCTCTTCAACTTGCGGCAGATCGATCAGATACTCGGGATGGGCAGGAAACGCGCCGCCAAAATCGTTCAACGCTAGGCGCACTGCGGGCGGCTGCGTGGATAAGGGCAAACCAGCCGCCAGCCAGGCCGCGAGGCCACCGTCCAGCAGACGTACGTCTTTTACTCCGGCATACAGTAGTAGATGCGCCACGCGCGCGGCGGCCAGAGAGTTGCGGCTGTACAACACAATACAATGATCGTGACGAATCGCTTTGCCGAGCAAGACTGCCAACAATTGCGGGTCGGGAATTTTGTTCCATTTGGGCGGGCACTCAAAGGAACTGGTATCGAGATAGCCAGCCGTGGGGATGTGGCCATCCGCGTAGGCCTGCTCGCTAGCACAGCCTACTTCAAATAACTGCCAGTCGGGTCCAGGCGGCGCGCTGCCAGTGATGAATTCATACAATAAATCAGCTGCGAGGAGTTGTTGCTGGTAGGCCAAAGTGCATGAAAAATTGGCAGATGAATTAACAGATAAGTAAGCAGAAGCAGGCAAGGCGAGCAGGCATTAGAAAATATTGCCCACATTGTAGTGCATAGACCGGCTGCAAGAGTCATAATCAAAAAAACACTGCTTAAAAAATATGCAAAACAAGCAGCATAAACATACAGAAAATCCTATCGATTTCGATGAAAAAATAGGCGATTACAATTACTTACATAGTTTAAATCTGAGCATTTTAAAAACCGCATACAATCCCGAAACCTGCCCTAAGGAAAGATTGCAAAATGGAACAAAATACTAAAATCAGCGACGATACCAGCCTGCCGCTAGCGAGCGTTTTAGCCGTCAGCACTTTATTAAGTGCCTGTGGCGGTGGTGGCTCTAGCATAGGTGGTAATAGCACGCCAGGCACCACGCCACCGCCCGTGGTGGTCACGAAACCGGCGAATGAAGCGGAAGCCGCGCGTTTCCTGGCGCAAGCCGCCTTTGGTGGCGCGCCCACGGCACGCCAGGCACTCATCAGCAATGGTTTCGAGCCTTGGATTAATGAGCAGCAAGCTTTGCCGCTAGGGCAGTCCAGATTTGATGAAATGAATGCCATCAAACTTAGTGACCCCGGCGTTTTTGCGCTGCAAAGTGAGCTGCGCGACAATATGATGTGGAAGCGCATCGCCGCCGCCCCAGATATGTTGCGTCAGCGCATGGCGCTGGCCTTATCCGAAATTTTTGTGGTAACGATTAGCGGTGTCGATCTGCCTACCCAAGCGCATGCACTGTGCGGCTATATGGATATGCTGGAAAAAAATGCTTTTGGAAATTTCCGCCAGTTGTTAGAAGATGTCACTCTCAGCGTTCCTATGGGACGCATGCTGGGCACCTTCAGAAATATGAAGGAAGACAGCAAGACCGGCCGCCGACCTGATGAAAATTACGCGCGCGAAGTGATGCAGTTGTTCACCATCGGTTTAGTCGAATTGAATATGGATGGCAGCGCCAAGCTCGATGCCAATGGCAAGCCTATAGACAGCTACAACCAAGACACCGTCAGCAATCTAGCGCGGGTGTTTACCGGTTGGAGTATTACACTTGATTGGACCTCGACTGACCCCGATCCCGAGCCCATGCGCCAACCTATGCGCCTGGATGAAAATGCCCACTCTCTGTTAGAGAAAAAATTTCTCAGTGCGACAATACCCGCCAATACCGATGGCAGGGCTTCGCTGAAAATCGCGCTCGATACCTTATTTAATCACGCCAATGTTGCGCCCTTTATCAGCCGGCAGTTGATACAGCGTTTTGTCAGCAGTAATCCTAGTGCCGCTTATGTAGGTCGCGTTGCGGCGATATTTGCCAACAATGGGCTGGGAGTGCGCGGTGATTTGAAAGCCGTCGTCAAAGCTATTTTGATGGATGCCGAAGCGCGTACTGCCCCGGATGCCGCCAATCTGTTTGCCGGTAAAATCGTTGAGCCTATGGTACGCGTCGGCAGTTTTTTCCGCGGTATGAAATTCACAAGTCCGGATGGCCAATGGCGCCTGGTACGCGCCAGAAGTTTTGGGCAGCAACCGCTCGGTGCGCCTAGTGTTTTTAACTTTTTCCGTCCCGGATATGTGCCGCCGAATACTGCCTTGGCGACTCAAAACAAACAATCGCCAGAGCTGCAAATTGTTTCTGAACAATCCGTGTTGACTCAGGTGAATGAGTGGGCCACGCTGTTAGACAACTCCGCTTCGTACACGCGCCGTAATTATCAGGATGCGGCCAAGGCCTATAAATCCGATCCGGATAGCAGCGGCTTGCAATTAGATTGGGCTTTGGAATTGAGCTTGGTCAGCAAACCGGACGCCTTGATTGAACACTTCAATCTCTTATTCTCGGCCGGCCAATTATCTGCCAATAGCAAGCAGATCATCCTCACCAGCATCAGTAAAATGCCGCTGACCGATACCGATGCGGCCAAGCTACTCACCAAACAACTTAATCTGGTCAAAACCGTAGCCCTGATGGTCTTGGTTGCGGCAGACACTCAATTGCTGAAGTAAAGGAGCACCACATGGATCATCATTTTACCCGTCGCGAATTTCTTAAACGCGCCAGCATCCTGGGAGCCGCCGGTGTCGCTGCTCCCATGGCTTTGAATTTATCGATACTCAATGAAGCGGTCGCGGCCACTAGTCCAACGGATTACAAAGCGCTGGTCTGCCTGTATATGGCAGGCGGCAATGATTGCCACAATGTGCTGATCCCCTACGACAATGCCAACTATGCAAAATATGCGGCGATCCGTCAGGCACTGGCAATACCGCAGGCCAGTCTGAGCGCAACGGCATTAGGCTTGGTCGATGCCGGTGGCCGGCAAATGGCTTTGGCACCGCAGTGGGCGGGTCTGAAAACTTTGTATGATGCAGGTAGTTTGGGGGTAATCAGCAATATCGGTACCCTAGCAGTGCCGACCACCAAGACCCAATACAAAAACAATTCGGTACCCCTGCCGCCTAAATTGTTATCGCACAACGATCAAACCAATGTATGGTTATCTGGCGCTGGCGAAGGTGCCGGTAAAGGCTGGGGCGGTCGTATTGCCGATCTGTACATGGCAAACAATACCAGTACCGCCTTAACTTGCGTGTTGATAGGTGGCTCGCGGGTATTTTTAAGCGGCCAGCAAACCGCTGCCTTTACTCAGGGTACAGGCACTCCTTTGCAATTGCTCGGTGGCGCCAGCAGTCGCTGGGGCAATACAACGCTGCGCGCAGATTTGATCGATTTAATGAGTAAGGGCAAGGACAATGAACTGGCCAATGCCTATCGCGATATTAGTAATCGCGGCATCAGCACTTCAACCACAGTTGCCAATGCCTATGTAGGAAAAGCCGACCCTGTCGGTTTTCCGGCGAATAATAATTTATCCGATCAACTCAAAGCAGTCGCCAAAATGATCGCTGCGCGCGATACTTTAGGGAATAAACGGCAAGTCTTCATGGTGCAAATTGGCGGCTTCGATTTGCACGATGATCTGATGCAAAAACATCCGGGATTATTAACCAGCATCAACGACGCAATGCTGGCGTTTCAAAATTCTATGCTGGCTTTGGGCTTGCAAAATAATGTCACCACCTTCACTGCTTCCGAATTTGGCCGTACCCTCTCCTCGAATGGCGATGGCTCGGATCACGGCTGGGGTAGTCATCATCTGGTGATGGGTGGTGCGGTTAAAGGTGGACAGATTTTTGGTAAAAAAATGGTGCCAGAGATAGACGGTGATTTCGACATTGGTCAGGGTCGCCTTATCCCTGATTTTGCTACCGATCAATTGGCTTGGTCACTGGCGAAATGGTTTGGCGCGCAAGACAATGATCGTTCTTTGATCATGCCGACCATGGCAAATTTCGATGTAAATGCACTTAAAATATTTGGCTAGAGGCACTTGCTTGTGGGTACTCGTTTGAGTGCCCACAAGTCACTTAGATCAAGGCGGCAAAGCGCGACAAATCGACATTGCCACCCGAAATCACCACACCAACTTTTTTCCCCTGTAAATCTAGCTGACGGCTAAACGCCGCGGCGGCGCCCAGACAGCCGGTCGGCTCCACCAAGATCTTCATGCTGCTAGCGAAAAATTTCATGGCCTCGACCAAGTCGCTATCCTCCACGCTCAAAATATCCGCTACCCGTTTTTGTATGACCTGAAAAGTGAGCTGACCGAGTTGCTGGGTTTGCGCCCCGTCGGCAATCGTCACCGGCGTGTCGATACGCATGATCTGACCGGAACGCAAGCTTTGCTGGCCATCATTGCCGGCCTGCGGCTCGACTCCGAATACACGGCAAGCGGGGCTGAGCGCCTGTGCCGCAGTGGCGCAGCCGGATAACAGACCACCACCGCCCAGCGGTACCAGCAAGACATCCAGATCGCCCACCTCTTCTAACAATTCTTTGACCAGCGTACCTTGGCCAGCCATCACGTGCGGGTGATCGTAAGGCGGAATTAGCGTGAGGCCACGCTGTTCCGATAAGCGCCGTCCGATTGCTTCGCGGTCTTCGTTGTAACGGTCATACAGCACCACTTCTGCACCGTAGCCGCGGGTGGCTGCCACTTTGATGGCAGGTGCATCATTAGGCATGATGATCACCGCTGGCACACCGAGCAAACGCGCCGATAAGGCGATGCCCTGAGCATGGTTGCCGGATGAAAAGCTGACCACGCCGCAGGCTCTTTGCTCAGGCGTGAATTGCGCGATGGCGTTGTAGGCCCCGCGAAATTTAAATGAGCCTGAGCGTTGAAAATTTTCGCATTTAAAAAAAATCTGCGCACCGCTAAGCTGGTTGGCGGTACTAGAGCTCAATACCGGAGTGCGATGGGCAACTGCGGCTATGCGCTGATGCGCGGCCACGATGTCCTGGTAGCAGATCGGCAGCTGGCTCATGCCTGATCTCCTTTGCTGGGTAAATAGGTGTACACGGTGGAGCGCGCCACACCCAGGGTATTGGCGACAATAGTCTGGGCGTTTTTCAAATCCATCAGCCCGGCCTCTGCCAAATGCTGCACGGCGTTACGTCTTTGCGCCCGGCTCAGCATATGCGGGGTAGTGTTTAAGCCAGCAGCAAACTGCTCCAAAGTGCTGCGTATCAGATCCAAACTTGGTGCTACTAAATTTTCCTGGATCACCACCGGGGCAGTCTGGGTTTGTATCAGTTGATGCAGGCTACCGGCTGCTGCCGTCAGCACCGAGACATCGATGTTGAGGCAGATCGCCATGACGTAGTCGCCAGCGCTATTTTTGATACCGATAGAAGTACTTTTGGCAGGGCGCCCATCCGGAAAACGATTCGGGTAGTTCTGCAGCACCTCGGGAAATGAGGGATCGCTGATGCGCGCCAGGCCGATTTCTGTGGTGCTGTCACCGAGCTTGCGGCCGGACAAATTATTTGAAATCGCCACCACGTGATGCTGTTCTACAGTCAAATCGTGCAACACCACTTCCACCAAGGGGAAGAAAGTTTTCCCCAGTGCGTCTACGATTTTCTTGCCTTCTCTGAGAAGTAATTGGTTTTCGCTTAGTTTCATATCGAACATTATGTCAGAATTTGATGATTTGTCAAATTCAAGGATTTATGGTTAAAATGGCGCACTTTTAAAAAACTCAGTGCCAGCCTCGATGGTACTGCCCCCGATCTTTTTCTAGACATTTTGAAGCAAATAAATAGGATATAGAATGAAATTATTGTTAGCGTCAGCCTCCTTGATGGGCAGTGTTTTACTCGGTATTTTGCCAGTCCAGGCGCAAGAATTAACCGGCACCTTAAAAAAAATCAAGGACAGCGGCGTCATTACTTTGGGTGTGCGCGACTCCTCCATCCCGTTTTCGTATATCGACGATAAGCAAGCGTATCAGGGTTACTCTATCGATTTGTGCAAAAAAGTTGTGCTGGCAGTGCAGCGGCAACTCGGCGTGGCTATCATTAAAACGGTCTACAACCCAGTCACTTCGGCCACCCGCATCCCCTTGATGGCGAATGGAACGATAGATCTGGAATGCGGCTCCACCACGAATAATCTGGAGCGCCAAAAACAGGTTGCCTTCGCGCCCACCATGTTTCTTGGCGCCGGTAGGCTGATGTCGAAAAAATCCAGCAAGATACGCAGTCTGGCGGATTTACGCGGAAAAACCGTGGTCTCTACCGCTGGCACCGCGAACTTAAAACAGCTTACTTTGATGAACGCCGAGCAAAATTTAGGCATCACTATCGTTGCCGCCACCGATCATGCGGAATCATTTCTGATGCTGGAAACCGGGCGCGCGGCAGCCTTTGCGATCGATGATATTTTGATGGCGAGCCTGGCCGCTGGCTCTAAAAACGCCAACGATTATGAGCTGAGCAAGGAAGCGTTGTCACTCGAACCCTACGGCATCATGCTGCGCCGTGATGATATTGAATTTAAAAAAATGGTCGATGCGGCGGTTAGCGCCGTGTATACCTCGGGCGAGATCAATGCAATTTATGCGAAATGGTTTCTCAAGCCGATTCCTCCCAAAGGTATCAACATGCAGTTCGCACTCTCACCGCAATTGCAGGCCGCCTTCATGAAACCGAATGATTCGGGCGACCCAGCCAGCTACGCAAGCGTGCCGGAGGCGCAAAAACATTTGAGTCAGAAACTAGGCCAGCAACTGAGCCAGAATAAGAAGTAAGCGAGGCACTCAGAGCCGGGTCTGCGCTGCTTCGGGGTGCTAAGGCTTAGCCAGCGGGACTACTCTATCCCTATGTAAATCACCACTTTTTGCGGGCTGAGATAATCTTCAAAGTCCGTCGCAAAACGGCGCTGGTGCTGGCTATTCGTTTGAAAATACGTCCACACCTGCGCCCACCCCTGTATCACCGCCGCCGGCATGACGCCCTCGCATTCAAACGCCAGATAGCGTCCGGCCTGTATCTCGATTGTGGCAAGTTCTGGCGAGGCAGTTTCTACCGCCATCCCCGCAGTCACGTCAAACGCTCCGCTGGCGTCCGATTCATAGCCTGAATACACGCCCAGCATTCTGGCTGGCGCGATTTGTCCGGGTATTTTTTCTGGATATTGCTGACTGAAAAATTGCGCCCACATAGTGCCGATTTTCGCCGTGGCGGGATTAAATTCATCGCTATTGCGGGTGCGTACGGCCAGACCGCTGACGGTAAAACTGGCGAGGTCGAGAATTTTTCTAGTCATATTGGGCTCCGGTGGGATAAGGATAATGCAGCACTTACGCTGAACT
Source organism: Undibacterium piscinae (assembly GCA_003970805.2). Taxonomy (GTDB): domain Bacteria; phylum Pseudomonadota; class Gammaproteobacteria; order Burkholderiales; family Burkholderiaceae_D; genus Undibacterium; species Undibacterium piscinae. Next base: position 2,903,581 of record CP051152.1, read on the forward strand.
TGGCGAGCAGATTAACACAAGCGGGTTTCACAAATCTTGCTGTATCTGCTCTCTGTCAGCGATAAGATTAAGCTTAGTTTGCATGGCATGGCGGCAAAAATCTTGAAATCGCTTGCGCTTAGCGATCGCCTAGACGCACTGCTAGTTTCAATAACGCGCATCTTTCGGCTTGCCGCCTTTACTCCAATCCTTCGATTTTTCTGCGTAATCAGGCCGCTTTTGGGTGGTAAAGAAGGCGGCAACATCAACCGCCTCTTGGTCTGATAGTGTACCGCCCTGGCCCAGTGGCATATTCGCTTTGACGAACGCAGCAGCATTATTTAAGCGCGCCATCCCGGCACCGATATTAAAAGAGCGATCGCCCCACAGCGCAGGAAATAAATAGCCACCATCTGGCAATTGCTGGCCCTCGCCTTTATCGCCATGGCAGGAAGCGCATTTTTCTGCGTAGACTTTTAGACCGTGTGCCAGATCCGGTGCCTGATCTGATTTCACCGGTTTAAAGCCGCGCCCATTCAAGCTCATGCCGGTAGGCACATCCTTAGAGAGCCACCAGATATAACTTAACATCGCATTCATTTCTACGCTGTCATGCGGCAAAGCCTTGCCGTTCATGGAGCGTTGAAAACAATCATTGATGCGCGCCTGCAAGGACCCCATGGCCGCAGTACGGCTGCGGTATTCAGGGAACACGCCCCACAAGCCGACAAACGGGGCAGCACCGGCGACCGTGCCGCCATTCAAATGACATGAGCTGCAATTTAAGCCATTGCCGACATAGGCTTTGGCAAATTTTTGGGTATTAAGGACTAAGTTACGGCCAAGTTGAACCGCCTCACCCATCTCCGCTTTGGGCAGGCTGCTATCGTCCGGCATCTGAATCGGAAAAGAACTCGCTGTCATGGCAGAAGAGGCTGTGGTGCTGAGCGTGTTGCTGGCAGCGGCTACTGGCGCCGCCTCTTTTTCGCTGCCTGCCGGGGAAGCATGCGCCTCACTCAGGGGAGTATGCGTGAACAGGAAAATCACGCTACCAACAGCTGCCAGAAACATGCCTGTCGCTATCAATAGATAGCGCTGATGAGAAGTTTTCATATTCATCCACCGTAGTGATCGAACATCAAGTATTACATAAAAGCCTATACAAAAATATCAATTTTATGTGTAGATTCGGCAACGACGATGTATGGGCGCGGCGGAGAGGCCTTGCGATGGGCAAACAGAACTTTTTAAAATTTTTCATTGGAATGCACAGCAAGGCGCATATCCGATGCGGCCTGCAGGCCAATATCGTGCCAGCAGGCGCATGGGGATTGCGCAGTCGAATTGAAGACCTCGAAAGTTTTCACGACATGCGGTATCACGCCATGCTGCGATTTTCGGATGTTAGTTAGCCCGTATCAAGCTAGCGATGCCGCTGCGCTGGTTGGCGCGGGCGGCCAGCGCTTGCTCTTCTTTGGAGGCATAGTTACGATCCCATGCCAGCACCTTGGGCGTCATTAAGGCGTGCCAGAGTGGCGGTATCAAGGCCACCAGAATGGTGGTGAGATAGCCGTTGATCATCATAGGCGCATCCTGATAGGGCTTGAGTTCATGGTAAGGCACTTCGCCCTGAGCGTGATGATGCGAGTGACGGGTCAGGTTGAACATGGTCCAGGAGCTGATGCGGCGATTGGTGTTCCACGAGTGGCGCGGCTGCACCGGGGTCTCCGGATTACGCACCATGCCGTAATGCTCCATGTAATTGACGATTTCTAGCAAGGATTTTCCAAACAGTGCGCACAGCGTAAAGAACGCGGCACCGACAGCACCGCCCAGCGCCCAGGCGGCGCCCACTAGCAAGGCGCTCATCAAATAACCGCGCAACACCGCATTGTGCGGCGAATACAGCGCATAGGCTTTGCGTTTTAAGCGTCTGGCTTCTATGTTCCAGGCGCTGATATTGCCTTTGATGGTAGAGGCGAGCACGTGATGGTAGACGTTGCGCCCACGCGGTGCGGTCGCCGGATCGTGTTCAGTCGAGACGTAGCGATGATGACCGTACACGTGCTCGATGGCGAACGAGGTATCAAAGCTATACGCCAGCAACCAGCGGCCTATCAGCATGGAGACCGGGTCCCAGGTGCGATGGGTCAATTCGTGACCGGTAATGGTGCCGATCAGGCCTATCGTTAGCCCAGTCAGTATCAGAGCAGAAAGGTGATTACCGAATGATGTGAGATTGCGTGCGGCAATCACATCATAACCACTAAGTTGAGTAAACCAGTGACCAAAACCGAGCGGATCAGCGGGGCTGACCGACCAGACTGCAGAAAACACGATGAGCGATAACAGCGGCCATGCCAACCACAACTGGATGGTGAGTATGCGTGGATGAGTGAATTCTGGCACTGAGGTGTCGTCGCCCAGAAGCGCATCGCCGACGATATAGAAAAACAAGACTGCCAGCAAACCTAGCGTAACATACGCGCCGCCAGCCAGAATCGCGGCGGCAGAAAACAGGCCCACCAGATGGAACATAAAATACTTCAGATACGCGAATACGCTGGCAACGTTGGCGGTGCTGGTATCAATTGGCTCGGCTGTCGGCGCTGACTTAGCGGTCTGTGATTGAGCGGCAGCGGCATCCATCCTGCTGACGAACCGGTCTGCATGTATGTGTTCTTTTGCGACGCCGTTTTGGCCTAGCGTTAGCACCGCACTGTCTATCATGCCCGGCGGGCCGCACAGGTAAGCATGTGCGCCGTTTTCCAGCAAGGCGGGAATCTGCTCAGTCACCAGACCGCGCTTGCCCTGCCAGAGATCGCCGTCTTTGACTTCTGAGAGCACAGCAACGAAGCGAAATTCCCCATGCCAGAGTCGCCCGATTTCTGCGATTTCGGCCAGACAATACAGATCTTTTTCTTCTCTTGCGCCAAACAAGACGGTGGCGGAGCGCGCGACATTCGCCTGCAGCGCTTCCTGCAATAGCGCCAGGATAGGAGCGAGGCCGCTGCCGCCCGCCACCAGCAGCAAGGGCGCATCCGCATCACGCAGCCAGAAGTCACCCGCCGGTCCTTCAATGGTGACACTTTGCCCCAGCAAATTCTGATCATGGATGTGCGAAGAAAACACACCGCCGGGCAGCTTACGGACAAAGAAACTTACTTGCGCATTCTGCTGTGAGGGCGTGGCAAACGAGTAGCTACGCTGCACCTCTGGCAAAGACGCCATGCTGAGATTGGCGAACTGGCCGCCGCGGTAGTTCAGCGGTGCATCTAGTTGCACATTCAAACGCGTGATGTCATGCGTCAGCCGCTGTTGCGCTATGACCGTGCCGCAGACGCTGTGCTGCGCAGCTTGAAGGGAAAGATCGACCTCGATCCGGATATCGGATAAAGGGACACTTTGGCAGGCCAGAATAAATCCCTGGTCCATTTCATCGTCGGAAAGTAGGTAGCTGGACTCGGTATGCTCTTTGACCTTTCCTTCGGTCAGTTTGCATTTACAGGTGGCGCAACCACCGACCCGGCAACTATTAGGAAAATCTATCCCTTGTCGTATTGCCGCATTGAGCAGGGTTTCGTCCGGAAGCACCGTAATGGCAGTGCCATTGATATGCGCCATGCTTGGCGTCTTTATCGCATTAGAAAAAAACATGTCGTCTCCGTGGATTTTGAAATCAGCACCTCATTTGTGTCTATGGTACGACGGCCATAGAATTATCTTGGGGTGCATGATTGACATTCATGGGTCATTTATTGACAATCGTTTTGTCTTTAAATTTAGCCTTCAATTTAGCCTTAGTTGCGCCTTTAGTTGCATTCCCACGGAGCCCCATGAGCACACCAGAATTTTCGCTATCAGTGTTCTACCTACGCCAGATTGCAGAGCAAATCCGCAGTATCGGCGGTGATGTCGAACACTGGCTGGCGCATAGTCAGCTCGACGAGGCACAACTGGCCGACTCCTCGCTGCAAATTCCCTACGCAGAATTAAGGCTGCTGATAGGGGCGGCACTCAGCAGCACTAAAGAGCCAGCGCTGGGTTTGCTGGTGGGAGAACGTCTGGTTGCCAATACCCACGGCATACTTGGCTACGCCGCGATCAATAGCGCAAGCTTGCGGCAAGCGGTGCAATTGCTTGCGCATTATTTGCGCGTGCGCACCTCTCTGGTTTTACTCAGCTATGAAATTCACGGTGATCAGTTTCGCCTGGTCTTTAGCGAGCCTGTGCCCTTGGGCGAAATCCGTAGGCCAGTGCTGGAAGCGGTGATACTGACGATCAAAAACCTGCTCGATCATATTGCCATGGGCTCATGCAATGTCAGTGAAGTCGCCTTCCCTTTTGATGCGCCAGACTATGCCGCGCTGGCGCAAGACTTGTTCAAATGCGAACTGCGCTATGGGCAAGCGTGGGCCGGTATTGCACTGCCGCTCAATAGCATCGATCTGCCTTTAAAAATGGCCGACCCGGCCAGCTTTCAAGATGCTGTACAGATTTGCCAGCGAGAGCTAGACAAACTGCTTAAAAGTGAAAGCCTGAGTACGCAGTTGCGCCGGATTATGCTGGAGAAACAAGGTGGCTTCCCATCGCTGAACGTCATGGCGCGCTTACTGCATTTAACACCGCGCACCCTGCATCGCCGTTTGCTGCAAGAACAAACTTCGTACAAAGAAATCATCGAAGATGTACGCCATACCTTGGCGCTAGAATATTTGAAATCTGGCCAGCTCAGCATTCAGGAAATCGCCTACATGCTCGGTTACAGCGACATCGCCAATTTTCGCCGCGCCTTTAAACGCTGGGAGCAGCTGGCACCGTCTTTGTACCGCTTGCGCATGGTGCCAAGCCGGATTAAGTAGCCTCCAAAAGCCGCTTTGCCACGCGCAAAATTGCGCTTGTGATCACCGCTTTCATGGGAGATACTGCTAGCCAGATGCTTGTTTTCCAGGAGTACCTAGTGCTGCTCAGCTTTAGAGATTTCGAGATTGATACCAGCTTGTTCACCTTGCGCTCTGGCGATCAGCTGAGCCGCGTCGAGCCGCAGGTGTTCGACCTGATCGTGTATCTGGCGCAGCAACCCGAGCGCATCGTCAGCGCGCAAGAGTTGCTAGCTCACTTATGGGCGGGCAAGGTGGTGACCGAGTCCAGCCTGAGAAGCTGCATCAAGGCCGCACGTCAGGCACTCGGTGATAGCGGGGCTGCGCAGAACTGCATTGCCACCGTCAGAAATCGCGGCTACCGCTTTGTCGCCGCCCAGTGCGTGCCAAGCGCGCCCGTCCTTAGCCCTAGGCTGCGATTGGAGCCCGCATACCCGGCTGGCGTGCCGCCACAGCCGCACCGTGCCTCGATCGCGATCATGCCCTTTGTCGATCTCTCGCAAGCTAGCCAGGGCCGCGCCGGTATCGCCGACGCCTTGGTGCACGATGTCATCTTTCAATTAGCGCAAATGCGCAGTCTGTTTGTGATCGCACAGGGCAGCGTGTTCGCGCCCAAGCTGCGCCAGCTTGATGCACGAGAGGCTGGCCAACTCTTGCAGGTTGATTATGTCGTGAGCGGGTCTGTAAGTCTCAAAGATCAGCGTTTGAGCGTCAGCCTTGAATTGGCCGAGACCGGCACTGCCCGCATCGTCTGGGTGGAAAATTTTTGTCAGGCGCTCGACGATGCTCTGCTGGTTTTGAACCAGATCGGCAGCAAGATCGTCGCCACGCTGGCCAGCGAAGTCGAGCTGACCGAGCGCAACCGCGCCATCCTGCGTCCACCCGATTCGCTCGATGCCTGGCAAGCCTACCACCGCGGCTTATGGCATATGTATCGTTTCAATCAAAACGACAACCAGCAAGCCCAGCATTTTTTTGATATTGCGGTGCGTCTCGACCCGAGTTTTTCGCGCGCCTACACCGGGCTATCGTTCACCCATTTCCAAAACGCTTTTCAGGGCTGGTCGGCGCGTGCCGCCCAGGTTGATCTGGCCTACCAAACCGCCAGCCTCAGTTTGGAAGCCGATCAACGCAATCCTTCTGCGCACCTGGCGATGGGGCGCGCACTCTGGTTGCGTGGCCAACATGCCGACGCGGTCGATGAACTGGAGCACAGCATACAACTCAGCCCTAGCTTTGCCCTGGGCCACTACACGCTGGCGTTTGTGCACGCGCAAGCGGGCGATCCGCATGCGGCGATTTTAGCCTCGGATCATTCGCGCCTGCTCAGTCCCTTCGATCCGCTGCTGTTTGGTATGTTGGGTGCGCGTGCGATTGCACATGTGCGTCTGGGGCAGTACAGCGAAGCGGCAGTGTGGGCCGTGAAGGCAGCCGCCCGTCCCAACGCGCATATCCATATTTTGGCACTGGCTGCGTATAGCCTGGCCTTGGCAGGCGCCCTCGACCAAGCGCGCGCGCTGGTGGCGACGCTACACCAGCAACAGCCGCATTACCAGGTCGAGGAATTTATCCTGGCTTTCCGTTTTGATGCGCAGGGCGCGCAATTATTTCGCCAGGCGGCCCGCCTGATCGCGCCCAGCTGCTAGCCGCAGTTTCTTCACTTGCTGCAGTTTTTTTCATTTGCGCATGATGTGATTCTTGAGCGAATAAATAATCGCCAGCACGTCTTTCTTGGTTTCTTCATCGTAATGATGCTTATCCATGGCGCCGAGTATGTCATCGGTGGCGGCCAGATATTCTTGCTCGCTGATGTTCATCCCGGTATGCGCTGCCACCATGTCTTTGCCGGTATAAGGGGCAGGGCCACCAGCGCCCGCGCCGAAAAATTCACGCGCCATGCGTTTGGCGCGCTCCAGATCTTTGATGTTTTCAAAGCGTGTTTTGATGAGTGGGTTGGCCAGATGGGCGGCCATGACATCGTCCACCAACAGACGTATGCCTTCGGCTTCTCTGAGGCGCTGATACAGTGTTTGGTTCATGCTAGGCTCCTTGCTGGTTAAGAGGGATACGCTGATAAAATTTTAGCCAGCGAGCGCCCAGCTTGCTTGGAGAAAGCGTGAAGGTTTTGTGATGATAGGCGGCGCGGATGGCTCAGCAACCCGCGCATCGAGCCCCCAAATTATCCGTAGACATCGCAAAAATAGGGGGGGTATGTGCCACAGTATGGCGTTTGCGCATATCAGATATGCGCGATATGACTAGCTCTGCCTATACTATCACCCAGTATATGCTGAGTGTAGCTTGCGCCGCGCCAACCCGGCAGAACCAGGCGGGCGTCAGAGCGAATGCAGCTGCACTGGATTGTTAGCGCTCAATTAGCGGTAGCCAGGCAATTTTTTTTCGGCTAACTCAAACAAAAGCTGAGTCAGCAAGGCTAAAGCAGCAGCCGGAATTGCACCGGCCAGCATCATGTTTTGATCATTGATGGCCAGCCCGATGACGATGCGTTCGCCATAACCACCAGCGCCGATAAAGGCGGCGATGGTGGCGCTACCGACGTTGAGTACCGCTGCAGTTTTAATACCGGCCAAGATGGTGGGCAAGGCCAGCGGCAGTTCGATGTAGCGCAGCCTTTGCCACTTATTTAAACCTAGCGCCAGACCAGCCGCGCGTAAGCCGCCAGGCACTTGCAAGATGCCAGTACAGCTATTGCGCACGATCGGCAATAAGGCGTAGACAAACAGCGCCAATAGCGCCGGCAGCAGGCCGATTTGTCCGAGTAGCGCAATCAAGATGGTCAGTAAGGCCAGCGCCGGCACCGTCTGCAACACACCTACGCTGCCCATCACCAGTTGGCGCAAGGCCGGGCGGTAGGCCGCCAAGATGCCCAAAGGCACAGCGACCACACAGGCCAGTGCCACCGAGACGAAAACCAGGGTCAGATGCTGCCAACTCAGCGTCCAGAATTTTTCATCAAACAAACGCTGCAGCAAACTGGCGGCGGGCGCGGCAGGCTGGCTGGTCAGCGCCACCGGCAATGCCGCATCGGCCGCCAATACCGGCGCGGCGCCGGGCGCAGATGCGGTGGCTAAAAATGCCGCAGCCACCGCGCTAAAAGTCTGGCCCTGCAGTTCAGCCTGGGCGTTCATGACGCGCATCTGGGTATCGCTAATCGCGCCTTGCAGACTTTGCAAACTGGCCCAAGCCTGTGGGTAGCGGCTAGGCAAATCGAGCCGGTAGAGCAGCACCGCATCGTAACGCGGGAAGTAAGCCAGATCGTCGATCAAAACCCGCAAGCCGTATTTTCCTATCTGCGAAGAAGTCGCATACACATCGATCAGATCGACTTGCTGCTTGGCCAGCGCCTCGTAAGCGATGCCGTTTTCTAAGACGCGTGGCTGCTGCGGCAGGGCGTAGCGCTGTGCCAGCGCCGGCCAGCCATCGTTACGCCCAAAAAATTCGGGCGAGAGCGCCAGACGTAATTGCGGCGCACGCAGCAGATCGCTGATGCGGCGTATCCCGAGTCGCTGGCTATCTGGCTCGCGCATCGCCAGCGCATAGCTATTATTAAAACCCAGCGGCAAAGCCATCCCTAAGCCCAGTTGTGCCAACTCGCGCTGCATCTGCGGCAAAGGCGTGGGGCTAGTGTGTTTTAAGACTTCAAAGTTAATCGTGCCGGTGTAATCGGGATAAATATCAATACTGCCAGCCTGCAAGGCGGCCAACACCACCGCGGTATTACCCAAGCCCTGACGATGCTCGGCGAGCGTTTCAGGCGCCAGTTTTAGGCGCAAAATTTCGCCTAAAATATACGATTCAGTAAACCGCTTCGAGCCTATCTGCAGCTGCGCCTGCGCGGCCTGCACAGAGTGAGGCGCGCTCAGACTGAACAGCAACAAGCCAGCTAACAGCAGCCGCAGCCAATACAGATTCAGGCCGCGCGCGGGCGCTAGGCAGATGCTGATGGCGGGGCGATAGTGCTGATTTTTCATAGACTATTTTTCAAAGGCGGATGCTGGCAGTATGCACGTGCCGCCGCCCGCATGCCAGACAAACTTGCGGCAAAGCGCTGCACTGGCGTGCCTGGCACAACAAAGCGACGTCAGCCTATTTTCGGCTAAAAGCTGTGCTAATCTGCTAGCGCGCCGCCTACCCACAGCGCCGCTTACCGGAGTCTTGTTATGTCGATGTTGCCGCCAAATTCACCGCAAAATACGCCCGCGTTCAGCTCGGCGCGCCAGCTCAGCGGCCCGCATTTAGCCGCAGCGCTGTGCGATAGCCGCCGCCGCTTGCTGGCGCTGGTGGATGATCTCAGCGATGCCCAGTGGCGGCCAGCCTATCAAAGCGGCGTCAATCCTGTGGCCTGGGAGCTCGCGCATATCGCCTGGTTCGCCGAGTTCTGGATCTTGCGCGGCCCGCACCAGCGCACTGCGGATGGCTATGTCCAGGCACAACAAGCGCCGTGCTACGCTGGCCCGGATCGCTTGTTTGATTCGGCCCGGCTAGCGCACGCGCAACGCTGGCAAGAGCCTATGCCTAGCCGCGCCGAACTGGCTCACATTTTGGCCGCGCAGTTAGCCGCCTGTCTGGCCGCCATCCCGGATACCGCCAACATGGACGCCCGCAGCGCCGACGCCGCCCTGTATTTTCATAGACTGGCCCTGCTGCATGAAGACATGCACGCCGAAGCTTTTTACTGGATGCGCGCCGCGCTCGGCTACCCAGCTCCCGATGGCTGCACGCCACCGCTGGTGGCCACTAGCCAGCCGCTGCAGCTGGCGGCCGCGCAGATCCAGCTCGGCAGCGGGCACGATGCCCCCGGCTTTGCCTTCGATAACGAGCAAGCGCCACACAGCGTCACGCTGGCCGCGTTTGAGATCGATAGCGCGCCACTGACGGCGGGCAAGTTTGCCGATTTTGTCGAGCAAGGCGGCTACACCCAAGCCGACTACTGGCCAGCACAAGCCGGAGTCTGGCGCAAGCAAAGCGGCGCCACGCATCCAAAGCACTGGCGCAAAACTAAAACCGGCGCATGGCAAACCCGCTGGTTTGATGAATGGCTGCCGCTAGCGCCACAAGCCGCCGCCATCCATCTGAATGCCTACGAAGCACAAGCCTATTGCCTGTGGGCCAAGCGCCGCCTGCCCACCGCTGCCGAATGGGAATACGCAGCCAGCACCCGGCCCGATTTTTTGTGGGGGCACAGCGTCTGGGAGTGGACCAGCGACGCCTTTCTGCCCTACCCCGGCTTTGTCGCCGGCCCCTACGCCGACTACTCGCAACCCTGGTTTAGCACGCACAGCGAATTGCGCGGCGGCGCGTTCGCCACCCACGCACGCTTACACCATCCGCACTACCGCAACTTCTTCCAGCCGCAACGCCAGGACATCTTCGCCGGCTTACGCACGGTGGCACTGTAAGCCGCAGCAAGCGCCACCCGCATCAGGCTGCAAAAAATCCGCAAAAACAGATACTCCCCGTTTTTTAAGCAAAACAGGCTGCTTGCCCACATAGCTATTGTGCATTTAGAAAATACCATGGGGAGTATGCGCTTAAGCCGCGAGTCGCAGCGTTTCGAAAGAAGCGAAAAGGCAACGCGGGCTAAGCTGACAGCGCACCAACAGGGCTAGCGTTCTGGAAAATAAAATATTGAAATTAATTTCAAATGTGTCAATATTATTGATAAAATGAAAGACTATAGCAATGACGCTTTTCACGATTTTTTTACTGATCACATTTACCGTAAGTCGATGGAAAGCCATGCTGAATTTGGGTTTTGAGAGCTTGCTCTTAAATTTTTATGCGACACCCGTCCGTTTCGCCCGTCAGGGTGACGGACATATCTAGTTAGAGAACCAATACATGCCATTTCCCTTCCAATTTATGCAAGATAATTTCTGGGCCTTGTACACGGTTGCCTTTGGCTGGATTGTTCTGGTTGCTATTGCATCAGTCTTATATCGCAAAATCAAATCCAAACCAATGCGTATTGTGAAGCCAGAAAATTCCTTGTTCATGGAGCGATGGACGTCTGGCCGATCTCTACGTAACTTCGTCAGTCGCCTCGGGGGAGCAAGAAATTGCTTGTTTGTCGCTGTTACACGGAACGAACTGATTGTCCGTCCGCACTTCCCATTCACTATGTTTTTTCTTCCCGAAATTTATGGACTTGAAATAGTCGTTCCTCGATCTGCCGTGCGAAGCGTTGAGATTAAGTCTGGATTACTTGGGAGTTCGGTTCTGTTAAATATTGATCGTTCGCCTGGCGAAAGTTTTAGACTTGAACTGCGTCTCAGAGCGCCAACTGAATTTGCGCAGGCAATGGTTTCATGAGCGATCAGTTCTCTAGCCTGGTAGGGTGGGCACGTTTTTGTGCCCACGCAGAGATGAACCTACCGCTATGCATGGCCGTTTTGGTTTGATGGGTTTAAGGTGGTGTGTTGCTGCTTAAGCCTTACGCGTGGGCACGATGATGCTGTGCCCACCCTACGTACTGGTCGTTCGTGTGGGACGGCTGTGGCGCCCCACAACTCAAACGTTATGTGTAGTGATGACGATGAATGATATTGATGGAAACGAAGTTGAAGTCGGGGACATTGTGCGTGTTTTGTCCATCAATGAAGATCTGTTGAAGAACTGCCTTACAGACGTTGAGCGCCCGCATCACGAGGCAATGATCAATAACGAATACCGAATTGATGAAATCGTGGAAAGCGGAATGAAAGTCAGCGTTTCCATCCAATGGGAGGAACCAGACGGCGTAGGCATTGGTGGCCTGTATATGTTCCCAAACGAATTTCGCTTAGTTAAGAAATGTTCACGTGAAAACACATAACTCAATAATCGACTCAGACGCTTTGCCCCGGTCATTTCGGCGTTAGGTTTCAGAATGATCCGTCGCCTCTTCATTTCGCTTGTTTCCGTACTCCGGCTCGGCTGCGTTTCCTCCGCTGAGGACTCTGAGCTTGCTGGGAGAGTTGGTAAGTATCTAGACGCTGCTGGAGTAATACCATCAGACACGCGAAATGCCGATAGAACTCACTCGGGAAATATAGTCTATGTCGGCCCTGGAGTGAATGGGTCCCCGCATTTCACTTACTACGAAGTGACAGATCTGAAAGACATGCGAAAGCTAAAGGAGGCTGCCGAAATCGCGATGAAGGAGATTCCGGCGGTGCGAAAGATAACCTTGCACTTCATGGAAAAACAGGTGTTTCATCAGCAGCCAGACGGTTCGGGCTTTAGGGGGCGAGAAAAGGAGATTGAAACAATTGTGGTACGGAGAGAGTCATGAGGCATCTGCAACCTAACTTTTCGGTCCACACGGACAAGCAACATCAAGCCTGCTAGGGTGGGAACATTTTTGTGCCCACGCAGAGACGATGAACCTACCGCGATGCATGGCCGTTTTGGTTTGATGGGGCGAATTGAGGTGTTGTTGTTTGTCGCTGCACAGCTCCAATAAGCGCATTTGCTGCGCAATTTATAGGCAGGGCCGGCTGATCTGCTTTGGCTAGGCATCATACGAAAATGGAATCAAGGTGGAAATGAATATTCGAGCTAAGCTCTTAGTTATCGCCGGTATCATTGCCGCGGCTACGGCAGTTTGGCATTGGCTCTGTATCATTGGCGGTCTTAGCTGGTACGCTTTTGCCCATGCTCCGCCTATCATTTTGGAATCAGTGAAACAAGCAACTTTACTGGCGCCGGCAGGTGCCTTTATGATTGGACTTTTATTTTTGTCCTGTACTGTATTTGCATTTTCTGCTGCCGGTTTAATTCGTAAAATACCCCTGTTAAAATCGGCACTCGCCAACATCGCCTTACTTTGTCTGGTGCGTGGCGGCATAGGGATTGCGCACTTAGTATTGGCGCAGCATCTGGATAGATGGGAGCTGGTGGCTAGCCCAGTCTGGTTTTTTTGTGGCGTGTGCTTCCTACTTGGTTTGGTCGAGCAATACAAAATGCCGCAGCTAGCGAGGTAAGCGCAAACCTAGGGCACAATCGGCTTAATCGGCTGTATTGAACGCGCCGCAGGAAATGAGAAATTACTAGATTAGGCTTGCACCGCGCTAGCGCCAGGCGCACAACAGTGAGGCAAAACCATGTTACAGCCACGCACACTCAAATTTTTAGCGGCCATCATTGCCGGCCTGATTTTGCTGGCCTTGCCCGGCTTGGCGTGGCCAGCGTATCTGGATACGCCGATAGGTTTAATCGTGGCGCTGCCCTATCTGTCGATTTATTTGTTCCACAGCATAGGCATCCCCGGCCTGCTGCAACATCACGGTGCCTGCGGTTGGGGCTGGTGCCCACCCACCGTTTTCGGCTGGGTTTTTCTATGCAGCTTTTGGCTGCTGATCGCATGGCTACTAGCCTGGGGCATCGCCAGTCTGAACGCGCCTGATGGTGACCAAGACTAAAGCCAAAGCGGCCACTGTACGCCGCCTAAGCAAGCCAGTACGTCCCTTCTAAAAATCCCTCAAAATCAGATACTCCCCTATTTTTTTCAAAAAATAGGCCATTTTCGCACAGATTTATTGCATACTTTAAAAATACCACTGGGGAGTATGCATAGCCAGACGCGCATCGAAAGCTGCGCTGACGCCGCTGGTAGCGCGTAAAAATGGCTAGACTTCTGGTTAATAAAATATGAAATTTGATTTCAAATATGTCAATATTTTGGTAGAATGAAAGCCGTTAATATGGCGCTTTTCACGATTTTTTTGGTACTAATCGCATTCACAGTACATCGCTGGAAAGCCAAGTTGAACTTTGGTTTTGAGAGCTTGCTCTTAAATTTTTATGCATCAAGATGAAAATACCGATCACCCTTATTTCAACATTGTTAGTCATACTCGCAGTTCTGTGTTTTATGTTTACAAAACATGTTCAAAAAAACGTTTTCATTTAATATGTTTTTAAACGAATCAAGCAAAGAAATTAAGCAATCGTACACGATTAGTGCATTCACAATAAGCTTGCTCGGGGCTACTTTCTTATTGCTCGTTTCGCTCGCACTCTTAAAGCACTTTGGTGTCATTTAGTATGTCGAATAACAAGATATTCGACATCGCTCCACTCCGTTCCGCCGGACACGCTAGCGCGTGCCGTTCAATTTTGCGATAGGCGTTTATGAACCGACTCATCTCAATCGGACTTGCCATAGCCGTTGCCCCAGCAACTCTTCTTGCCTTTGGCCAATGGACAGAATCCTCCGATATGATTTATGTGTCTGAGGTGGCACTGTTTGACATAGCGTTGCCCCTTGGAGGGCTGCTTGTCATGGTCGGCCTGTTGAAGAAAAAAATTCCATCTCCGTTACAGTTAGCTAAGGGCACAGCAACCCAAAACTCCCTAAATGTAATCCGCAGACTCTGGGGGCTTTCAATCACAGGACTAGCCAACGCATCTGCGCCGATCTTCGACAAGATCTACCTGAAACTGTTTTGGGCATCACTTATTGGTCTTATCGCTTTTTCAGTCGCGTTCGGAACCCCCATCATAGGTACAGTTAATTCTGACAAAGTGATTGCTATGGCGGGGTGCAAGCCGCCAGGCTTTGACTCCCCGGCAGTTTGCCCTTCGGGTAGTTTTGTATCTCGTTTTGCTCCGCTCACAGGCTGGACGAGGATCGTATTGCTCGCACCAATCGTGCCGATCATTTTTATTCAACAATTCTGGGATTTGTTGCTTGGATGGTTGCTAGTTACTCTGGTTTTCTATTTCAAAAGTGGAAAATGGGCCCACAAAATGAAATAACTGGCCACCAAATAAAGATAAATGCCTAACTCGGCACTCAACCTCGCTCCGTTCAGTTGCTGAACACTGCGCGATAAAGCCGCGCCGGTTAGCGCTAACTTAAAAATCATTACCTAGAAAAATTATGCTATCAAAAAACATGGATAAGAGCGCAGTCAATCTATTGGGTGTTTTGAGTTTTACGCCGCTTATATCTACTTTTTATTTGTTGTACAGCGCGTTTTTTTTGGCCAATGGATTGAACATACTCCCCTTCGCGATAGCTGCATGGCTGACTTGGGTAGGAGTCTTGCTTATTTTTTCGATTTTTCTGATTCAGTCAACAGACTTTCTGCCACATCAAAAATTTGCATGGATTGCGATTCTTGCTTTTTTTGGGATGCTATCGCTCCCGCTATTTTGGTGGATACACTTTAAGTCGCCGGACAATTCTAGAAGTAAAAAAATATAGCCATCAGCAAATCAATTTCATACGCATTCTTCACTTTTTTGAAAGCTCCAAATGCAGATTGAACACCGTATCGTCATCGCTGCCACGCCTGCCACGGTGTTCCGTATTTATCAGGATGTGCAGAACTGGCATACCTGGGATCCGGATACCAAACAGGCGACTTTGGATGGCCCATTTCAGGTCGGTAGCCGTGGCCGTATCACGCCGCCTAAGGGCATGACGGTGCCTATGTTGCTGACCCAAGTGGAGCCCGACCGCTGCTTTACGGTGGTGTCTAAAATACCGTTGTTTGGCATGCTGTTCGAGCACGAGTTAAAACCGCTGGCCGGCGCCACCGAGGTGATCCATCGCGTGAGCTTCTCAGGTTTGCTGTCGTATCTGCTAGGCCCTATGTTGTGCAAGCAACTCAACGCTGGCCTGCCTATCACTTTGAGCCGGCTAAAGGCGCTGGCAGAGCGCAGCGCCTGATGGGCGATTTTGCCTAAGTCTTACTTGTAACAAGAAGCTAGGCGTGGAATACTCTGCTTAAGTAGCTGACAGTCCGACCACAAAATGAGGGGTTTCGATTTTAAATGGAAATGAGAAATTCTTGTCATGCCAGCCCAGATCTCGCCCCTGTCTGACCAGCAGCGCCTGAGCTTAGGGCTGCTGATCTCCCTGAGCCTACACGCGCTGTTGTTGAATCTGGCCTTCAATGCGCAGGGGCTGGGGCATGCTGGATTAGCCTCAGTCTGGCCAGAGCGCCGCTACGAAATCCCCGCTCTGCATATTGCTCTCACTGCGCCTGCCGCAGCATTGGCTGCGCCCGTTGCGCCCTTGCTGAGTGCCGAGCTAGCACCGCCAATAGCGCTGCCACCGCAAGGGATCACGCTCACGCAATTCAGCGCCACACCCGCAGCGCTGCCGCCTGCCACGATCGCCGCGCAGAGTCCGCCGAAAAAAACGCGCAAGGCCAAGCAGCGGGCCGCATCCGCGAGTGCCGCCGTGCTTGCGCCTTTAGCAGCCGAGCAGCCAGCGCTGAAAAAACCCAGCTTACCGACGACTAGCGCAGACTTGATCGCGCTGGCGAAGGCTGAACAACCCAACTGGCGCGTGCCTGCTAGGCCCGAGTTGCCAACGGCTGTCAGTGCGGTCGCCACGCCGCCACTAACAGAACCGGTCGCACTGACCGAGCCAGCGCAAGATCCGCAAAATGAGGCTGAAAAACGCGTCGCTGAGTCCCAGGAAATAGCAAAGCAGGCGGACGCACAACAAGAGGCTGTGCGCCAGGAAAATGCGCGGCTAGAAGCGCTGAGAATAGAAACTGAGCGCCAGCAACTAGCCCAGCAAACAGCGGCAAAACTGGCTGCGGTGCAGCAAGAAATTAGCCGTCAGGAAGCGGCGCGTGCCGATGCCGCCAAGCTTGCAGAGAAGCTTGCAACTAAGCTTGCAACTAAGCTTGCAGATAAGCTTGCAGATAAGCTCGCCGCTGAGCAAGCCGCCGAGCGCCAAGAAGCAGCCAAAAAAGTCGCTGCACAACAACTGGCGAAGCTGCAAGAGGCGGCACAACTAGAGGCCGCCCGCAGCGAAGCGGCACGGCTAGCCACGGCAAACTTAGCAGCCGCAAAATTAGAGACTGAACACCAGCAACTAGCCCAACAATCAGCGGCAAAACTGGCTGCGGCGCAGCAAGAAATTAGCCGTCAGGAAGCGGCGCGTGTCGAAGCCGCCAGGCTTGCAGATAAGCTCGCCGCTGAGCAAGCCGCGGAGCGCCAAGAGGCAGCCAAAAAAGTCGCCGCGCAACAGCAGGCGAAGCTGCAAGAGACGGCACAACTAGAAGCCGCCCGCAGCGAAGCGGCACGGCTAGCAACAGCAAGCTTAGAAGCCGCAAAAATAGAGACTGAACGCCAGCAACTAGCCCAGCAATCAGCGGCAAAACTGGCCGCGGCGCAGCAAGAAGCGAGCCGTCAGGAAGCGGCGCGTGCCGAAGCCGCCAGGCTTGCAGATAAGCTTGCAACTAAGCTCGCCGCTGAGCAAGCCGCAGCCCAACAACTGGCGCAGCTGCAAGACGCGAAATTGCAAGACGCCGCACGGCAAGCCGCAGCGCTAGCCGAGAGCGCTCGTCAGGTCGCCGCACAACAAGAGAGCAGCCGCCGCCTCGCGCTAGAGTTGGAAGCGAAGCGCTTAGCGGCCTTGCAAGCCGAGGCCGAACAACGTCAGGAAAAACTGCGCGCCATCGGTAGGCAGTTGAACTTAGAAGCGGCACAGCGCGATGCTGCGGCCCTGCGTAAGTTACCCTCGACCAGCGGCGCGCGGCGCGGCAGAATTTTGGCACGCACCGATCCCAACCCAGAGCTGGCCGCGTACGCGCAAACCTGGGGCAACAAGATAGAGCGCAGCATGAGTTTAGACATGGTACGCGAGGCGCTTAAACAGCCGCACCTCGATCCCATGGTGATGGTGGCGGTGCGCAGCGACGGCTCGGTGGAGTCGGTCACTTTTGCGGTCTCCAGCGGCGTGCCGGCGATAGACGAAGCGATACGCCGCATCGTCTACAGTCAGGTCAATTACCCGGCATTTCCGGCGGCGTTACTCAAGGATTATGATGTGATAGAAATCCGCAGAACCTGGTACTTCGACAGCAGCATACGGCTGTACTGATGAAACCAAAAAAGCGCAAAAAAATACCAGAAATAAGTGAATTTTTTTGTGCTTTTTTGAGTACCAAGACATACTTAAAAAAAATTTAAATCCCATCGTAGTCGTGTGTTTTTATTGTGCTTTGCCAGCATGATTACCAAGGTCGCTAACTGCGAAGGCTCGTAATCCTTGCAAAATTTTGTTATACTGGAACCAGATTGATTGGCTGTTATAAATTTTTTTTAGCAGCATAAATTAATTTCTCATTAGGCACAGCCTAAGCTGAAAGTGAGTCTTGTCTAGCATCCCTGCTAAGCAATTTCTCGCGACGAAAATCCCGACAAAACGTCACCCCGACGTGAAGCAACTTGTTTTAAGTGAAGTTCAAACGAACCATCTCAAACAAGATTTCTAGGAGGAAGTACTCATGCAAATTCAGATCAACACCGACAGAAATATCTCTGGCCACGAAGCACTCTCTCACAAAGTGGAAGCGCTCATACAGCACGCTCTGCATCGTTTCGCCGATAGAATTACCCGCGTTGAAGCGCATCTGAGCGACGTCAATGGTGCGGCAAAACCTGGGCCTCACGATAAGCGCTGCTTACTCGAAGTACGCCTCTCCGGACTACAGCCTATGTCGGTTACCGAAACCGCAGAAACGCTAGAGCAAGCGGTTAATGGCGCCAGCAAAAAAATGATCAGCATGCTCGATACCAGCGTGGGACGATTGAACAAGATAGATCGTAGCGTTCCCGACTTAGAGACTTCCGAGTAAGCTTCTCTGAACAGATTTATTTTTGTAGTAGACAAAAAAAGAGCCGCATCGATTTTTAATTGATGCGGCTCTTTTTTCTGCGCCGCGCGCCAGGTCTGTGTAAGCGCTATGCGCCTGCTGGCTTGCATGCCGAAAAATATACTCTGTCAGAGTTTAGGCTGGTTTTTTATCGCCCTTCAGCCACTTCGGATAACAGCTGGCCAATCGCCGCGCCTATACTGAGATCGTCTTTTTGGCCGAAACGATGCATGCGCAGCAGGCCATTTTTATCGATCAACATGAAACTGGGCGTGCCCTGCATTTGGTAGGCTCGCATGGTGAGTGGCAGACCAGCCTGGCCGTCTGGTGTATCGACCGCGATTGGCATGCTGAGTTGATGTTGCGCGATAAAGCCAGCCAGTGCCGTAGGCTGCATCTGCGCATGATTTTCAAACACGGTGTGCAAACCGAGTACCGCCACATCTTGGGGATCAAACAGATCAAAGATACGCTGCAACTGCGGCACGCTGTGATGGACGCAAGCCGGACACAGCATTTGGAAGGCACTCAGCACGATGACTTTGCCGCGCAAAGATTCCAGACTCAAAGCATGTTCGGTATTAAACCACTGGCTTACCTGTAAAGCTGGGGCTAAGCGCGGATGCATAAGATCGCCTTAAGACTGGAAACGACATTGTGACTGTGCGACACAGAGGCCCGCAGTGCAGCGCTCTGTGCAGCGCTCTGTGTCACGCCTCATTGCGCGCTTAAGCCTGCCTCCGCATCCAGCGCTTTTTGTACTGCACGATAAAAGTCATCACGCGATGCCGTCGCTGTGGCATCGCGCGCGCCGCCGGCCCAGTTGGCGTTAGAGACGATCACCAGCTTGCGTTGGGGGTCGATGAAAATACCTTGGCCAAAAATCCCGCGCGCAGCAAAACTGCCATCGCTATTGGTCCACCATTGATAGCCATAACCGCGCTCAGGCTTACCGATGCCGATACGCGTGCTGGTGGCTTCTTGCAGCCAGCCTTCTGGCAGTATGCTGTGTCCATTACTCATGGCACCGTTCAGAATAAATTGCCCGAAACGCGCATAGTCGCGCGCCGCAGCCTGGATGCAACAGCCACTTATTTCCTGCCCGGTTTTACTCAGTATCCAGGTGGCGGGTTGCTGCATGCCGGCCGGTACCCACACTTTTTCAGATAGATAGCTGGCGAGACTTTTTTTGGTGGCGCGATTAATTAAAATACCGACTAGATTGGTCTCGCCGGTGCTGTAGTGCCAGCGCGTGCCGGGCGCCACTTCGCGTGGCAATTGGCGCATATAACTGAGCAGCGCATCGCTACCGTCGGCAGGCTTGTGGTTATTGAATTTCGCCACATCGGAATTCGGGTCGGCGTAGTCTTCATTCCACTTGACGCCCGATGTCATGGTCAGCAATTGGCGAATACTGACCTGCTCATAGGCCGAGCCTTTCAGCTCTGGCACATAGGCGCTGACCATCTCATCCATGCTCTTGATGTAGCCATCCTTGATTGCGGCACCGAGTAGGGTAGAAGTAAACGATTTGGCGACCGAGAAACTGGTCCAGCGCCCGGCCGCGTCAAAACCCAAGCCATAGCGCTCCATGCGTAACTTGCCATCCTGTAGCACGATCAGCGCAGCGCTGCGCTGCATGGCCATATACGCATCGATATCGAGCTCTAACTTTAAGGGCGCGCCTAGTGGCAGGGCAGAAGGCGTGCTGGCAGCCGCGACGACCCGCGATTTGGCCAGTATCGGTAAGCGATCCAAGGCGCGAAACGCGGCATCGCGCTGCGGCTGGCTCCAAAACAGCACATCGCGGTTGGTTGGCATGCTCGCCAGCAGCCCTTGGGTTTCTATATCGAGGCTAAACCAGGCAGCCAGACCGGCCAGCCCTGCCAGCCCGAATACGCCAAGGCTAGTCCAAATAAGCTTTTTCAATTTCAATCGAATGCTCCTAAATTTTAGTGTATGGATGAGTCAGTCAAACAGCTAAAGACTGTATTCCAGAATGCATAAATTGTCACACTAATCATTGCTGGCATCGACTCACTTTTCATCAAGACTGTCTTTTTCAGCTTATTGGATGGGCATACGTTATTCCAATTAATGGAATAACGTATTGTAATTTTAGAATATTCTCCTTTAATTTGAAATTGATTAAAGTGTCTTCATTCGAAACGCATTGCGGATCGGAGTCGCAAACCTCTTACTCAATTTAAAGGAAGCATCATGTTGAAGATCTCTCTAACTCGCCGTTTGGTTTTATCTGTTTTTGCCGCATCGATCGCTGCTGTCGCCAGTGTGCCACTCACCGCATTCGCTTATGATGAGGCGTCGACCAGCGCCATCAACCTGGACGCCAAACAGATAGCGCTCAAGGGTTACGATGCAGTTGCCTATTTCAGCGTGGGTGCACCGACTTTAGGCAATGCCCACTTCAGTGCTAAGCACGGTGCGGCAACTTACCATTTTGCGAATGCAGAAAATCGTGCCAAATTTATCGCCAATCCTGAGCATTTCGCACCGCAGTTCGGTGGCTTTTGTGCCATGGGTGTCGCCTTGGAAAAAAAGTTAGATGGTGACCCGCAAGCATGGCGTGTGGTGGATAACAAACTGTATCTGAATGTGAATAAAGACATACAGAAAAAATGGTTGGAAAACGTACCAGGCAATCTGAAAACCGCTCAGGGAAACTGGCCAACGATCAAAGACAAAACTCCAAATAGCCTGTAAGTGCAGAGCTTTTATCGAAGCAAGATCAGTCTGGTATGCAACACGCTAGACTGATTTTAGGACTTACGCAAAACTGTCCCAGCTAGGCGTGCCGCCGAAGACAGTACTTCAGTACGGCAAGGCGGATACAACGACGCTGGGGCGGTTTTGCGTAAGTCCTATTTTTAAAGAAGATAGCATCATGAACAAAATCACCATGTACAGCACTTTAAGCTGTCCTTACTGCGCAGGCGCAGAACAGTTGATGCAACAAAAAGGCATCGCCTACGACAAAATTTTAGTCGACCGTGACCCTGGCGAATTGAGCAAAATGATGCAGCGCTCGGGTAGGCGCAGCGTGCCGCAACTGTTTATCGGCGAGACGCATATAGGCGGATTCGATGACCTGAATGCACTCGAACTAGCCGGTGGTTTAGCGCATTTGAGCGCGCCACCCACCGACTCAGCATAAATTTTAATCGGATGACCGAGAGCCGCTGGCGCAGGTTTGACATAGGCTTGACAACACAACGCCTGGGAGGGCAGCACGATGTTGATAATGGAGACAATTTTAAACGCTGAAAAATGTGCGACAGTGCTGCAAGCCCGCCTTGCGCCACTAGTGCAACTAGCGGCGCGTGGCTATATTGCCAAAATATTTTTCTGGTCGGGCTTAAGCAAATGGCGCGACTGGGCTAGCACGCTGGGCTTATTTGAAGAGGAATATCATGTGCCGCTGTTAGCACCTGAGCTAGCGGCTTATCTGGCCACCGGCTGCGAGTTGTTACTGCCGATTTTATTGTTGCTCGGCCTGATGAGCCGGCTCTCTGCTGCCGGCTTATTCTTACTCAATATTGTCGCCGTGATTGCCTACTACCATGTGCTGGGCGATATGCCTGTCGCACTGCAAGACCATCTGGAATGGGGAATCATCCTGGCGCTCTTGATGGTCGCTAAGCCTGGCATATTGAGCCTGGATTATTGGCTAAGCGCTCGATCCAAAACGCCATAATTTTGACGATTTTTAGCTTGCACAAATTCGTATGCGCAAGCTGTATGCGGCTGCTGGCAGGATATTGGCCTGCAGGCCGCATCCGATATGCGCAAGCTGTTTCAAAATACTGAATATTTAGTGCGCAGCGCTGCTCTGTGTACTGATGGGTAGCGAATGCAGCAAGCTGGTGCTTAGATCGCCGTTAGTGCCGATCGCAATCTGATACACTCGGTCGAATTCTGTTTCGGCCATCGCTGGCACAGCTTGGCCTCCGAGCAGACGCACCAATTCGGGTACGGTATTCGAATGGCCGACTAATAGCGTGTTGCCCGGTAGCGCACGCAATTGCTGGGCCAAGGCGGCCATCGCGCTGGGCGTGTTGGCATGGTAAGTTTGCGTAGTGAGATTGCGCAGCGTGGCTAGCGGAGCGGCAGTTTGTCGGGTGCGCTCAAAGGTGGTGGTAAAGATGTAGGCGATGCCAGCATCTTTCAGTGTCGCGGCAATATTCTGGGCCCTGATCAGACCTGCAGGCGAGAGCGCCGGATCGGTGCTGGCATCGGCCTTCTCGGCGTGCCGGGTGACATAAATAAATTTACTCTCAGCATTCGCCAGGGAGGGTAACAGTGTCGCCAGCAGCAATGCGAGCGCGCCAAGTACACGAGATAGAAATGTCATACAAATTCCTTTTGGGTGAGATGCTTAGGCCGCGTGCTCGTCAAACCGCTATTTGATAGCACAGCATTTCTTCTGGACCGTCTGGGCTAGGGTAGCTATCGCGTTTAAAAAATTGCATACCGAGTTTTTCCATGACGCCAATCGATGACAGATTCGCTGGGTCGACGATGGCCGAGACATGGCTGACCTCGGCTTGCTGCGCCAACATCTGCAGAACGGCTTTGGCCGCTTCTGTGGCATAGCCTTTGCCCCAAGTCATTTGCTTGAAGCGCCAGCCTATTTCTATATCATGCAAAGCAGGGGTATCGCTAAAAAAGCCCATGGGGCGCACTAAGATCCAACCGATAAAGCAGGACGGGTTATCCAATTGGCTTGCCAGCGTGGTCACCTTCCATAGACCCCAGCCTTGCGCTGGATTGGTATACGCGCGCATACGTGGCAAGGTTGCGTTTTTAATTTCATCCATAGTCGCGGCTCTGCCACCATTGATAAAGCGCATGACCACAGGATCTTGGTCCAATTCAAACAATAATGGCGCATCATTATCGTCCATCAATTCAAACTGCAAACGCGCACTATTGGGAATTTTCATACTATTTTCCTTGGCATAAGAGCTGATCATGATAAGGCGTTTTATGCGCGCCACACAAGCGCACTGCCGCACGCAGACTCGAAAAACTAAGCCTCCGCTCAAGCCTTGATAGCGGCCGGTTCTATCGCTTGCTTCAGCAAGCTGAGATGTCGACCATCAAAAACCGTCTGCGCAATATCCAGATGCTGAAGCTTTTGATTGGCGCACGGAGATGGCGTGTTGGGTTTTGAAAAGCCTGAAATTTTAAAACAACCCTCAGCATTTTCTTCAGCTTTAGTGTGTCATCGGTAGGTAGGCCAACATCATGCCTAGAGCAACTAACACCACACCTATCATTTTATTCAAGATGCTCTGCCATCTGAGCATACGCTCGCGCAAGCTGTTCGATGAAAAGAACAGTGCCACCAGACTAAACCACGCCCAATGGGCGAACGAGATGAACAAGCCGTAAGCCAACTGCCGCGTGATCGAGCTATCGAGATGCAACACTTGGGTGTAGGTGCTGAGCACGAACAAGGTCGTTTTAGGATTGAACGCATTGGTCATGAAGCCGTTGAGCAAAGATGCAGCGCTACTGGGCGCGGCCTCGGTCGCGCTCGCCGCTGTGCTGACCGTACGCGCATGAAAAGTCTGGTAGCCGATGTAGACCAAATACAGCGCTCCGATGATCTTGATGAGGCCAAATAAGCTGGGCGACTGGGCGATCAGCAAACCCACCCCCAGCATGGTGTACATCACGTGCACCTGTACCCCTAGTGCAATACCGGTGGCCGCCAGCAGTCCGGCTCGGCGGCCATACAGGTAGCTGTTTCTGGTCACCATCGCAAAATCGGCGCCGGGGCTGATCACCGCCAGGATAGTGATGATGGCAACGGTAATTAATTCGTTCATAAAGCATGTTCCTGGTGTGGGATTAAAAATGACACAGCCGCCTGCTTAGGCGATCCTACTGGCTGGTATAAGTCCTATTCTCAGGGAAGCAAAGAAACTTGAAAATCGATTTATACTAGACAAAATCCTTGAGAAAAAGTCACAGATGAATTTCCATATGCCTTCCCTGAACGCGATTCGGGTGTTTGAAGTGGCCGCCCGACACGTGAGTTTCGTGCGCGCAGCGGAAGAGCTGCACGTCACCCATGGCGCGGTCAGCCGCCAGATCATGCAGCTAGAAGAAGCGCTCGGTGTGGCCTTGTTTGAGCGCAGGAATAGGGCAGTTTTTCTGACCCGAGAAGGCGCTGCCTTCAAATTGACCTGCAGCGAAGTGATGCAGCAGCTGGCGCTAGGAATACGTCAGATCAGGCGACCCGACTACCAGCAAGCGCTGGTGGTGTCGTGCGAACCGACGCTGGCAATGCGCTGGCTAATCCCGCGCATCAATAGTTTTAAGAGCTGCTGTCCTGGCATAGATCTACACCTGTTCGCCGCTGGTGGTGCGATTGATTTCCAAAGTAGTCATGTCGATCTGGCTTTGCGACGCAACGATTTCAAGTGGGGCTTAGACTGCCACGCCGAGCCTGTGGCGCGAGAACTGGTGGCGCCGGTGTGCGTACCCGCCTTGCTGAAAGCCGGAAACTTGCATCTGGATCAGCAAAGTCTGTTGCAGACCGCATCGCGCCCGGACGCCTGGCGGCGCTGGGAAGCGGCATCCGGCACGCCGCTGCTGTCGCCCAGCAGCACCCAGTACGAACATTTTTACCTGACTCTGCAGGCTGCCAGCGCCGGCTTGGGCGTGGCAATGGCATCGATCTACATGGTTGAAGAGGAGCTAAAAAACCGCCGCTTGATCGCCCCATTTGGTTTCGTGGAAGATGGCTCGGAATATTATTTGCTGTCGCCCCTTCCTTTCGCTGCTGATCACCGGCGCCAGGCTTTTTTGGATTGGCTAAGAGATGAGTTGAAAACCACGCGATTGAATATTGCGGCGCTTTGAAGAAATTTTTTGAACCACACTCGGTATCAGCTGCGGCTACATAACATGCAGCGGACTAGTAGTTCGGCCCTCGCTTGCCATGCGCAGATCTTGGATCGTCAGTGCCGCCCAGCGCGTAAATAAAAGGCCGCATGCGAATTTGATCTATTTTCAATGCAGCTAACAAAGCTAAGACAGCGAATCCAGCTGGGGAAAAATACCTGAAACAGCCGCTATTTGATTGCTGCCTATCAAATAAGGCGATCCGCTACACCAAGGAAAAAATTCTGGTTACAATAAGCCCTCTTCAATAAATGGGGGTAGGACCATGCGAAGTACCCTCCGGCAATGGACATATTAATTATCCTTGGTTTGATTCTGATCAATGGCTTGTTTGCCATGTCAGAAATTGCGGTGGTTTCTTCCAAGCGAATTCGCTTACAGAAACTGGCCGACAATGGTAGCCGTGGCGCGAAAGCTGCTTTAGTGCTCTCCGACAGCCCAAGTCGTTTTTTATCCACCATACAAGTTGGCATCACGCTCATCGGCATTTTCAATGGTGCGTTTGGTGAGGCTTCCTTAGTCGCGCAACTCATGCCAAAAATCGAGCAACTGCCTCTCATTGGGCAATTTGCCAGAGAAGTCGCATTAGTCATTGTGGTTGTGGGCATTACTTTTTCGTCTTTGATACTGGGCGAGCTGTTACCAAAGCGAATTGCCATGCAATATCCAGAGACGGTCGCTTCACTGATCGCGGCGCCTATGCAGCGCTTGTCACAGATGATGGGGCCATTTGTCAAAATTCTGACCATCACGACCGAAGCCTTGTTACGTTTAATGGGACTACATCAAGTTAAAAATAATGCGGTCACCGAAGAAGAAATTACCGGCATGCTGAAAGAGGGAACCGACGCCGGCTTATTTGAAAAAACTGAACATGAGATTGTTTCGCGCGCACTACGCCTTGACGATCAACGCGTGGCGGCATTAATGACACCGCGCATGGATATTGACTTCATTGATATCGAAGAATCTCTTCAATACAACCTAAAGAAAATTGCCGCCAGCCCTTACAGTCGTTTTCCGGTTTGCAAAGGAAACCTGTCTAACGTCATCGGCATCATTCATGCTGGTCACCTATTTGATCAAGCCATAGAAAAACAGTCCATCGTCAATGTCGATATTGCGGCAGCGGTCACGCCTGCGCTCTTCATACCCGAATCGCTCAGCGCCATGCAGTTACTCGAAGCATTCAAAAAAAATCGCGCTGAATTGGCGCTGGTGATCAATGAGTATGGCGAAATTGAAGGTATCGTTACCTTAAGTGACGTGCTCGGCGCTTTAGTCGGTGATGTCGCCGCGACCGACAATAATCAAGAAGCCGATTCTGTACAACGTGAAGATGGCTCCTGGTTGATAGACGGTGGCGTTTCGTTTAACCGTTTTCGTGAAATTTTGGGCACAGACCTTAGCTTTCCCGAAGAAACCTCAGGCTCTTACCATACCTTGGCTGGCTTTGTGTTAACCCACTTTGGCTACATCCCCAAGTCATCGGAATATTTCGAATGGGCAGGCTTACGTATCGAAGTCGTCGATCTCGACAAGAACCGTATTGATCGTTTATTGGTCTCAGCAGTTGTTGCGTCAAACTAGCAGCATTTTTGCTCTGTAGAGCGCATGAAATATGCGTATGCGGTTTCGAAATCAAGGCCAGGCTGGGCACTTTTGCCTTCTTAAAACAGAATACAAAAAATGGATTTATTTGACGACTTAGACGCCGCACACAATTTATTACCCAAAGATGGTGTCGTCAATTATTACGGCAAACTCTTGCCAGCCAAACAGGCAGATGATTATTTCGCCTGTTTGATGAAGAGCATTGCATGGGAAAATGATCAGGCCTTGATCTATGGAAAATTGATACTGACCAAACGAAAAGTAGCCTGGTATGGCGACAAAAAATTTGAATACACCTATTCAAATACCACCAAGCACGCCTTGCCGTGGACCGCAGAATTATTAGAATTAAAAGCACTTGTCGAAGAAAGAACCGGTGAAAAATTCAACTCTTGCCTACTCAATTTGTACCATGACGGTGAGGAAGGCATGGCCTGGCATAGCGATGCCGAAAAAGATCTGAAAAAAAATGGCGCGATTGGCTCCTTAAGTTTTGGCGCAGAACGAAAATTTGCATTCAAACACAAAGTCAGCCAAGAAATCGTTTCCTTAGTCTTAGCGCACGGCAGCCTATTGGTGATGAAGGGCACAACGCAAAGCCATTGGCTGCACCGGCTACCGCCGACAAAACGCATCAGCCAAGCCAGAATCAACCTCACCTTCAGAAGCATAGACAGATAAATACTGTGAATGGTGGCAAGTCGGCCAGCAACAGGGTAGCGTCAGCCTAGCTTAATTGCACAGCGATGCTGAGCCGCAACATGCTTGAGTATTTGAAATATCAGAATTTGACCGCGCAATATTCATGCGGCTCGTGGCACGATATGGGCCTGCAGGCAGCGTCGGATATGCGTGTTGGATTTTGAAATTTAGAAATATTCAGTAAAAAATAATCGAAGCTGACCCCTATGACTCCCGGGTGCACAATGGTATGCAGGCGGGTTAATAAGGTTGGGTCGCTCGGTCTTTGCAATTCTGAACGATTCCATTCGGCGTAATACGCTTCGCTATTAGCGCCCTACGGATTACGCCTTACCGAGTTGGTGGTACTGCAGCGCAGATTGCAGCGGTGAATCGTGCGATAGCATATGCGACAGCGAACGGAATAAAAATTGTAATTATCAAGGCAACGTGAGGAAGTAATGGAACGATGTGAGCAAGGTTGTAAAATTTTTTTGCGCTCTAATGGACAGTTGTTGATGACGAGTCAATCAAGAGCATCGAATGGATTATTGGGTGGGCATGGAAAATTCACCAAACTTAACATTAATGATAGCGAAGAAGTGCTTGGAGCAGCATTGCGAGCTTGCTTAAATAACCGCAATCCAGGATTTTATTCTCCGCATATGTATAAAGAGAAAGAAGCGCATCAAGCTATGATGGCGGAATATTACGAAGATCGCGGCGAGGTGTCGGATAAAAAATTTTTTAAAGAAACCAAAATAGTTGGTTGTTATGAATATTCGGACCATATTCAACTTAAATCGACTGACAATTCATCCGCAGGAAAAGGCGCATGGCTCAAAGATCTCGCTCCAATAGTCGCTTCCCACGATGCCAGCGATCTAGTACTAGCCAAAGCCCTACGCCAAGCACTTGCTTTATGCATAGTTTGAATTAAAGAACACTTGATAGCGCACTTGATAGGGTCAGGTCTTGCGCACTTGATAGGCACTTGATAGGGTCAGGTCTTGTGTTGACGTATTCAATATTCTTACTCAACTCCGTAAGGCGTAATCGCGCGGTAAGGCGCAATAGGGCGCAATTGGCTTTATCTCGTATGAAATTTCATGCTCCTGACGCATTATTCCCATGGCGGTTCTTCAAGCAACATGCCTCGCAGCCGCATGGAAATGGCATGCTGTTTTTTGCTTTTCGCGCTTGGTCTTGTTGGTCTTCTGGTCGTTGTTGGCATTGCCGACCCGGGTTAGCCAGTGCTAACTTCCTTTCTTTTGTTCGCCACAAGAAACGAGCAAAAAAGGCGACGCAAAGTCGCTGCCCTTTCGGGTTGCCCAATTATGCACGTTTTAAAATGGGAAAGTTCGAAACCCCCTTCGGCTCAAACAACAAATCATGCGGCATCAGTGCGCGCACGTAGTTGTGGTGTGAGTGGTGTGCTAGCCGCATCAAGTAGCGCCATGCTGTTTAATTCCAGCGCAAATTCTTCGATCTCAAGGTCACCGCTAATCGGATAGATTGCCGCTTCGGCGGGCAAGTCGGTCAAGCGTAGTTCTTGTCCCGCCTGTAGTACCACGTCCAGATACAGGGTTTGCATGTAGGTGGCGACCGGTGAAGTTTGGCCGTAAGCCGTGCCTATCAGCACTTTAACCACGGCGCCACCGAGATTGACAACGGGAAGCGCTGACTGTGGCGTATGCGTGAAAGTCGGTTCATCCTCCTCATGCTGTTGCGGTAAGGCCAGCCATAATTGCAGACCGTGGGCGCGATGCGCTACGTGGAGCAGGTCTTTCGGTGTCGGTGTGCGTTCTGAGTGGACAATACCCCGTCCGGCGGTCATCCAGTTGATCGCGCCGGGTTCAATGCGCTGGAAACTGCCAAGGCTATCGCGGTGATCCATTGCCCCTTCGAATAAATAGGTGACGGTCGCCAGACCAATATGCGGATGCGGCCTGACGTCATGATCGGCGTTTGGCGCCACATCAAGCGGGCCAAAATGATCAAAAAAAATAAAAGGCCCGACTGCTTGTCTGGTTGCGGCCGGCAGATAACGGCGTATCAGCATGCCGCCGCCCAGATCTTTCTGGTGCCCCTTCAAGAGAGTAAAAATAGTCATCGCTTAAGCCAATACCGTGGTGATTTCAGTGGTCACTGTTGCCATCAGTTTGTGGATAGGACATTTTTCGGCTGCGGCCAATAATTCCTGACGCTGCGCATCGCTTAGTACGCCATCCAAGTGTAGTGTCACCGCCAGACGATAGATACCCTTGCGCTCATCGCTGGCGTCGCGTTCGATGCTGGTTTCTACCTGTTCCAGCGGAATGCCTTTTCGTTTGGCATACCACACTACGGTCAGCGCCTTACATGCGGCCAGCGCGGCGTCGTATAAATCGTGCGGGGATGGGCCGGCGTCGCTTCCGCCTTCCTCGACTGACACATCGGTAGAAATCAGATGATTGCGTACATGGAGAATATGCCGCATAGGTAGCGACTGATCGCGGATAGCTTTGATAAGCATGATGTGCCTTTCCTGGATGAGATTGCAAAAATCATAATTTACACTGTTTGACAAAAGCGGAAAATTTGACATGACCGCCATACGGGCCAAATACCCGCCGTGCTCTGGCAAATATGAGAATCCGATCACTGCTGCTTTAATGGCCAATCGCCATGAAAAATACCTTCACTTCCGGCAACCCCATTGAGGTGCGGGTGTGCGCCGGCGGTTACCGTAGCGATGGTCCCTGGAGTTAACAAATCGCAGCAGGTTCCACGGTCTCTGACAACGCCAAAGATGGATGGTACGATTTAGTCGCTTTTATTCCCACCGACTCTTCCTTCCTGAGAGGATTTAGCGGTCACATATGGTCCCTGGCCAACAAATTAAGGCAGCGTCAGTAAAACGATGGTATCAGGCGTATTGCCAAGAACCGTCGCCAAAGTGATCGCTTATGACAGCCAAACTGTCTCAGACGGTGCGGCGAACGTGTTGAACGATAATCCTATGAACGCCTGGACTAGTGCCGACTCGGCCTTCCCGCATTACCTCACTGTGGATCTGGGTGGCGTGCGACAAGTCAATGGCCTCAGTTATTTGCCAAAACAGGAAGCGCGTAGCAATATTTACGAAGGCAATATCGCAAACTATCAAGTGCTGGTTAGTCTGGATGCGATTAACTGGTCATTGATGGGTCAGGGAAGCTGGGCGAAAACAATCTCCATGTCTAGCGTGAATTTTAGTACCGTCAACGCACGCTACGTCAAATTGCTCGCATTGTCAGAGGTGAATGGAGGACGAGTGGTGTCAGCCGCAGAAGTCCGTGTGCTCGGGTCTTGATATTTTGCAAGAGCTTCACTAGCAATCTGCAATCGCCAAGCCGGTAAGAGGCAATGGGTTTATTCATTGCGTCTTACCCGCTTGGCACCAATCGCATCAACTCTTTACGTAACCACAGGTGCGCTTCAGTCCGCGCATATTTGCAATGACTGTAGATTTTCAAGGTGTACGGTGGGATCTTGAATGGCGCCGGATAAATAGTGATAGGCGCAGCACGCGCCAAAGTTTCAGCGGCATGGCGCGGTATGGTCATGAGCAGCTCACTTTCGGCAACAATAAAAGGTGCCACCATGACAGTTGGCAGCTGCATCACGACCTCACGTTGCAAGCACAGGCCATCCAACACAAAATCGATCACGCCACGGTTTTCATTCCAGGGCGTGACGATGGCGTGACGTGCTTTTAAATACTGAGCTAGCGTCAGTTTTCCACGGATCAAGGAATGCTGTTGACTGGCAATCACGACATACTCGTCCTGCAGCCAATCAAAATCTTCGATACCGGCCGGTAGCGGTAAGCGCTCTTCGTCATAGCCTAGAGCAAAATCGATATGGCCGGCAGCCAGATCAGCTATCGCCAGTTTTTGGCTGGAATTGACGACCTTGATCTTGAGCTTAGGTGCGCTCTTTTGTAAGGCGGCCATAACCCGCGGCAAAATCGCAAACGCCGTGTAATCAGACGCCGAAAAGACAAAGCAACGCTCGCTACTGATGGGATCAAATCGCTCGTTTAAGCTCAGGCTGGCGGACAATTGCTGTAATGCCTGGCTGACAGGCTCGGCGATTTGCTCGGCTCTTAACGTAGCCTGCATTTGATTGCCTAGCCGGACAAATAACTCATCGCCAAGTGATAGTCGCAAACGTGTCAGGGCATGGCTGAGTGCCGATGGGCTCATGGCCAACTCATTGGCGGCAGCGGTGACAGACTTTTGCTGATATATGGCATTAAAGACCAGCAATAGGTTGAGGTCTAGCTTGCGCAAGTCTAAATGCATACTGTTCATAATCAATTGAATTCATTGCACTTGCTGCATAGTACGAGAATGCTTACTATCACGCAAATGCAAATTAAATAGTCAACCAGGGAAGCCATATGAAGATTGAAATACGCCAAGCCACCGTCAGCGATGCTGCGCTGATCCACCACTACATCACCGAACTGGCGATCTATGAAAAAGCGCAGCATGAAGTCATCGCCAGTGTCGCAGATATTGAGCGCAGCTTGTTTGCAGCCGATAGCCCGGCACATGGGCTGATCTGCCTGATAGACGGACTAGCGGTCGGCTTTGCCATCTATTTCTACAGCTACTCGACCTGGTTAGGCCGTAAGGGTATGTATCTGGAGGATTTATACATCTCCCCCGAACATCGCGGTAGCGGTGCCGGCAAAACAATGCTGCGCCATTTAGCAGGCATTGCTCGCGAAACAGGTTGCGGCCGTCTGGAATGGAGCGTGCTGGATTGGAACGAGCCAGCGATCCAATTCTATTTATCCTTGGGTGCTAGTCCACAAGACGAGTGGATACGCTATCGATTAGCTGGCGATACCTTAACGGCGTTTGCGCGTGGCGATTGATGACATGCAAGCGCAAATAGGTTTATTGACTGCGTACAACCGAAGCTAACTGGCTGAAATCGTTTGCGCAATATCCATGCGCCTCCTGGCAGCATTTCGGCCTGGAAGCCGCATGGGGATTGCGGGTTAGCTCTTAGGGAACTTCTAAAAACCCGTTAATCGGGATGCAGCGCAAGGCGCAAACCGGAGCAATACGTCGGTATTGCGAGGATATGCAACGCCGCGATGCGCCCGAGTATGGGGTTTTTAGAAGTTCTCCTTAAAAAGAACGATGCTGCGCTCTTTAGTTCAATAGCTTAATTCCTACGCTCGACGCGCGCTGCAAAACAACCACGTCGGGCAAAATGCACGTGCAGATAATTGACTTCTGGCTTGCTCAAAAAATGCCTTAGCAGTGCTGGCAATTCGCTGCCGCTGGCCACCTCGGCATCGACCATACGATCGCTACTATCGAAGGCGCGCACAGAAAATAGCCGGTGTGCCTGATCTAACATGGGCGGTAGCCTATCGACAAACAGTGGTGCTAGCAACGCATCACGGCGCACAAAGATTGGGCCCTTAGCCTGATAGGCGGAGCTGGTTTCTAAATGCGCAAAATTGAGCAATAAAAGTTCTTCTCCTATCGCCGCATCTTGCAGGCTAACCCTGCAAGGGAAGCTGAGCTCTTCATCGGCAATGTGCCGGTCTATCCCTTGCACGCTCAGCTCTGCATCGCTGAGCGAAAACAAGTGTGTAAATTGCGCAGGCGCGAGACCGCGGATTTGAAATGTCATGGCTTACTCCAGCTGAATGTAAGCCAACAGTATCAGGCGGCGAGGCCTAAGCGTCGCGCCATTTTCGGACGCCAAATGCCACAACACAAGTGGCTAAGCGTTACTGCCACTTACTTTTGAAGCAAGTGTTTTTGCCGGATTGAAAATCGCTTGCGCAATATCCATGCGGCTCTTGGCACCCTATTGGCCTGCAGGCCGCATCGGATATACGTGTCGGGCTTTAGATGTGAGCATTTGGCAGCCTGGCTCGATTTTCAAGTTGTTCATTCATGTCTAAAAATATTCTTGTAGAGATAAATACAGTAATGTAGTATTCGTTACATGGATAATTCAAAAAAACTTAGCGACACCTCCGCATGGTTACTGCTGGTGGTGTCCCTGCCCACTCAGAGTGCAACGGCGCGCATGCGTATCTGGCGCGCCTTCAAAACCCTGGGCTGCGCTGCGCTGCGTGATGGTGCTTATCTGCTGCCTGCCACAGACATGCACAGCGCTGCCCTGCAAGAACTCGCCGACGAATGTGCACGCGAAGGCGGTAGCGCCTGGCTCATGCAGGTGGCCCCGGCAAGCTCGGCGGATGCGCCTGCTTACGCCCTGTTATTCGAGCGCAGCGCCGACTTTGCGAGCCTGATCGCGTCGTGGAAGACGCTGGCAGCGACCCTGCCCTCACTCACGGTGAGCGAGCTGACTCGGCTGCAGAAAAAGCTATTACGCGAGTACCAGGCATTGCTGGCCATAGATTTTTTTCCCGGCGAATCTAGTCTGGAGGCCGAAGTCGCGTGGAGTGATTTCAAACAACGTGTGGAGCGGGTACTGTCGCCGGATGAGCCGCAGGGTAGCGAGGCTCAGATCGCCCGTCTAGACATCGCCGATTATCAAGCTCGTTTGTGGGCGACCCGCCGAAGTCTGTGGGTGGATCGGGTCGCCAGCGCGTGGTTGATCCAGCGTTTTATTGACACTGCGGCACGCTTTCTATGGTTGTCCAAGCCAGCCGACTGCCCGCCCCAGGCGCTCGGTTTCGACTTCGATGGCGCCGCCTTTAGCCATGTGGGCGAGCGGGTCAGCTTTGAAACCCTGATGGCCAGCTTTGGACTAGAGGATGACCCGGCGCTGTTGCGCATGGGTGCCATGGTGCGATCGCTGGACATCGGGGACGGACAGGTTGCCGAAGGCGCTGGCTTTGAAGCCATGCTGGCCGGTGCCCGCGAGCGCCTGCCTGACGATGACGCGCTGCTGGCAGAGGTGGGTGGTGTACTCGATTCTCTGTATGCACATTTCGGCCGCGCGCCTGCGCGCGCCAAGACTTGAAAAAGAAAAGATAAGCATGAGCGACACCAATACCAACACCACCACCACACAACAACTTGCCAGCCCGGCGCGCTACTCGCTGTGGCAACTGGTGTGCTACATGCTGGCGCTGGGCAGTTGCGGCTTTGGCGGCCCGGTTGCCCTGGTTGGCTATATGTACCGTGATCTGGTGGAGCGCCGTCTGTGGATTTCCGAGAGTGATTACAAGGAGGGCATGGCGTTAGCGCAGCTAATGCCCGGTCCGCTGGCGGCCCAGCTTGCCATCTACCTGGGCTATGTGCATTACCGCGTGCTGGGCGCCACGCTGGCCGGCATCGCCTTCGTGCTGCCCTCGTTTTTGATGGTACTGGGCATTGGCGCCGCCTACGTAGAATTTGGCGGGATAGCCTGGATGCAGGCGGTGTTTTACGGCGTGGGTGCCGCCGTGATAGGCATCATTGCCATGAGTGCCTACAAGCTCACCAGCAAGAACATAGGGCGCGATAAGCTGCTATGGGCGATCTACCTGGTCAGCGCCATCCTTACCTTGTTAACTCAGTCCGAAAGTGTCTGGCTGTTCCTGGGCGCGGGCCTGCTGGTCTGGTTGCTGAGGGTGCCGCCAAAACGCTGGTTAGGCGGGCGCCTGCATGGTGTCGCTGCCGTGCTGCCGCTGGCCGCTGTGCTGGCTGCCGCTAGCAGCCAGTGGGATTTGCTGGCGCAGCTTGGCGCCTTCTTTGCCTACGCTGGTAGCTTCGTGTTTGGTAGCGGCCTGGCGATCGTGCCGTTTCTATACAGCGGCGTGGTGACCGAGCACCATTGGCTTAACGACCGCCAGTTTGTGGATGCGGTCGCGGTGGCGATGATCACGCCGGGCCCGGTGGTCATCACGACCGCTTTCATTGGCTACCTGGTAGCCGGTTTCTGGGGTGCCTTGGTGGCCGCGCTCGCGACCTTTATACCGTGTTACCTGCTCACCATATTACCGGCACCGTATTTCAAAAAACATGGCAAACAGCCCGGCATCGTTGCCTTCGTGGACGGGGTGACTGCCGCGGCCATCGGTGCGCTCACCGGCGCCGTGCTGGTGATCGCGCAACGCTCTATCACTGACCTGGTGACGGCGCTACTCGCGCTTGCCACGCTGGTAGTGCTGTGGCGCTTCAAAAAAATCCCTGAACCGGCGATCGTGTTGGTGGCCGCGTTGCTGGGACTGATGTTGTATCCCCTGCTGTCCCATCCCTAAGCTCACACATTGAAGGAAAAATCCATGGACCTGCAACTTCAAGCCCTGAGCATCGAGCTGAATAGCCTCACAGGCTTGTCGCCCGCACTGATACAGAGTCATCATGAAAACAATTATGCCGGTGCGGTCAAGCGGCTCAAGGCGATACGCGCACAACTGGCGCAGCTGGACTGGGCCAGCGCGCCGGGTTTTCAGATCAACGGCTTGAAGCGCGAAGAGCTGGTCGCTAGCAATTCTGCGGTGCTGCATGAGCTGTATTTCGATGCGCTAGGTGGCAATGGTGTGCTGCCATCGAATGGGCTCGCGATCGCCTTGACACGTGATTTTGGTTCGGTGGCACGCTGGCAAGCCGAGTTCAGCGCCTTGGCCAAGGCGATGGGCGGTGGCTCGGGGTGGGCGATCCTGGCCTGGTCGGCACGCGAGGGTCGGCTAGTCAATCATTGGGCCGCCGACCACACCCATATGCTGGCCGGTGCCAGCGCGCTGCTCGCCCTGGACATGTACGAACATGCCTATCACATGGATTTCGGCGCCAAAGCG
This sequence comes from Undibacterium piscinae, assembly GCA_003970805.2. Taxonomy (GTDB): domain Bacteria; phylum Pseudomonadota; class Gammaproteobacteria; order Burkholderiales; family Burkholderiaceae_D; genus Undibacterium; species Undibacterium piscinae. The sequence continues at coordinate 2,940,051 of CP051152.1, forward strand.
GCGGCCTATGTGGACGCATTCATGCAAAATATCCGTTGGGATGCGGTGTACCGCCGCTATGGCGCGGCAGTGGCGGGTGATGCCGCAGCATTGGGCGTAGGTATAGCTGCACTCGACAATGCAGCGGCAAGCCTGATCGATGTACGGCGCGCGGAAGACTTCGCCGCGGCCAGCGACATGCTGGCCGGTGCCAGTTGGTACGATCCGGCGTTGTTGGCCCAGTGGAGTGGCACGCTAGACCGCACACGGCCAGTCTTGGTGTATTGCGTCAAGGGCTTAGACATTGGTCGCTCGGCGGCGCTGTCCTTGCGTGCGCGTGGCTTCGAGGTGCGTTACCTGAGTGGCGGGATTGAAGCCTGCCGCAGCGCCGGCATAAGCTTGCAAGCCAAAGCAGACTTGGCTTGAGATGCAAGGCGGAGCGTGTCCTTAAAACAGTCACGATCCGCCGCATTGCGGCTAGCCTAGAATTTTTGCAAAATCAGAACTTGTCTGCGCATATTCCATGCGGCTCGTGGCATGATATTGCTCCGCAGAGCGCATGAAATATGCGTATGCACTTTCGCCTTCCTAAAACAGAATACAAAAAATGGATTTATTTGACGACTTAGACGCCGCACACAATTTATTACCCAAAGATGGTGTCGTCAATTATTACGGCAAACTCTTGCCAGCCAAACAGGCAGATGATTATTTCGCCTGTTTAATGCAGAGCATCGCATGGGAAAATGATCAGGCGCTGATCTATGGAAAACTGATACTGACCAAACGAAAAGTAGCCTGGTATGGCGACAAAAAATTTGAATACACCTATTCAAATACCACCAAGCACGCCCTGCCGTGGACCGCAGAATTATTAGAATTAAAAGCACTTGTCGAACAGAGAACCGGCGAAAAATTTAATTCTTGCCTGCTCAATTTGTACCATGACGGTGAAGAAGGCATGGCCTGGCATAGCGATGCCGAAAAAGATTTGAAAAAAAATGGCGCGATCGGCTCCTTAAGTTTTGGCGCAGAACGAAAATTTGCCTTCAAACACAAAGTCAGCCAAGAAATCGTTTCCTTAGTCTTGGCGCACGGCAGCCTATTGGTGATGAAAGGCACAACGCAAAGCCATTGGCTGCACCGGCTACCACCGAGCAAACGCATCAGCGCAGCCAGAATCAACCTCACCTTCAGAAGCATAGACAGGTAAAGACGGTGGGTTGCGGCCAAGCGACCAGCAAAAGGGCAGCATCAGCCGGGCGTAATTTCAGCGCGATGCTGAGCTGCAAGCTGCTTGAGTATTTGAAATATCAGAATTTGACTGCGCAATTTGCATGCGGCTCGTGGCACGATATGGGCCTGCAGGCCGCGTGGAATATGCGTGTTGGCTTTTGAAATTTAGAAATATTCAGTAAAAAAATAATCCAAGCTGCACCGTATGATTCGATTGCGCGCTAGCGGTGCTGTGATTTGAATTCTTAGCGCTCCATGCCGAACTAAATCTCAAGCAAAGCTGCAATAAACTAAGCCAACTTGGCAACGACCAGGTCAATAAAACTGCGCACTTTGGCACTAGGCCGTATCTCTGCCCGGCGCACCACATGCAAGGCACGTGAAGGCAGCTCCCAATCGGGTAATAACAAGACCAAGTGACCGGCAGCGATAGAGGCTTCCAGCATTGCGTCGGTCTGCACCACAACACCCATGCTCACTGCGGCGGCCAATAATGCCTGGCAAGACGGGCTGGCCGCCGCCAGCATGCGGCTAGCCCTTAAGGGGCGGGCGATCAAATCAGCACCACAACACCCATATCTGACAAAGCGGCGGAGCATCAAGCCACATGCAATCGCCCACAACACCGCGAAAAAATGTCCGCCATGTTTGTTCAGGTGTAGTCATCAATTCGCCCCTCTAATCCGGCGCAGATATGCCAGCGGCTTTATTCATCATCGCATCCAGGTCCACGCTCCGGCTTGATCTGCTTGAGTACCCTGTCGAAGTCGCTCTCAAACAATCGGTCTTGCACGATGCGGTATTTTTCGAACTCGCTTTCGGCGTGAGTTTTGGCCAGTTCGGCCGAGACCTTGCCACCATCGCGCAAAATCTCGCGGTCAGTAAATTCCAGAAAAGTATCCAGTCGTTTTGCCCAATCTTCCATCGTCATCGGAATATTTCGTCGGGCGCGATCTTCGGCCAGGTCGAGATAGGCATTGACGATACGGCCTAGCGATTCCAGTTCGTCTTGATTCAGATAATTCTTGGCGACGACCACATCAGTTTTAAGGATCTTGCCGTCAGGTGCCTGCTCCCAGGAACTCAGGCCCATGCACGCCTTGCCACTGTCGGCGCGCTGCACGATGAGTTCAGCAGCGGTGTGACCGTGAATCGCAAAATGCAGCTTGTTCTGGACCTTGGCAAAAAAAGCTTTGGTCGTCGGCGCAGCCTTGTTGTAGTCAAGCGCGGTCGAATAAATATCCGTGACTTTCTGGTAGAACCTGCGCTCGCTAAGGCGAATCTCGCGGATTTCTGCCAGCAGGTGCTCGAAATAATCCTCGCCGAGAAAAGCACCGTTTTCCATGCGCTTCTTGTCGAGCACATAGCCTTTGATTGCGAACTCACGCAGGATCTGCGTCGCCCATTGCCGGAACTGGGTAGCGCGCAGCGAGTTGACGCGGTAACCTACTGAGATAATGGCGTCGAGGTTGTAGAAATCGATACTACGGCCCACTTCACGATCACCTTCGGTCTGAACTGTCCGGAATTTCCGGATAGTTGCCTCTCGCTGGATTTCGCCGGACTCGTAGATGTTTTTGAGGTGTTCGCTGATGGTACGGACATCAACGGCGAAGAGCTCGGCCATCAGTTTTTGCGTCAGCCAGACGGTGTCGTTCTCGTAGCGCGCCTCGATGCTCTGCTCACCAGCCTGGCCGGTAAACATCAGAAATTCTGCAGTGCTGTTGCGGATCAGTTTTTTGTCGCTCATGTTGAGTCCCATTTTCTTGCGCGAATCGGGAATGTAAAAAGTACGCAAATATTACCGCAAAAATCAATAAACAACTGAATATTTAATCAGTTATTTATTGCATTGTTAGAGTAATGATTTCAATCACTAGCCGCCCGCTACGTGGGCAGAGAAACAAGCCATTCTGTGCTATCCATCAACCCAACTAGAAGTGACCGAGACCGTGTATTTGAATCGCATCAATCAAAGCAAAATCAGAATATAAATCCTCGCCATACCGTTGCGTGCGGATGTGATTAATGGGGCGAAACGGTTTGTGATTGAGAATGTATTTCGGTTTGAAGAGCAATGAGCATAAAGAGGTATTGAGCATCAATTATTTGCGCCGATGCTGACCCATATTGTTAATGCGATGCATAGCCTTGCCGGTTCTGAGTTACAAACTTACTGAAATCGACCGCGCAATCCCTATGCGGCTTGTGGCGGCATATTGGCCTGCAGACCGCATGGAATATGCGTATTGGGGGTTTTGATTGCGCCGCAATGCAATTTCATTCTATTAAATTTCGTGTAGGGTTGAAGGATTGATTCTACGAGAACCGACCGAATACCCTCTTAGTTGACGGCGCTTCGGTCTTTTTGAAGAAAAATTCTGGCTTTGCATCGGAAATTGGAGCGAGAATACAAGTGGCTATACCCAATGCAGGCGTAGCAAAAGGATCCATTTTTTCCATTGCTCAGTAACTTTTTCCGCATATTCTTTTACAGGATTCAATGCAATTTCATTCATTAAATTTCGGTAGGGTTGAAGGAAGTCTATTTTTTTTGTAATGAAAAAGTGCCTGGCGTACACCATTTGGAATCAAATGGAAGCACTCCATCACCGTTTAGTTGTGAAAGCATATTAATTTGACTTTTTACTAAATGCGTACAAATTTCAGTTCTTAATTCTTGTGAAATTGAAACACCCGTTGCCATGCACCTATACAAAAGTAACAGATGGAAGAGTCGCTTTCCAAATGCAGGATAATTTTGAAATGTTACCATGGAAGATTTTAAAACTAAGAAATTCAAAAGATCTGACGGATCGTCCATTATCGATACCATGAACATAATAATGTTATGCCACTCCTGCTCATCATAGTGTTTCTTTAATACATTCATTTCAACTCGTTTTGCTACAAAATACCGTGCTGCAAAGTATTCCTGCATCGTGCCATGGCTAAACTCATTTAAAACGAATGCTTCACTAAATTCATATTCAATTGAGTTGCTACAACTTTTGCCTGCGATTGCCTCAAATATTTTCTCTTTTTTGTCATCTGATAACTGAGCATAAGACGTATCGCGTCTGAAACCTCGCGTACTATCCCAGTCCCGCAACAGTGCGTCCACACAACGACGATAGAGTTCCGTTCGCTTCTTTGGAACCGTCGTTCGGTATCTATTCGATTCGTTCTACATCGTCGCCCATCAGCGTGGTGAAGATCTGATCGGCGGCAATCGCGTCGCGATCTGTACCTTCAATAAGCGGCGTACTGTTGGGTCCATCGTGGTTTCCCATAACTGGCTTGGGTTCATCTCGCCCAATCCTTTGTAGCGTTGCTTGCTGACACCGCGTTCGGCTTCGTCGCGCAGCCAAGCATGGCGTGGTGGAAGTCTGCTACGGCGCTTTCTTTTACGCGTTCACCTTCACCACGGCGGATGAAGGCGCCTTCGCCTAACAGGCCTTTAAAGGTCAGGGCGGCATTGGCCAGTACGCGGTAGTCGCTGCTTTCGGAGAAGTCGAAGTCGATGCTGCTGACTTTGACGTTACCGTGGAACATGCGTTCTATGCGCAGGCTGAAAGTACCGGTGACATCGTCGGTGCGGACCGTGGCTTTGACGGCGCTGTCGTTGATGGTGGCGGTCAGGGCTTGCGCTGATTGCTCGGCGTTTTCTGCGGTGTCGAGTTGCAGCGTCACGCCGGTCATGATGGCGGTGAGGGCAGCACGGTCGATCACGCGGGTTAGGCGCATCATGACGGCGTTGGCCAGGTTGTACTGGCGCACCAGTTCGGCCAGCGCTTCGCCGCTGATAGGCTCTGCGCCTGTGCTTGGGGTCAGCGCGGCATTGGTCAGCGCAACGGTCATCATGTAGCTGGCTTCTTCGGCGTCATCTTTCAGATAGCGCTCGTCGCGGCCTGCCTTGACTTTGTACAGTGGCGGCTGGGCGATGTAGATGTGGCCGCGCTCTACCAGTTGTGGCATCTGGCGGTAGAACAAGGTCAGCAGCAGGGTGCGGATGTGGGCACCATCGACGTCGGCATCGGTCATGATGATGATGCGGTGGTAGCGCAGCTTTTCTACGTTGAATTCGTCCGGGCCGATAGAGGTGCCGAGCGTGGCGATCAGGGTGGTGATCTGTTCGGAAGACAGCATTTTTTCGAAACGCGCTTTTTCTACGTTCAGCACTTTACCGCGCAGTGGCAGAATCGCCTGGAATTTACGGTCACGTCCTTGTTTGGCCGAGCCACCCGCAGAATCACCCTCGACGATGTACAGTTCGCACAGGGCAGGGTCTTTTTCCTGGCAATCTGCCAGTTTGGAAGACAAGCCCAGGCCGTCCATGATGCCTTTACGGCGTGTCAGTTCGCGCGCCTTGCGGGCGGCTTCACGGGCACGTGAGGCTTCCACGATTTTGCCGCAGATAATCTTGGCGTCGTTCGGGCGTTCTTGCAAATAATCGGAAAGCGTTTTGGCGACGATCTCTTCGACCGGGCCGCGCACTTCGGAAGACACCAGTTTGTCTTTGGTCTGCGAGCTAAATTTTGGCTCCGGCACTTTGACTGACAACACGCAGGTAAGACCTTCGCGCATATCGTCGCCGGTGACTTCGACCTTGGCTTTCTTGGCGTATTCGTGTTCTTCGATGTACTTGTTGATGACGCGTGTCATCGCTGCGCGCAGGCCGGTGAGGTGGCTGCCGCCGTCGCGCTGCGGAATGTTATTGGTGAAGCACAGTACTTGTTCGTTGTAGGCATCGTTCCATTGCATGGAAACGTCTACGCTGATGTTGGTACCCTGGTCTGACATACGTTCGCCGGTGGCCTGGAAAATCGTCGGGTGCAACACGCTCTTGTTTTTGTTGATGTATTCGACGAAACCGCGGGTACCGCCTTCGAAGGCAAACAACTCTTCTTTGCCGGTACGCTGGTCGGTCAGCTTGATGCGTACGCCGTTGTTGAGGAAAGACAGTTCGCGGATACGCTTGGCCAGGATTTCGTAGTGGAATTCTACGTGCGTGAAGATTTCTTCATCAGCCCAGAAATGCACTTCGGTACCGCGCTTGTCGGTGTCGCCGATGACCTTGATAGGCGAGCAGACTACGCCGTCTATGGTTTCGATTTCACGGTTTTGCACGACGCCTTTGGCAAATTCCATCGCGTATTTTTTACCGTCGCGACGGATCGTCAGCTTGAGTAACTTGGACAGGCCATTGACGCAAGAAACGCCGACGCCATGCAAACCGCCCGATACCTTGTACGAGTTTTGATCGAACTTACCACCGGCATGCAGTTCGGTCATGACGATCTCGGCCGCGCTACGCTTAGGCTCGTGCTTGTCATCAAACTTGATGCCGGTAGGAATACCGCGGCCGTTGTCGGTAATCGAGATCGAGTTGTCGCTATGGATGGTGACGTTGATCTCGGTACAGTGGCCAGCTAAGGATTCATCGATGGAGTTATCGAGCACTTCAAATACCAGGTGATGCAAACCAGTGCCGTCCGACGTATCACCGATATACATGCCGGGGCGCTTGCGCACGGCTTCCAGACCTTCCAGAATCTGGATGGAGGATGCACCATAACCAGCCGATGTGGCGGATTCTGTTGCAGGAGTATTGTCTTGGGTGTTCTCGGACATGGCTACCTTCTGTTGTATTTACTGCTGGTTTGGTACTGGTACTGGTTCTTGGGTTTTAGCTTGCAGCACCCTCTCCCGCAAGCAGGAGAGGGGTTCTTTTTCTTTGCGTCTATATCCGCATCGGCATGACGACGTATTTGAAGTCAGCGTTTTCCGGTATGGTCAGCAAAGCCGATGAATTGGAATCTCCAAGTGCGATGTTGATCTGATCGCATTTGAGGTTATTCAATACATCGAGCAGATAGGTGACGTTAAAACCGATATCGACGCTGTCTCCTCCGTAATCGATTTCGATTTCTTCTACCGCTTCTTCCTGGTCGGCGTTGGTCGACAAGATTTGCATCAGACCCGGTGTGATCACGCAGCGCACGCCTTTGAATTTATCCGAAGTCATGATGGCGACGCGTTGCAGCGAGCGCAGCAATTGTTCGCGACCAAGCGTGAAATTGTTCTTGTAGCCTTTAGGGATGACGCGGTTGAAGTCAGGGAACTTGCCTTCTACCAGTTTGGAGATCAGCTCGATATCGGCAAAAGTCAGTTTGACCTGATTGTTGGCGATGTCCAGTTGTACCAATTCGTCTTTGTCTTCCAGCAGACGCTGCAATTCGATAATCGTCTTGCGTGGAATAATGACTTCCTGACGTGCGAACTCTTGCTCGACTTCTACCTGGCAATACGCCAGACGGTGACCGTCAGTCGCAACGGCGATGACGTTCTTGCCATCAACCACCAGCAACAGGCCGTTCAGGTAGTAGCGTATGTCTTGCTGCGCCATCGAGAAATGCACCATCTGGAACAGGTGTTTCAGGGCTTTTTGCGGCAGGCTGACGCTGGCGTTGTAACTCTCGGCTTGCGCTACGGTAGGGAACTCTTCGGCCGCCAGGGTTTGCAGGGAAAAACGCGATTTACCCGACTGCACCGTCATTTTTTTGTTTTCCAGCTTGATCGAGACATCATTGTCGTCCGGCAGGGCGCGCAAGATGTCGAGCAATTTACGCGCTGCAACGGTGGTGGCCGTGACTTCGCCGCCCGAACCGATTTCGGCATGCGTGGTGATCTGGACTTCGATGTCGGTCGACAGGAAAGAAACCTTTTCGCCGTCTTTGCGTATGAGGATATTGGCCAGAATCGGCAAAGTGTGCCGACGCTCGACAATACCACTCACGATTTGCAAAGGTCGGAGCAAAGTATCTCTGTGGGTTTTTACCAATTGCATGTGATTATCCTCACTGTATTTGTCGTTGATCAAGGATGATTCTTGTTACTGCTTTGGATCTTACTATTTTTATTGCTATGTATAAAATGCTATTTTTTGTGGATGCGCCTTGCGCACCCACGGTTTGCCATCTGCCCGGCATTAAGCCTGTAGCTTAGGGTTTAGCCCTTCAGGGTCTGCTCTAAGACGTGCAGCTCATGATTGCATTCCGGGCTCTTGCCGCGATCCGCGGTGATCTTGCGTACCGCATGCAAGACCGTGGTGTGATCGCGCCCGCCGAATAACTCTCCGATTTCCGGCAGACTTTTTTGCGTCAGTTCTTTGGCCAGATACATGGCGATCTGACGCGGTCTGGCGATATTGGCCGGACGACGTTTGGAATACATGTCGGCCACTTTAATGTGGAAAAAGTCAGCGACAGTCTTCTGGATATTTTCGACGGAAATCTGGCGGTTTTGTACCGACAGCAAATCCTTCAATGCTTCTTTGGTGACGTCGATCGTGATCTCTTTGCCGTGGAAGCGTGAGTAGGCCAAAATCTTGCGCAAGGCACCTTCAAGTTCGCGCACGTTGGAGCGCAAATGTTTGGCCACGAAGAAGGCGACGTCATCGGAAAAATGCACGCCTTCGCTAGTGGCTTTTTTCAGCAAAATGGCGACGCGCATTTCCAGTTCCGGCGGTTCGATGGCGACCGTCAGGCCGGAATCAAAACGGGAAATCAGGCGATCATCCATGCCGGTGATTTCTTTCGGATACGTATCACTGGTGATGATGATCTGTTTCTTGGCGGCGATCAGGGCTTCGAACGCGTAGAAGAATTCTTCCTGGGTGCGGCTCTTGCCGCCAAAGAATTGGATATCATCGATCAGCAATAAATCGAGTGAATGATAATAGCGTTTGAACTCGTCAAAACCCTTGCGCTGATAAGCGGTAACGACGTCGCGCACGTATTGCTCGGCGTGGATGTAGCGGATTTTGGCGTTCGGGTTATCGACCAGAATCTGGTTGCCGATAGCGTGAATCAAATGCGTTTTACCAAGGCCTACGCCGCCATATAAAAATAATGGGTTGTAGGACACGCCAGGATTATTCGCAACCTGTATCGCAGCGGCGCGCGCCAGTTGATTGGCCTTACCGGTGACGAAGCTGTCGAAGGTCAGATCAGAGTTGATGCGGCTTTGTTCGCGGCGCGGTGAAGGCTGCGGCGCCGGCTCTGAATATTGCGGCATCTCGGCATGGCTAGGGCGGTCGCTGTCATGGTCAGGGTTCTGTTCGCCGTTAGGGGCGACATGGCCGTTTGAACCTATGTTTTGCGCCGGTACGCTAGGCGCTGGCTTTTTGTTGATACGAGGGTCGATAATAAACTGCACCTCTATCGTATCGTCCCAATACTGGGCGGCCAATTCGGTAATGCGGCCGGCAAACTGGGTTTTGACCCAGTCGAGCTTAAAACGATTAGGCGCACCAATACGCAGCCGCCCGTTTTCGTAATCGACGGGGACTAAGGGCTTGATCCAAGCGCTGTATTGTTGCGGCGTTAGCTCCTGCTCAAGTTGAGAAGAACAGGCTTGCCAAAAATTATCCATGAATACTCAGTTATAAAATGCTTGCGTGCGAACAGTCAATTTTGCCCGGTGGCTTACCGGGAGTTGTCAGGTTGTTGTTAAATACGCAGAACGTACTAATCTGGCAAAGTTACAAAAATGCCAAAATAAAACTGACACACTAATCCGCTATTCTACCCTTGCCAGCCAGAGTTATCCACAGGTACTACGTAAATTTGTTTATATAAGAAACCCAGCCCCTGATTAAATTTGCGTCAAATGGATTGACAGAAGTAAGTAAAGTGGTGTCTAATTCAGGGTTCCCTACCCCTATTTTAATGGATGTTGCATTTGTTGTGTTTAATGCAGCAAGCCATGAGCAGCGGTTTTGGGGCAGTAATGGTGTGAATAGAGTGTGAGGAAGTCAGGTAGTTATTATCGGCGCACTTCACGCTATTACCCGTAATTCCGATTTATTATTTGCTCAAATAGCGAGATCAACATGAAACGTACTTATCAACCTTCCGTAGTCCGCCGCAAGCGCACTCACGGTTTCCGCGCACGTATGGCAACCCGCGGCGGCCGCGCTGTTCTGAATGCACGTCGCGCCAAAGGCCGTAAACGCCTGGCAGCTTGATCTTTTCTGGCTATAGCCGGCAGCAGCTCAGGCTGATTGCACGACGATAGCCAGATTATTAAAATGATCAATGCAACCGACATGACCAACGCCAGCGGAGATTTTGCGCGCGTTAGACGTATCGTAAAAACGGATGAGTTTTCATCCGTTTTTCGTTTGCGCCCTGTACAAAGAACAGCTCATTTCGTTTTGTATGCGCGCCCTACAGATTTGCTACATGCCCGTCTGGGTGTCGTTGCGGCAAAACGCTTTGCTCCGCGTGCGGTCACGCGTAACACCATCAAACGTGTTACCCGTGAAATCTTCCGGCAGTCTTCGCTGATTAATGTCGATTGTATCGTGCGTTTGTCTAAGCCAGTCAATACCAAGGCAGGTCCATCTACTACCGCCCAACTCAAGCGTGAGTTAAGGGTGGAAATTTTGCGTCTGTTCGCTTCGCAAAAAGTGCCCGTAGAACCCGTGTCATGAAATCCTTATTGCTACTGTTACTGCGTGGATATAAATTAGTGATCAGCCCGATGTTGGGGCCGCGTTGCCGTTTTTATCCTAGCTGTTCCGAGTATGCAGCCGAAGCAATCCGCGAATATGGTGCTTGCCAAGGTAGCCTGTTGGCAGGAAAACGCCTGTGTAAATGCCATCCATGGCATCCCGGCGGAGTGGATAATGTTCCACCCAAGGCTGAAAAACAAACATCTGCCCCCACATCTGCTGCGGGTCACTCTTCTAATCTTTCCTAATCTTCATCAAATACACAAATGGATATCAAACGTACCGTCCTGTGGGTTGTTTTTTCGATGTCGCTGTTGATCCTCTGGGACAACTGGATGCGCCATACCGGCAAGCAGTCTATGTTTTTCCCTACGCCTACCGCGCAACTGAGCAAGAATACTGCCGCTGCTGGCAGCGCTAACGCTCCTGTCGCCTCGGCTGCTGCCTCTGCCGCCACTGTGGCCAGCGTTAACGGTGCTGTGCAAGCCGCTACCGATACGCCTGCAATCAAGAGCGAGCGCATCACCATTACTACCGATTTGTTCAAGGCGGATATTGATACTATCGGCGGTGAACTCAGACGTTTGGAATTGCTCAAGCATAAAGACAGCACTGACCATACTAAGAATCTGGTGTTGTTTACCCAGGACGCCAAACGCACTTATCTGGCACAGACTGGTTTATTAGGCGGGAATTTCCCTAACCACAAATCCGGTTTCGTCGCCAAACCAGGCGTGCGCGCGCTGGGCGATGGTAATCAGGTTCAGTTGGTACTGGAATCCGAACAAGCCGGCGTTAAGCTGACCAAGACCTTTACCTTCAAAAAAGGTGACTACGTTATCGACGTTAAGCATGAAGTAAGTAATAACAGCGCCGCTGCGATTACCCCTTCACTGTATCTGCAGTTGTTGCATGACGGTACTAAGCCTGAAAGCGGCGGCATGTTCTCCGGTTCCGGCGACTTCTTCGCTCCGGCCGTGTACACCGATGCGGATAAGTTCCAGAAGCTCGATTTCGAAAAAATCGAAAAAGGCACGGAAACCCATGCGACTAAGGCCGATAACGGCTGGGTTTCCATGATTCAGCATTTCTTTGTCTCGGCTTTCATCCCTCAGGATAAGGCGCAGCGCGAAATCTTTACCAAGAAAGTTGATACCAACTTGTACGCAGTCGGCAGCATCCTGCCTATGGGTACGATCGCTCCAGGCGCGACAGTGGCAATGGATGCGCGTTTGTATTCCGGTCCGCAAGAATCTGCAATCCTGGAAAAAGTGACACCTGGCCTGGAACTGGTTAAGGATTACGGTGTATTGACTATTCTGGCTAAACCTTTGTTCTGGCTGATGGAACTGATTCACAAGATCCTGGGTAATTGGGGCTGGACTATCGTGGTCTTCACTATTGCCATCAAGCTGGCTCTGTTCCCTCTGTCTGCCGCTGGTTATCGCAGTATGGCGAAGATGAAAGTGGTCACGCCAAAAATGACTGCGGTGCGCGAGCAATATAAGAATGACCCGCAAAAAATGAATATGGCGATGATGGAGTTGTACAAGAAAGAAAAGATTAACCCGCTCGGTGGTTGCTTGCCTATCTTGATCCAGATGCCAGTGTTCCTGTCTTTGTACTGGGTATTGCAGGCCAGCGTAGAAATGCGCGGCGCACCATGGGTGGGCTGGATTACTGACCTGACCGCACCGGATCCTTGGTATATCCTGCCAGTGATTTACGCGATCTCTATGTACATCACGACCAAGCTCAATCCTGCGCCTGCTGATCCTATGCAAGCGAAGATGATGTTGTTTATGCCTTTGGCGTTCTCGGTGATGTTCTTCTTCTTCCCGTCTGGTTTGGTTCTGTACTGGGTAGTGAATAACGTATTGTCGATAGGCCAGCAATGGGTGATCAATAATAAGATGATCCCCGCTGAACATAAGTCTTGATGCACGCATGCAGATAGCAAAAAAGCCCATGCCAGCATGGGCTTTTTTTATGGCAAAGTGCCCGGCATCTTTTTTTATGTGTTAGCTTTTTTGTAGCATTTAGATCACAAGCTCTATAATTTTTTTGTAAGAAAAGCCCGCGAGGTTAGAATTCCTTATGACTCATCACATTACATACGACAGTACCCCTATCACTGCGATCGCGACCGCTCCGGGCCGCGGCGGCATAGGCGTGGTACGCATCTCGGGTAAAGACCTGTCCGCTATCGTCAGCGCTTTATTCGGCGAAACCCAGCTCAAGCCGCGCCATGCCACTTATCTGCCATTCACCCAGCAAGACGGCAGCGTGATCGATCAGGGGCTGGCGATTTTTTTCAAGTCACCGCATTCGTATACCGGCGAAGACGTGCTGGAACTGCAGGGCCACGGTGGTCCGGTGGTGATGCAGATGCTGCTGGCACGTTGTCTGGAAGCGGGTAAGGAGGCCGGATTGCGGCTGGCGCAACCGGGTGAATTCACCCAGCGCGCTTTCCTCAACGATAAGCTCGATCTGGCGCAGGCCGAAGCGGTCGCCGATCTGATCGAGGCATCGACCGAAGCGGCGGCCAAATCGGCCTCGCAATCCTTGTCTGGCGCTTTCTCAAAAGTGATTAATGCGCTGGTGGAGAAGGTTGTGCATTTGCGTATGCTGGTCGAGGCGACCCTGGATTTCCCTGAAGAGGAAATCGATTTCCTGGAAAAATCCGACGCCCGCGGCCAACTGAGCGGCATCCAGAGCGCACTGCGCAAGGTGTTCGAGCAAGCCGCGCAAGGCGCTTTGCTGCGTAGCGGTCTCAATGTGGTACTGGCCGGCCAGCCGAATGTCGGCAAATCCTCTTTGCTCAATGCACTAGCCGGCGACGATGTCGCTATCGTTACGCCTATCGCCGGTACTACCCGCGATAAGGTGACCGAGACCATACATATCGAAGGTATTCCTCTTAACATCATTGATACCGCCGGTATCCGCCATGATTATGATGAGCCTGAATATGGCGAGCAGGCCGATGTGATTGATGCGGTAGAGCGCATAGGCATAGAGCGCACCTGGGCCGAAGTCGAAAAAGCCGATGTTATTTTGCATTTGCTCGATGCCAGCCGTGGCCCCACCCGCGCCGATGAAGCCATCGTCGCCAGATTCCCCGATGGCGTGCCGGTGATCCGCATCTGGAATAAGATCGATGTCTCCGGGCATCATGCCAGCGTTGATGAAATGGAAGACGCCACGCATATTTATTTGTCGGCGCAAGAGCATGTGGGGATAGAGTTATTGCGGGCAGAATTACTGCGTATCGCCGGCTGGCAGCAAACCGGTGAATCGCTTTATCTGGCACGCGAACGCCATCTGATCGCGCTCAAGCAAGCCAGTGAACATCTGGAATTTGCCGCTGCCTATGCGGCACAGAATGATCAGTCGCTCGATTTATTCGCCGAAGAGTTGCGCCTGACTCAAGACCGCCTCAATAGCATCACCGGTGAATTTACTTCCGATGATTTGCTGGGTGTGATCTTCTCGCGTTTTTGCATAGGAAAATAAAAACGTCGTATAGTTATATTTTGAGCCATCTGGTCACATCAAAAATATGGGGAAGTGAAATTTCCAGAAGATGCGCATTTGTACGGTGAAGATTTTAATCTGTACACTTATTAGCCAGCCTTAGCAATCTGTGGTTGAGCATCCAGCGCTCTATGTGGCCTGGAAAAACAAATTGCATGTTTCGGCTCTGGCTCATGTGGTGATACGCGATCTTAGAACTATGGAGCCGCTCACGTATGGGGAGACTGGTTTAGTTCAACTATTTACCCCTATCTTGCAAAGCTATCCCTCGGCTTCCTTACTTAGTTCGGATTTGGGGTATCTAGAGCAGCATTGCACATGTGGTCGTTCAGGAGATTATTTGACCATCTTAGGACGAGGAGGCTCGAAAAAAGCCATGACCTGCGCCCTCAATGCAGAGCAATATATCCAGAAGGGGCGGTCATGCTAAATAAGAGCTTTCAATTTGGGCGTATGCTAAACAGTAGCGCACCGATACACGCAAACGACCTTCAATCTTTGCTTGAGACAGGTAAGACACTGGCACTAAGTCCACCTCCTTCTCTAGATAAAACTATAGATATTCTGGCCAGACTGGGCAAACTCTGGAGCGATGAAAGCAATATTTTCCATAAGCGTATCTTGGCGCACTTAGAAAACTCTGGAATAGTCGGCAGTTCGATTATCCTGTTTTTTAATGAGTGCGCGCAATTTTTTTCAAGACCAACGCTAGAACAAAGATGGCAAGCAGCCATAGGTAATAAATTAGTCTGCCCAGTCGGTCTGGTACTACATATAGGCGCAACCAATACCCTAGTGTCTGGCTTAGATGGCCTGGTCGATGGCCTACTCTCCGGCAATATCAATTTTTATAAATTCTCCAGCGCGGATGGCGGCGTGCCCGGCATCTTTCTCGAAAGCCTGCTGGACGCAGACGTCGATCAAGTATTGGTCACTCGGCTTGTTGCTTTTTGTTGGAAAGGTGGCGATAAAGAGATAGAAATATTATTTAAAAACAGTGTTGATAGAATTATCGTTTGGGGCGGTATGGATGCCGTGATGAGCTGGCGTGCCGATCTGGGCTACACGGCAAGGATACTCAGCCATGGTCCGAAATACGGGATTGGCGTATTGACCGCAGCGGGTCTGAAAGACGCTCAACTAGAAAGCTTATGTAAAAACATAGTGATGGACGTCAGTATGTGGGATCAAAAAGCTTGCAATAATTTGCAAGCGCTGTTTGTCGAAAGTAAAATTTCTAATCAACAATTTGAGCGTTTCCTGGATTGTTTGCATGCGAGCTTCCAATCGGTTTACGCTGATGCGCCAGCAATGCGTAGTAGCGACGACTATGTCGATATCATTAATGCCAGAGAGGATATCAAGGCCGAGAGTATTCTCAATGGAGGAGTGAAGCTGCATTGTCCCAAAGAAAATTCATGGACAACCGCAGTTTGGAGTCAGTGGAAGTCCGGCTTGATACCCTCTCCTTTATGCCGTTTTTTACACATCCTTAAGTACGACGATGTGACGGCCATCTTGCAAGGACTTAAAGATGAAAAATACTGGATGCAGACTATGGGTTGCTGCGGATCCATTAATGAAAGTGAACGCTTACTGAGTATGGCCAAGTTGCTGGGTATCACCAGAGTGTGTGGGTTTGGCAATATGGTACTAAGTTCGCCAACGCAAGCGCATGACGGCGGCTATGATTTGACCCAATTGGTCAACATCATGGCTGAGTAAGATTAAATAGACTGCCTTGTGAGCCTGGCTTAACTGCATCTGTAGCTGATGTCGGTAAGGGAGCAAGAGGCGCCGGCTTAGGAGCAATCGCAGGTTGGTTTAATAGTCGCGCTTCACGTCCCACAAATTTCCATTCACTAAGATGCGTCTTGTTTTCAAACTGCTCAAAGCCAGGCGCAAAGTTTCCCTGTTTGATAGGTTTTGCATTCGATAAGCTATACACGCCTACGATACTCAGCTTATCTAAACCCATTACAAAGCCCCACTTAGTCTCACCGCTAATTGGGTCTGCATATAAAGTACGTAAGTGCCGCTTGGTGCTGGGGAAGCGCGGATCGCGCAATAACTGATCGAGTGTAGTGGGGCTTCGACGTTGTTCTGGCCCTGAAGCTTCCGCGTAACTGTTAAAGGCTGAGGTGAAGGCCGCACCGATTTCCAGCAAGTCTTGCTCCGCCGCACGGCGTTGTAACAAGGCTCCCATTTTCAAGGTACTGGCCGCGACTAATCCTATGATCGCTACTAAGACGATCAAACCCACATAGGTGAAGCCAGATTGAATTTGTCGAGCGCTAGTTTTCACCCTCATGCCATCACCAGTCTAGATAGGGTTTACCATTACGATCATTGCCGCTGGCACCACTTTTGATGTTGTAGACATTACCTTTAGTGTCATCTTCTGGTGCCAAGATAATCCAGGTTTCCGTGCTTTCTGTAATCGGATCGATAGGTAGGGCTTTGAGATATTTTTTCTCGACCAGTTGCACTAGGGTTTCTGGATAGCGCCCAGTGTCGGCATAATATTGATCTATCGTGCTGCGCATATTCCGTAAATTATCGGCCAGCATGGCCTCCTTCGCCGCATCTATGGTGGGGAAATAGCGCGGTACCGCCAGTGTCAACATCAGGGCGATAATGCCCAAGACCACCAATAATTCTATCAGCGTAAATCCCATACCTCGTCGCGTTAGACTTTTCATGTTTACCATTTTCTATACGGAATGCCGTTCAGGCCCAGTTTTTCCGAGGTCGAGTAAATGTCATAAACATCGGCGCCTTCACGCGGATCACTGGCCTCGCTGGCATAGCTGCGCTTGCCCCAAGTTTGAGACTCACTCAGCTCGGTATTGGGGTTGAATGGGTCGCGTGGTAAACGCCGCAAAAAAAACAGCTTCGCATGTTTGGGGCTGCTCAGATCCGTGACGCCTTCCACGAGTAATTCCAAACTCTCCGGATAAGAATTTCCAGCGCCCGATCTGACGATACGACCTTCATCCGCCGCTGCTTTATAGGCATCAATGGCATGTCGTATCTCGTTCAATGCGGTACGCAATTGCCGTTCTTGCTGACGTTGTTGCGCCACCTGTTTCACTGGAATAGCCAGGCTAGCCAGCAAACCTAGAATCGCCAGAGTAACTAACAATTCTATGAGGGTAAAGCCGCGCAATTTATAGCACTGGGTGGACATTATTTTTCCTGCTTCACTACCGGTTCTGTGCCAACCTCGGTCGCTGCTGGCCAGACCGGAATGAGCACGGGAGTGGCAACTGGCTCAACTTTGGCGGGTGCTACTATCGCTGGGGCACGGGCCACAGCATCCGGCCGATTTCTAAAGTTAGCGTCCGTACCTGCGGAAAATTCGGAGGAATTCGCTTCCGGGCGGCGAATGTTACGTATCAGCCTGGGTGTGATAGAAAGCACGATTTCTGTTTTTTGCGTATCGTCTTTGGTGCTGCCAAACAGACGGCCAAGGAGCGGCAGATCGCCAACACCAGGAACTTTATTGCCATTGCTACGATCTTCATTGCTGATGAGACCGGCTAGTACCTGATTCTCACCATCTTTTAATTGCAATACCGTGGTGGCTTTACGCGTCCCAATTTGGTAGCCGACGGTGCCGGATTTCGTGGTCATGGTTCCAAGTAAATTACTCACTTCCAGATCCACCCTGATCGCTACTTCATTATTCAGATAGATAGTCGGTTCTACATTGAGCGTTAAGCCGACATCGATGTAACTGACCGATTCCGATGCGAATCCGGCTGCGCCGGGAGAGACGGTGGTGGTGACGCTCGGTAATTTTTCACCGATATGTACTTTAGCTTTCTCCCGGTTTCTGACTCTTATCCGCGGATTGGCAAGAGTGTTGGCGTCACCATCCTTGGTGTTGGCATTGATGGTCACACTAGGTGGGGTAATCCCGATATTATTTTGATTTAAATTACGTAGATCCGCAATCGTAAAACCTACGCCGTTACCAGCCGTTAAGGGCGACAATGCCAAACTAGCGGGCCATGCAACGCCAAGTTCAGTCAAGCGATTAGTCTTGACTTCGAGTATCTCTACTTCCAGCATGACTTCAGCTTCTGGAATATCCTGTAAGGCGACTAATTTTTCTGCGAGACGTATAGACTCACGTGTGTCTCGCAAGATGACAAGATTGAGCTTTTCATCGACCACAATGTCTTTGGATTTGAGTATGGTTTTAAGCGTATTGGCGACCAGCTTGGCATCTGCATTGGCAATAAAGAAGGTCTTTACCACCATTTCTTGGTATTCCTTGAGTTTGGCGGCGCTATTCGGATAAATCATGATGGTGTTGGCATCGACGATTTGCTGCTCTAGCTGATTACTCATTAACAGGTAGTAAACCGCCAATTCTATACTGCTATTTTTTAATGAGATGGTGGCCTTCTGATCCGCCTTGACATCCTTATCGAAAACAAAATTTAAACCAGAGGTGCGGGCGATGACGTCAAATACCTGGCGCAAAGGCGTATCTTTAAATTGTATAGAAATTGGTTTCTTAAATTGCTTTGCTATCCCTGATTCTGCACTTGCCGCTTTGGGGCTTTCGGCGATAGACGCCAGCAAGCTACGTGCTTTTTGATTACCAGGGCTTTCTGCTAAGACGGCATTGAGTATCTGACGTGCGGTCTCGTTTTCTTTCATCTCTAGCGCAGTTGAGGCCGCCGCTATTTGTTTTTCCTGGCGCATATTTATTTCTAATGACCTCAAATCGTTACGCGCCCGCTCACTAGCAGCGTCCAATGCTAAAGCTTGGTTAAAACTATTTCTTGCCGCTTCGTTATTTCCCTCTTTTAAGAGTGCTTCACCCTGCTCCAGTAATTGCAGGACATTCTTGTCGCGGATACGTAGATAGGCAATCCTATATTCCGCGTTATACGGATCTGCACGCATGGCCTCCCTGTATTTGACAAGTCCCGCCTCGATTTGATCTTCAGCGACTAATTTTTTGGCATCCCTATACGCTATTTGAGCGGCACAGCCTGTTAAGCTCAGCAACAACAAAGGCAGGGCGAAGGATTTTAGCAAACGGAACAGCAGCGCATCCGATGAGCGGTATTTTTGCGTTTGACTTAACATCAGTCGAGAACTCCAATAGTGAGCTGTTGAATCTGATTCAACGGAAGGTAAGTGAAGGTGAGCAGCGGCGGTTTTATCTCGGCAACGCGATAGGTGCCATCGATGACGCTATTATTTTGGACGATGATAGTGCGATCACCGCGCCCCAGAAATACTTCCCAGGTGCCATCGGCGAGGGATTTTCCCAAATACACAAACGGTAGTGGCGGCGCGCTAGGAGGCACGGGCGCTACGGGTATAAATTTGGCCGCTGGCGGCGGTGGCGGATTCCAGTTTTGATTTCCAAACATTGCCACTGCTGAGACGGTCGTGCTATCACCCATACTGTCTTCGGGTGCTAATTTGGGGCGTGGCAGTATGCTTTCTATCCTCACGCTGGCGCTGACGGCAGCGCTAGATACTGGCGATTTTATAGTTGAGGTCGCCGCTGTTTTTGCAGGTGTGGCGCGCGCTACTGCTTCTGCCACGCCCCCAGCAGGAGTTTTATCTCCAAACAAAGCGACGCCAGCTGCGAGCAAGAGACACAACCCCATTACTAAATGGCGCGTCTTCATGGCGATCCCTTTTTCGCTACGTCATGTAGATACAGGCTCAGATGCAAACGCGCTTCTGGCAGGTTGTCGTTGACACTATCACGTTTAAAGCTAATTTCATTCAATGCCGAAAACGGTATCACATCCAGAGTCTGGAGTACAAACTGCCAGATGGACTGATAAGGGCCTTTGACTGGCAAAACTATCTGGTAGGTATAGACCTGAGAATTTTTATCATAATTTAATTTGTACTGCCCCTTGGTCAGGCTTAAAGCATTTTTATTTGCCAATGCGAATATGGTTTTCAGTTGTTGCTCCGCATAGCGCCGCTCGCCCAAGCTATCATAAAAAACCGCCAGATTCTGAAACTCGTTGGTCGTCGGTATAGGGTTATCTTTTTTCTCTAATTTAGCTAGATTAGCGATTGGCTCCGGTGATGCTAGCGTTCTAGCATATGAAAAATAAGCCAAGCAGGCTAGGCATGCTAATACTAGCAAGACGATCCCAGTTGAGGCGATGAGCCCGCGTTGCTGTAGCCATAAACGCGTCTGCAATTGAAGCATAGTGAAAGTAGAGAAATTCATGGCTTGCTAGCTTTTTCTGACCATTGCAGATCTAGTTGAAAGCGCCAGGGTCTATTCGCGTCTTGTTCATTTATTTCATGTTTGTTCAAGACTACGCTGACAAAAAAATCTTGTAATTTTAGTCTGTCAATATAGGACAACATATCATCACTGTTTTTAGTTTCTGCTGTGATTTTCAATAAGCGCGATTTTGCCTCAGGCTCCAGAGCTAGCAGCGCGACTTTTTCGTTAGTTGCTTCGTCTAATGCATACTGCAACTCGCGCCATGGCAGATTGAGCTGCAACACAACTTGATTTACGGCACTTGCCTGTGCCACTGGGATGTCAAGTTTTTTGACCGGCACTATTTGACTATCGCGCGCCTTCAAAATTTTATTTCTAGCCGCTTGCTGCTCTTGTTGCAGCGCCCGAGCTTGGAGTATCGTATAACTAATTGCTAGGCAGGCTGCCACACCAAGGATAAAAATAAACCAGTACAACGGCGCAGTATGCCAGATCGTCCGGCGCAGACTATTCTTTGCAAAATCAATTTTAATTTTTTTCATAGAGCTACTCCTGTCAGGGCTAACTCTACACCAGCGCTATACGCTGGCATTCCTCGTCTTGCCTGGTCTAGCCGGCTACAGTTGAGTGCTGCGGTCTCTTGCCTCCAATTCGGACTGAATTTCCCACATATTTGTAAATGCTTTGGAACTGCAATATTCAGCAATAAACCTAGTTTCGCCAGATATGCTTGCAGCCATTCATAACTTGCTTCTGCCGGCACTAAAATACTGTGCAGAGCGCAGATGTTTGATTTTTCGATTAAAGCCACGCTTAGCACTTGATCGCTGATCGAAGCGAACCATGCTCCTGGCGTGAGCTTGGCACTCCAGCGGTTCCACGCCAAAACAAATTGCGGTGCTATCTCGACCAAAGCCAATTGATGTGCATCTGCTTGTTGTGTCAGTACCTTAAGTATCGTATGTGGTACTGCAGCGGCAAAAAATGATCGCTGCACCTGCCAGTCGGCACTCATCTGCCAATCGCCGATTGGCTCGCCAAACAAAGAGAGAAAACGCATGGCCGCCGCTGCCTGTATATCCGCGATGCGAGTGCTTCCTAGTGGCGGGCTTACCTGCCAAAGCCGGACTAAATCGTCAGCCAGCACTATCGTCGTTGGGAGTTTATTTGCGCCTATTCCTTGCAGGCTTTGTTGCAGCCGTAGGCTTAACTGGTCTGGCGTGTAGCTATCGACTGCCGTATATTTTTGCTCTGAAAGCACTGTTACAGCTGGTCCGCGCCAGCGGCTGATACGCAGCACAGTGACGCTGTCACCTGTAATGCCGATTCTTAATGATTGCCCGAAACGTTTAAGCATGCAAAGTCACCCGCTTGATTTCTGTTAGCGTAGTGGCGCCGCGTCTTACTAAATCCAAAGCCGCTAAACGCAGGCTTCTAGTGCCATTGGCGTAGGCCGCTGCTTTGATTTGGCGTATCGGACGTTTGTCGACGATCAGCTCGCGAATTTCGTCATTCAAAGTTAGAATTTCGGCGATGGAACGTCGCCCCTTGTAGCCAGTGCCACGGCAATCGCCGCAGCCTTTTCCCTGCATGAACTGAAAATCCTGCACTTCTATGCGCGACAGATTAACGCTCGCTAATTCAGCATCGCTAGGCACATGAGGGCTGGCGCAATGCGGGCAATTCATACGTACTAAACGTTGCGCCCAAATGCCATTAAGTGCAGAAACGAAGGCATACGGATCGATGCCCATGTGGGTGAAGCGACCAAATACGTCAAACACATTATTCGCATGCACCGTGGTCAAGACCAAGTGACCAGTCAGCGCAGACTGTACGGCAATTTCCGCTGTTTCGCGGTCGCGAATTTCACCGACCATAATTTTGTCCGGGTCATGCCGCAAGATGGAGCGCAAGCCCTTGGCAAAAGTCAGGCCTTTTTTTTCATTTACCGGGATTTGTAAAATTCCAGGTAACTGATATTCAACCGGATCTTCGATGGTGATGATTTTTTCGCGGCCATTATGAATTTCAGTTAATGCCGCATACAGAGTTGTGGTTTTACCAGATCCAGTTGGGCCGGTGACTAGCAACATGCCATACGCTTCTTGCGCTAAGGCTCGCAAACTAACCAGCGACGCCATATCAAAGCCCAGCGATTCTAGTGTCAGCGCGCCATAGGCTTCTATCATGGCGCGCTTATCGAGTATCCGTATCACTGCATCCTCGCCATGAATACTCGGCATGATGGAGACGCGCAAGTCGATCTCACGTCCACCAGTTTCTACCCTAAAGCTGCCGTCCTGCGGTACCCGTCTTTCGGCGATATCAAGTTCCGCCAGCACTTTCAGGCGTGAGATAACTTGTTCGGCTAGCTCCACACCATTGACTGAGGTGGCGTGATCTAGCACACCGTCAACCCTATATTTAACCGCTAAACCGGCCGACGTGCTTTCCAGGTGAATGTCAGAAGCACTTGCTTTTAAGGCGTCATACAAAGTTGAATTGACTAGCTTGACAGCTGGGCTAGCCGCCTCTGACACCGAGGCAAATGATAGATTAGCCGCGGTTTTGTGATCGCGCTTCGTATCGATGGCACCTGGCAATAAATTATCGACCGCACGTGCCGATTCCTCCTGCTTGGAAAGATAGGCCTGAATGTCAGACTGCAAGGCTAATTTTATTGGAAGTGCTTGTCGGATACTCGCATTGGCACGATGACTCAGCCAGGTCTGCAAATCAAGATCAAAAGGATCTGCGATCACTGCGATGACGATTTGATCGACATCGCGTAACAATACACAGTGGCGCGCCATCGCTAGTGATAGCGGGAGCAAATCAAAAGCCGGCTTTAAACCCAGCATATCTGCCGTTTCCAATACTGCTAAGCCAAATGGCAGTGCCAGTCCCTTTACTATTTGACGCGGATCATTGCCACTCAATTCCTCTAATTCTGTGATCAAGGGACGTTGTGATATTTGACTTTGAGTGCGGGCACGTGCCAGTAATGCTGCATCAATCGTCATTCCCTGGCCCATCATGACATGTCTCCGGCCAGATCAAAAATCGGCATATACAGCAAGACCACGATGGCACCAACGATCAAGCCTATCGCGGCCATTAATAGAGGTTCAAACGTGCGTGTAAACCTATCTATCCAGCGACTGATTTCGCCATCGTAAAATGCTGCCGATTGTGTCAACATAGGTCCCATGTCGCCGGTACGTTCTCCCACGCGTAACATGCGTAATGAAATTGGCGTAGTCAGTTTATTTTCCTCAAAGGCGATCGACAGCGACATGCCTGACTCTATCATGCTGCGGGCGTTGTTTAAGCCGACTCTGACCGTCGGCGTAACCATATCCTGCACCGTGCTAATCGCCTGCACGATAGGGATGCCGCCTTCTATCAACATGCCCAAGGTCAGATACAGACGGGATAATTGATAGACATGCACGCGCTCACCAACGCCAGGCAATTTGGCTAAAATACGGGCAATGCCACCTTGCGCCAGCATACGACGTACCAATACAAAGCCGAGGCTAAGGATGCCGACTATCGCCGCAAATAAGAGCGCACCGTGATTCGCGGCAAATTGCCCCCAGCTCAACAATAATTGCGACATCCACGGCAAATTACGTCCGGCACCTTGATACACTTCGGCAAAGCGTGGCACTACATAGGTGATCAGGAAGGCACTGACACCGCCCCCTACACCGAGCAAAATCATAGGATAAATTGCGGCACTGATGATTTTTCCGCGCACGATATCGATGCGTTGCTGATAGTCGATAAAGCGGGTAAGTGAACGCGGAAGATCACTGGTGCCCTCAGCGGCTTTGACTATACCTACATATAAAGGCGGGAACAGATTAGCTTGTTCAGCTAACACTGCGGAGAAGCGTTTGCCCTCGCGCAAACCAGCTAACAAGCGTCCCAATACCGAGTGCGTGGCGGCGTTGGCTTCTTTTTCTTGTAAGGCTTCGAGTGCTTCAACCACGCCTAATCCTGCGCTCAATAGTGCCAATAATTCTTGACTGAACAGCACTAGGGAAAGCGTGCTTTTGGGTTGGCCGCTGCGTCCTTTGCGCCAACTAGCCTGTGCAGGATTGATCGCGCTAACGAATAGACCACGGGCCTCAAGTTGGCGGCGCGCATCGGCCTCGTCAACTGCTTCGATAGTCAATAGGGATATCACTAAATCGGGCGCTAAGGCTCGAACATCGTACCGCATGGCGCTTAACTCATCTTAGGGTGAACAGTGGCAATTAGTTGCTGATATCGGCGTCTTCACCGCTACCGCCAGGCTGACCATCGCGTCCAAAGGAGACGATTTCAAAATCAGATTTAGCTCCCGGCGAACGGTAAATATAGGGATGCCCCCAAGGATCTGGTGGAACAGCTTTTTTAAGGTAAGGGCCATTCCATTTCGCGGCATTGGCTGCCGGTGCGCTCAGTAAGGCGCCTAAACCTTCTTCACTATTTGGATAATGACCAAGATCTAAACGATAGGTGTCTAAGGATTTTTCGAAAGCCTCGATTTGGGCTTTGGCAATCGTCACTTCAGATTTACCTAATTGTGAGAAATACTTTGGGCCTACGTAAGCCGCTAACAAACCGATAATTACGATAACAACCAGTAATTCTAATAGGGTAAAACCCTCATGTTTAGTCTTCGATTGCAAGTTCTTGTTGTCGCTATTTTTTACTTCACGCATTAGACCTATTCTCCCGAAATTTTGCTTAGCTTTTACTCATTTTTGTTTTTTGAACGTGTCTGGCAAGTCAGCAAAAATTGTTTATGAGCGCTATTTTATGTGCGAAAGATTAACACGCAGTTTCAAATTTCGTCGGAGTTTATTTAAAAATTTTTCTCGATTGACTTATTTCTGCACAGAATATTGCTGCACATAAATTATGCAATTGCAGCAATTTCCGCACACCAACAAGAGCACAAAATTCGCAAAAATTTTTCGCTTTTTGGAAGAAATTTTCCACATTAATTTGCATAAAAATTCATCTATGAAGTGCCGAATTTAATTTGGGCTTGAGTGATATTTGGTAAATTATTGTTGATAAAATAATTTCCACATCGCGTAATTGAATTGTTATATTTAACAGCAACTTGGAACGAAACTCGGTCCAGGAGGAAAATTTTAAAAATAATTTGAGATGAGGACTGAGCATGAAACAGCTACTAAAAACTAGCATTGCCGCCGTTGCTTTGACTTGCTTAAGCGTTGGTGTCGCGCACGCGAGCATGTTTACCACTGTCGATTTTGAGACCCAGCAAGACGGCCCCTTCGTCTTTCATGGCGATCATAAAAACGCAGGTCAATTCTGGACCGAAAGTTACGGCGTTGGCAGGACCGACGGCGACCTGATTGGTGCTTTCATCGACGGTAGCAATCAAGGCGACATTTGTGCCGATGGACTGCGCTGCCCGCAAAATAACCAGAGCAATTATTACGGGACTTTGAACGATGGTTATGTCTATCTCGGCCGTGAAGACAATCAACGATTTCAATTAAAAAGTTTGTTAGCGAGCACCATCGGGGTAGGCGATACTTTACCTGCTAGTAGTTTTATTCGAGTTAAAGGATATCAAGGTGCTAATGCCATAGAAACAGATATATTGTTATCTGGCTTAAGTAATGGTGAATACAATTTCACGACTTTGACCTTGAACGACAGTTTCGCAGGCATCTATTTCGACTACGTGCGTTTCCTTGGCTTTTCCTGTACTAACGCCAATTACAGTGGTTGCACCAACGGCAATAGTAAAGTCAATTTTGCCTTGGATAATATTCTCACCGCAACGGTTCCTGAGCCTTCAAGCTGGTTGTTAATGGGCTTGGGCATGCTGGGAATTGCCGGCCTGCGTCGTCGCAACACTGTATAAAAATTAGATCAGTCCTCTACACTCTCAAGGATCAAGAATATGAAACTTCGCCCAATTTCTTTGGCCGCGATGCTGCTGCTTTCCGGTTTTTCCGCCAGCACCTACGCGCAAGAAGCACGTCGTCCTTATATCGTACAACTACAAGCTCAACCAACCGCCAGTTATGCCGGCGGCGTGGCCAATTTAGCGCCAACTCAGGCAACTTCCGGTAGCCGTATTAATTTTGAATCTGTCGATGTACAGAATTATGTGCGCTATCTGGGTGACCAGCAAAATCTGGTGACTTCAACTATCGCCAATGCAGAAATTCTGGCGTCCTACAACACGGTACTCAATGGTTTTGCCGCCATGTTGACGGATGCCGAGGTCCAGAGTCTGCAAAATAATCCTAATGTTCTTAGTGTGCAGGCAAACGAAATGCGCCAGCTACAGACCATTACGACCACGAGCTTTTTAGGTTTAGATGCAGCCAATGGTATGTGGTCGCAGCTTGGTGGTCGCAATATGTCGGGCGAAGGCATGGTGGTTGGTATTATCGATGGCGGTATCTGGCCAGAAAATACCGCATTTGCTGATCGCGTTGATGCCAATGGTGTTCCTACCCATGATGCTGGCGGTACCCAAGTTTTTGGCCCTGCACCTGCAAGCTACAAAGGTGCATGCGATAGCGGCCTGGGCTTCGATCCAGCCAAACATTGTAATAATAAATTGGTCGGCGCGCATGCCTACGCTAGCGGCATGAAGGCCAGCAACCCGACTTTTCACTGGACCGAATTTCTCGATTCTCCACGTGATTCCGTCGGTGGCACTGTAGGCCACGGAGGTCATGGTGATCATACAGCCTCTACTGTCGCTGGCAACTGGGGGGCGACTGCGGTCATCAGTGGCGTCCCTATGGGGATCGCGACAGGGATGGCGCCACGCGCCCGTATTGCTGCGTACAAAGTATGCTGGACCTTTGTCGATGCCACCGCCACTGATGGCACTGGCAGCAAAAATAGTTGTACCAGTATCGATATCGTGAGTGCGATTGATCAGGCAGTTAAAGATGGTGTGAACGTGATTAACTTCTCCATCAGTGGTGGTGAAAGCGTCAATGACTTGGCGGAACAGGCATTCTTGCGTGCTGCCAATGCAGGTGTTTTTGTTGCCGCATCGGCTGGGAATAGCGGACCAGATAACCAGGTGGCGCATATCAGCCCTTGGCTGACTACTGTTGCGGCATCTACACATGATCGCAGCTTGAAGAGTTCAGTCACTTTAGGTAACGGCGCGAAGTATTCTGGTGCGAGTTTCAATACCGTTGATTTAGCTGCGTCTCCTATGATACGGGCAGAAGACGCAGGCCTGGCAGGTGCTGATGCTACTGAATTAAAACTATGTTTTAGTAACAGTGTTGTGTCTCCTGGCACGCCACTGTTGGATCCCGCAAAGGTCGCTGGTAAAGTAGTGACCTGCACGCGTGGTACCAATGCCCGTGTCGACAAGAGTTTGGCAGTGTTAAATGCTGGTGGTGTCGGTATGGTGCTGGTCGATAATGGTGCTGGCTTGGTCGCCGAAGTGCATTCAGTGCCGACTGTGCACGTCAGCGTTGCCGATGGCGCACTGATCAAAACCTACGCAACTACGGCTTCCGCCAATGCAGCAATATCAAAATTTGGCGTAGTCAAGGTGCCAGCACCTATCATGGCGGGCTTTTCCTCACGTGGTCCGAATCGGTTTGATGGTAATCAACTTAAGCCTGACATCACCGGTCCTGGTGTCGATATCATTGCCAATGTAACTCCTGGCATGACTGAGGCAGAGAGAAATGCGATTGCCGATGGCAGCGCCGCTGGAGCTCCAGCTTGGGCGTCCTATCAAGGTACGTCTATGTCGTCTCCGCATATTGCGGGTATCGCGACGCTGTTGCGCCAACAGCACCCGACTTGGTCACCTGCGGCTGTTAAGTCCGCCATGATGACAACGTCTACTCCTACCTTGGATGACGGCCTGATCGGTATGCAAAATGGTAAATTGCCATGGTCACAAGGCGCAGGTCATGTGAATCCAAATGGCGCGGCCAATCCAGGTTTAGTGTATGACTTGGGTAAAAACGATTACATCAAATATCAATGTAAGGTAAATAAAGCGGCAGTCGTTCCAGCCTCTGACTGTACCACTATTGGTACTTTGAATGAGACCTACAACCTCAACTTACCTTCATTACGAATTGCTAATCATCACGTTTCAAAAATAACATTTATTTTGCTGTTGTTTGAATTTGCCATTGCGCTAGGAGCCGTGTATTTAGGTGCGATGATACGCATGCTCGATCATCACTACCCATCCTATGTCAGTATTGATAATTTCTTTTTGACTGCTGTCACGTTTGCGCTAACCGTGGTGTTTAGCCTGAGTGCCTTGGGCATGTATCAAATTAATTTCCGTGAGGGAATTCGCGCTACGTTTCTGCGCCTGATGCCGGCATTTGCCCTGGCACTGACCTTAATTACCTTAATTTTTTATGTTATTCCAGCCCTATATCTGGGGCGTGGCATTATGGGACTGGTATTTGTGATTACCGCTGCCGGAGTGTTGGTCGGTCGCATACTTTTTTTCAAGACTTCAGAAATCAGATTGCTGAAATCAAGAATTATTTTTTTGGGTACCGGTAAATTAGCTCAGGAGTGCCATGAGCTGGCATTGACCAATACGGCCCACCATGAATATCACATTCTCGGATTTGTCCCGGTGTCGGATGAAGAACAGGTTGTCCTGGGTAAATATGTTTTACCCACGAGTATCGGAATAGCTGGACTGGCAAAACAATATTCCGCTGATGAAGTTGTCGTTGCGGTGCAGAACCGGCGCGGAGTGCACTTTCCCATTCAGGAACTTTTGGATTGTAAGCTCATGGGTGTCAAAGTGATTGATGCAGCCGCCTTTTTTGAGCGTGAGGCTTGTCAGATACGGGTGGAGTCATTGCAGCCGGGCTGGTTGGTGTTTGGCGATGGCTTTAACCAGAGTTTCTCGCGTAAATTTGGCAAGCAGATATTCGATCTGGTGGTAAGTGCCATGATGTTTTTGCTGACCTTGCCGATTATGCTGTTCACCGCAATGTTGATTTATCTGGAAGACCGCGGCCCGATTTTTTATAAGCAGGAGCGGGTTGGCAAGAATGGACTCTCCTATATGGTACTGAAATTTCGTAGCATGGGCATCAGTGCTGAAAAAGCCGGCAGTCCTCAATGGGCCAGCGCGAATGACCCGCGTACCACCAGAGTCGGTAGTGTCATCCGAAAACTGCGGATCGACGAATTGCCGCAGATTATTAATGTGCTTAAAGGGGAAATGAGTTTTGTCGGGCCCCGGCCCGAGCGGCCATTTTTTGTCGAGCAACTGTGCAAGGAAGTGCCGTTCTACAATATGCGGCATAGCGTCAAGCCGGGAATTACCGGGATGGCGCAGGTCAGATATGCGTACGGTGCATCGGTAGAGGATGCCTTGCAGAAGCTCCAGTATGATTTGTACTATGTGAAAAATAATAGCCTGTTTCTGGATATCCTCATTTTGCTTGAAACCGTGCAGGTAGTATTGCTAGGTAAGGGCGCACGCTAGCATCATGGCGCTGCCTTTTGGGATTTTCGCGTGATTTTGCGAGCTGCATGCTTGCCTGCAATTTGTTGTTACACTCACTTCGGATCATCAGAAAGTAAACACTATGCTCATTAGCGTTGCATTTCTGAGTTATGGCGTCGCTGCCCTGGCATTTTTGTCGCTCTCCATTTTGCTCACCACGATATGGCGCGGTCGTCAGCACTGGGCCTCGATGACGGTCGCCTGCCTGCTTACCGCGGCTTGGGCGGCTACGTTGGCCTGGCATGTCCAATTGAGAATTCCGCTGGCCATGGCCGCGTATATTCTTGAATTTGCCAGAAGCGCGGCCTGGATCGTGTTCCTGATGATTTTGCTCGATCCGCCCCAGCGCCTGAGCGTATCGGCTTTCTGGCAGGCCAAGCCGTATGTTCTGGGTATCTCCGCTTTTCTGTTAATACAATTTTTGGCAACGCTGTATCGTCATCTCATCGGTGATGATTTTTCCGGTGGATTGATCGCCCTCATTAGTGACAGCGGTGGCCATGTCGCGCTAGCCGTCATAGGCATGCTGCTGATCGAGCAGTTTTTCCGCAATATGTCGGAAAAAGGGCGCTGGGGCATTAAATTTGCTTGTCTCGGAATCGGTGGCCTGTTCGTCTATGATTTTTACCTATATAGCGATGCCATGCTATTTCGTAAAATCAATGAGGAAATCTGGGCTGCGCGCGGGGTAGTCGATGCGCTTACCGTACCCTTGCTGGCGATCTCGATTGCGCGCAATCCCAAATGGTCACAAGGCATTTTGGTGTCGCGCCGTATTCTGTTCCATTCCGTCACCTTATTTGGTGCCGCATTTTATTTGTTGATGATGGCCGCAGCCGGCTATTACCTGCGCTTTTTCGGCGGTAGCTGGGGTATGGTGATGCAGGTCGCTTTCCTGTTCGGCGCTCTGATCTTGCTACTGGTGTTGTTATTTTCAGGCTCGGTAAGGTCATGGCTGAAAGTATTTATAAGTAAGCATTTTTACAATTATAATTATGATTATAGAGAAGAGTGGATACGGTTTACCCGTACGCTCTCGATGCAAGGCCCTGATCTTGGCGAGCGTGCGATTCGTGCATTGGCAGAATTAGTGGAAAGCCCGGCGGCGGCACTGTATATCGCCAGGGAATCTGGTAACTGTGAAGCGTCCAGTCAATGGAATATGCGTTTGAGCGGCAACGCGGAGCCGATAGATAGCGGATTTTGCCGGCTGCTGGAACAGAAGGAATGGGTGATAGACCTGACGCAACTCGATGTTTCTTCCGGCATGTATGAGGGTATCGCCATTCCCGCATGGTTAAGCGCTTACGAAAGAGCATGGCTGGTTTGCCCTTTAATTTTGCACGGGAAATTGTTTGGATTTGTGGTGCTGGCGCAAGCCAGAAGTAAAATCAAGCTGAACTGGGAAGTGCTGGATTTGTTGAAAATTGCCGGTAGCCAGGCCGCCAGTTATCTGGCGCAACAGGAATCGGCAAATGCATTGATGGTGGCCAGACAATTTGAGTCTTTCAATCGCATGTCTACCTTTATGGTGCATGATCTGAAGAATCTGGTGGCGCAGTTAAGCCTGCTATTGTCAAATGCAGAGAAGCACAAGAATAATCCGGAATTTCAGCAAGACATGCTTGATACGATAGATCATTCCGTGCAAAAGATGAAAGTGCTGTTGCAAAAGCTGAGCCGCGGCGAGTCGCTGGATGACCGTGGCACGATAGCGCTGGATCAGTTGCTGTTGCGTGCGGTGGAGTCAAAGTCACCGTACCAGCCGAAACCCGTGCTGGAAATATTGGATAAAAATATCCGGGTCGATGCCAACCGCGAGCGCCTCGAAAGGGTTATCGGGCATATCATACAGAATGCCATTGAGGCCACGCCTAAGGATGGCGAAGTCCGGGTCAGACTCACCCGGCAAGATCATTTAGCCATCGTGGAAATTATGGATACCGGTGTAGGGATGAGCGAAGAATTTATTCTTGATAAATTATTTAGCCCTTTTGTCTCGACGAAAGTGGCGGGTATGGGGATAGGTGTGTTTGAAACCAAGGAGTATGTGCACGAGTTAGGCGGAACATTTGAAGTAGCCAGCAAGCCTTCCCATGGCACGACTTTTAAGCTTGCTTTACCGCTCCATGAGGCCAGGCAACAAGATGCTTTAACTGAAATTCAACCACAGAAGGTCATGTCGTGAGCCAGGAAAAGAAAAAGCTGTTGATTGTTGAAGACGATCTGGGATTGCAAAAGCAATTGCGCTGGAGCTTTGATGCTTATGAAGTGCTGGTCGCCGGTGACCGCGAAAGTGCGCTGGCCCATGTGCGCCGGCATGAGCCTGCCGTGGTGACGATGGATTTGGGCCTGCCGCCCGATCCGGATGGCGCGACCGAAGGATTTGCGATACTGCAGCAGATTCTGGCATTGGCACCGGACACCAAGATCATCGTTTTGTCGGGGAATCAGGACAGGGACAATGCGGTCAAGGCGATAGGTCTGGGCGCTTACGATTTTCACCAGAAGCCGTTTGATCCGGCCTTGCTTGGCTTGGTTATAGAGCGCGCCTTTTATCTGCATGAATTGCAGCGCGACAATCGCCGTATGTCACAGATGCAAGGCTCATCGCCTATGTCTGGCGTGATCAGCCGTGACCCCGGCATGCTGAAAGTTTGCCGTAGCATAGAAAAAGTAGCGCCGTCGTCCGCTTCGGTGATGTTGCTGGGCGATAGCGGTACCGGTAAGGAAGTGCTGGCCAGAGCCTTGCATCAATTGAGTCCGCGTCAGGATAAACGTTTCATGGCGATCAATTGCGCCGCGATTCCGGAAAATTTATTGGAAAGCGAATTGTTCGGCTATGAAAAAGGGGCATTCACCGGCGCGGTAAAACAAAATCTGGGTAAGATAGAACTGGCCAACGAAGGCACTTTCTTTCTCGATGAAGTTGGTGATCTGCCGATGTCCTTACAGGCTAAACTGCTGCGCTTTTTGCAGGAACGTGTGGTCGAGCGTATCGGTGGTCATAAGGAAATTCCGGTCGACGTGCGCATCGTTTGCGCGACCCACCAGAACCTCAAGGAGCTGGCCAGTGCCGGGCGTTTCCGAGAAGATTTGTATTACCGTTTGAGCGAAATCGTTATCAATATTCCGCCGTTAGCCGAGCGTATCGGTGACGCCGCCTTGCTGGCGCATCATTTCAAGAATAAATTCAATGCCAAAGAAGGGCGCTCCGGCCTGACCTTTAGCAATGAGGCGATGGCCCTGATCGAAAGTCATGGCTGGCCGGGCAATGTGCGCGAGATGGAAAACTGCATCAAGCGGGCTGTGATCATGGCCGATGGGCCGCAGATTTCCGCCGAAGACCTGGGCTTGTCGAGCTTGCCGATCGAGGAAGAGGCGATCAACCTGCGCCAGATCCGTGATGATGCCGAGTATAAGGCGGTGGTCAAGGCGCTCGCCAGAGTCGACGGCAATATGCTCAAGGCAGCGGAATTGCTCGGCATTAGCCGCCCGACCTTGTACGATTTGATGAGCCGTCACGCGATCAAGCAATGAAATTTTCTTACCGCATCGCCTTGGCTGCGAGCGGGTTTACCGAATAGTGTCCATGATAGATTTGCTTCATCAACTGATAGTCCGCAGCGCACAACAGACGCCACAGGCGCTGGCATTGCGTTATCAGGGCAAGGAGTTGGACTATGCCAGTTTGTCGGCGCAGGTGACGCTGCTGGCGGGTGCCTATCTGGAACTGGGTTTGGCACGCAGCGAGCGCATTGCGGTGTATCTGGAAAAACGCACGGAGGCGGTGGTGGCGATGTTTGCCGCCTCTGCTGCCGGTGTGGTGTTTGTTCCCGTCAATCCCTTGCTCAAGCCTGAGCAAGTCGCTTATATCCTGGCCGACTGCAACGTCAGGGTGCTGGTTACCTCTGCTCGCCGACTGGCCGCTTTAGGCGATATTCTTAGCCTGTGTCCAGATCTGCATACCATCATCGTGCTCGATGCCGGCGAAGCTAGCAATGTCAGCAACCCCAGCAACCCCAGCAACCCCAGCAACCCCAGCAACGTCAAGAGCGCACCGGCAGCGCTAACTCTGCTGGGCTGGGAACAGGCGCTGGCGCTGGAATTCTCCGGCACGCCACATCGTTGCATCGATAGCGATATGGCGGCGATTTTGTACACTTCGGGCAGTACTGGCAAACCCAAGGGCGTGGTGCTTTCGCATCGCAATCTGCTGGCTGGCGCAGCAAGCGTCGCCGAATATCTGGCTAACACCAGGGAAGATCGGATCCTGGCGGTGTTACCCTTGAGTTTTGATTATGGCCTGAGCCAGCTCACTAGCGCGTTTAGCGTGGGCGCTAGCGTGGTTCTGATAAATTACCTGATGCCGCAAGACATCGTGCGCGCCGTTAGCACCGAAAACATTACCGGGCTGGCGGCGGTGCCGCCACTGTGGCTGTTATTGTCCCAGCAAAAGTGGCCGGCTGCCAGCAGCTTGCGCTACCTGACCAACTCGGGTGGCGCGATGCCCAGAGCGACTCTTGATGCCTTGCGCCACTGTTTTCCGGCCGCCGAAATTTTTCTCATGTATGGTTTGACCGAGGCTTTTCGCTCTAGCTATTTGCCGCCGGCAGAGCTGGATCGTCGCCCCGGCTCTATCGGCAAGGCGATACCGGGTGTCGAGCTGATGGTGATCAATCAGCGCGGTCAGCCGTGCGCTGCCGGTGAGCCCGGTGAGTTGGTGCACCGTGGCGCGCTAGTGGCGCTAGGCTACTGGAATGACCGCGAAAAAAACCGCTGAACGTTTCCGTCCTGTGCCGGCGCTGTTGCCGGGTTTGCCTATGGCCGAGATTGCAGTTTGGTCGGGCGACACGGTACGCATGGATGCCGAGGGCTTTTTGTATTTCATCGGTCGCGATGACGACATGATCAAGGTCTCAGGCTATCGTATCAGCCCGACTGAGGTTGAGGAAATTTCAGCGCGCTTTGATACGCTCACTGAACTGGCGGCAGTAGGCGTTGCCCATCCTGTCAGCGGGCAGGCTATCGTATTGGTGGTCAGGCAAAATGCGCAACAGAGCCTGACTCCGGATAGCATACGCGCGGCCTGCCAGGCGCAGTTCCCTGCGTATATGGTGCCTGGCCATATACAGCTAGAGCAGCAAGACTTGCCGCGCAATCCGAATGGCAAGATAGACCGTAAAGCCTTGCAATTGCGGTTCGGCGATATTTTCCAGAGGTCCTCAGATGCCTAGCTCCGCTCAGCATTCGTCCCAAAAGCCACGCATGTGCCGGCCTGACAGGCAATATCCATGCGCCTGTCCAGGCTATCTGGCCGCGCAGCCGCATGGGGATTGCCTCTCCAGCCCCTCATGTTTTGGCACATCGCGTTCACCTCTCTCTATTCCTTTATGACTTCGCCTATCAACAAACCCGTCCATGCGCTGCAGACGCTGTTTCCGGTCAAGGACGGCTGCCTGCAGGTCGGCGGTATCGCTTTGAGCCGTCTGGCGCAAAGGGTGGGCCGTACGCCTTTTTTTGCCTATGACCGGGCTTTGCTCAGTGCGCGCGTGGCACACTTGCGCGCCGCCTTGCCGCCTGAACTGCGCTTGCATTATTCGATTAAGGCCAATCCCATGCCGGCATTGGTGCAGCATATGGCGCGCCTGGTTGATGGTCTCGATGTGGCCTCTGCCGGCGAACTGAAATGTGCGCTCGATACCGGCATCACCGCACACGACATCAGTTTTGCCGGACCAGGTAAAACCGATGCGGAACTATCGCAGGCGCTGGCTGCCGGAGTGCTGATCCACCTGGAATCGGCTAGCGAGATGGAACGGCTGGATCGCCTGGCGATGGCTATGGGGATCGCACCCCAAGTCGTGCTCAGGGTTAACCCCGATTTTGAATTGAAGTCATCCGGCATGAAAATGGCAGGCGGTGCCAAACCCTTCGGTATCGATGCCGAACTGGTGCCTGCCTTGTTGCAAAGGATGGCGGCGCTCTCTATGGATTTTCATGGTCTGCAGATTTTTTGCGGCTCGCAAAATCTGAAAGCGCAAGCAATTGTCGAGGCGCAGTCCAACACCTTCCGGCTTGCCATCGAACTAGCCGAATATGCGCCGCGTCCGTTGCGTTTGCTCAATATCGGCGGTGGCTTAGGGATACCTTATTTCCCGGGGGAAGTAGCGCTTGATCTCAGTTCGATTAGCGATAATTTGCGGCAATGGATGCCGAAAGTCGGCGCCGCATTGCCAGGCGTCCAGGTCGCGCTGGAATCTGGCCGCTATCTGGTCGGTGAAGCCGGCATTTATGTCGCCAAAGTTATCGACAGGAAAATTTCCCGTGGCGAGGTATTTCTGGTGACCGACGGTGGCATGCACCATCATCTGGCTGCGTCCGGTAATCTGGGGCAAGTGATACGCAAGAACTATCCTGTGGCAGTCGGCAATAAGATGTCCGGCAGCGAGCGCGAATCAGCGACGGTGGTCGGGCCCTTGTGTACTCCGCTCGATGTATTGGCCGGGCAAATCGAGCTGGCCAAGGCAGACGTGGGCGATTTGATCGTGGTGTTTCAGTCAGGTGCGTATGGCTTGACGGCAAGTCCGAATGATTTTCTGAGTCACGCTAAGCCAGTCGAGGTATTGGTCTAGGTAAATGCCGGCCATTAGGCTTGTAAATATGATGCAAAAAATACCAAACTTCATTACACTGTAGCTTCTTAGTCATAGCGTTAAAACATCTTTTTTTAATGGATATTTTTATTCCCTCCAATATGAATAATTTAACTTTCCTTAAATGTGTTTTATCGCTCTGCGTGATATTTCCGCTGGGCTTGCCTCAGCTGGTCCGCGCGGCGGATTTTCCCGTCATCGTTAAAACGGTCAAGCCATCGGTGGTCGCGGTAGGCACCTTTCAGAAAACCCGTAGCCCGGCGGTCAGCTTTTCCGGAACCGGTTTTGTGGTCGGTGATGGCCTCACCATTATCACCAATGCCCATGTCGTCAATGGCGCGCTGAAAGAGGAAAGCGGCGGCGTGCCAGGCACCATCGGTATTTTGGCTGGCAAGGGCGAGGCGGCAGAATTCAGGCCGGCGACCATAGTCGCGATTGATGATGAGCATGATCTGGCCAGGCTGAGGATAGGCGGGACGCCTTTGCCAGCGCTGGAACTTGGTGATGCCGGCAAGGTTGCCGAAGGACAGGCGATTGCCCTGACTGGCTTTCCGCTGGCGATGTCTTTAGGTTTTCATCACGCGACTCACCGTGGTTTTATCTCCGCCATAACGCCTATCGCCAAGCCTGGACTGGATTCGCGCCGGCTCGACCCTAAGGTCGTGGCGCAATTGAGACGTACGCCGTTTTCCATTTTTCAGCTTGATACCACCGCCTATCCCGGCAATAGCGGTAGTCCGGTCTATGATCCGGAAACCGGGGTAGTGCTGGGCGTTATTAATATGGTGTTCGTCAAGGGGCTCAAAGAGACCGCGATCACCAGCCCTAGCGGCATCAGTTATGCCATACCGGTGAATTTTGTCCATGATTTGTTGCAAAAGAAAATGTAAGTCATGAAGTGCTGATATCCGACCCTCTCTGTGCCTGCCAGTTTGGCGTGGAGTGCGGGGTCACAGGATGTCTGTCTATTTTTAATATTATTTAAAGTGAAAATTTTATGAGTACAGTTGGCGTAGTGGGACTCGGATATGTGGGCATGCCGTTGGCGGTCGAGTTTGGCAAAAAGCTCAAGACCATAGGATTTGATCTTTCGGCTAAAAAAATAGCCAGCTATAAACAGTTTATCGACCCCACCGGCGAGCTCAGCAGCGACGAATTGCACGCGGCACGTCATTTGAGCGTGAGTACCGATCCTGGCGAATTGGCGCAAGCCGATTACCTCATCATTGCCGTGCCTACGCCCGTCGATCTGGCGCATAACCCTGACTTTACGCCTTTGATTGGCGCCAGCGAAACCGTAGGCAAGCACATGAAACGTGGTGCCATCGTGATCTATGAGTCCACCGTGTATCCTGGCGCGACCGAAGAAGTGTGTATTCCGGTACTGGAAAAACATTCCGGCTTGAAATGGAAAGAGGATTTTCATGTCGGTTTTTCGCCGGAGCGTATCAATCCGGGTGATAAAGAACATACGCTGACCACCATACTTAAAATTGTCTCCGGTGACGATGACGCAACACTGGATAAAATCGCCAAGCTGTACGAGCACATCATTGTGGCTGGCGTACATCGCGCCACCAGCATTAAGGTCGCTGAAGCCGCTAAAGTCATCGAGAATACCCAGCGCGACTTGAATATCGCCCTGATGAATGAACTGGCGATTATTTTTGACATGATCGGTATCGATACCCTGGAAGTCTTGCAGGCCGCCGGGACCAAATGGAACTTCCTTAATTTCCGTCCGGGTCTGGTCGGCGGCCACTGCATCGGGGTCGATCCTTACTACCTGACGCACAAAGCCGACATGCTCGGCTACCATCCTCAGGTGATTTTGGCAGGACGCAGGATTAATGATGGCATGGCAAAATTTATCGCTGAAAAAGTGGTTAAGGAAATCATTAAGGCCGGCCATCATGTCAAAGGTTGTATCGTTAACGTGATGGGCCTGACCTTCAAGGAAAATTGCCCGGACCTGAGAAACTCCAAAGTGGCAGATATGATTTTTGAGTTGCAATCGTATGGCGTTGATGTGCGTGTCTACGACCCTCTGGCCGACGCTGACGAAGCCATGCATGAATATGGCTTGAAATTGAGCAGCTGGGAGGAATTGCCGCGCGCTACCGTGACGATAGCTGCGGTTTCGCATGATGAATTGATGCAGCGTCCTTTGTCTGACTATCAGGCCAAGTCCTCGGAAGCCCCGTGTTTTGTCGATATCAAATCCAAATTCGATCGTGCGGCTCTTGATGCGGCTGGATTTACGGTTTGGCGCCTTTAAAATTTACCAGCCTCAAAAATGACCAAATATCAAGAAGTCCGGCAAGATTTACAGGGCAAGCAGTCCACCTGGCTCATTACCGGGGTGGCCGGTTTTATCGGCTCGAATTTGCTTGAGACTTTGCTTAAGCTCAATCAGAAAGTGCGGGGGCTGGATAATTTTTCTACCGGCTACCAGCATAATCTGGATCAGGTAAGAGAACTTGTCGGCGAGGCAGCCTGGCAGAATTTCAGCTTTGTTCAGGGTGACATCACCGATCTCAATGATTGCCAGCTCGCCTGCGAGGGCGCAAATTATGTCTTGCATCACGCCGCACTGGGATCGGTGCCGCGTTCGCTGGAAGATCCGATACTGACTAATGCGAATAATGTGACGGGCTTCCTGAATATCCTGACAGCCGCCCGTGATGCCAAGGTCAGGCGTTTCGTGTATGCCGCATCGAGTTCGACTTATGGCGATCACCCCGATCTGCCTAAAGTCGAGAGTGTGATAGGCAAGCCTCTGTCGCCGTATGCCGTGACCAAATACGTCAATGAATTGTATGCTGACGTCTTTGCGCGCTGTTATGGTCTCGATTCGATTGGCCTGCGCTATTTCAATGTGTTCGGACCGCGTCAGGATCCGAAAGGCGCTTATGCGGCCGTGATTCCTCAATGGGTCGCGGCACTGATCCATAATCAGGTCTTGAAGATCAACGGTGATGGTGAAACCACCAGGGATTTTTGCTTTGTCGCCAACGTGGTGCAAGCGAATATTCTGGCGGCGCTCAGCGATAACCCTGAAGCCGGTAATCAGGTGTATAACGTGGCGCTCAACGATAGCACCAGTCTCAATCAGCTATACCAAATGATGTGTGATTTGCTGCAAGCCGATTATCCGCATGTGCTGCAGCATCAGGCCAGTTACGCCAGTTTCCGGAATGGCGATATCCGCCATTCGCAAGCCGATATCAGCAAAGCGCGACGCCTGCTGGGTTTTGAACCGACTCACCGTGTTGATGAAGGTTTGCATGAAGCGATGGAGTGGTACAAAAAAGATTTGTCAGGAAATGTCACTTAATTCTGCGGCCTTGGCGAACGCTCTGCCTCATTCCGTGCTGGCCGTTTTCACCGCGGCCTGGCACGGCAGCTATGGTTTGCCGCTGGCAGAATTTCTGCCATGAGAAAAGTGCAGCTCTATCATAGCTTGGACGACTTACCTGAGTCCTATCGGGCATTGTTTGATGGCGCTCACTCTGACGCAGACTTTTTTGCCAGTCTTGCCTGGTACCAGAATCTGGTTTCAAACTCCCTGAGCAAGCAATATCGTTTGCGCCTGTATGGGCTGGAGCAAGACGGTGTGGCCCAGTTACTGCTACCGATGTGTGTAAGGGCCGATCCGGATGCTAGCCTGAAGTCCGGAAAATTGCTGGCAGCCTCGAATTATTACACTTCGCTATTCCGGCCTATCCACCATAGTTCATCAGCACCGCTAAGGGAAAATCTCTGTGAGCTACTGAGGTTTATGCTGGCCGAGCGTCCGCGCTGGAGCCGTATAGATTTCCATCCTATGGCGCTTGACAGTCTTGAGTATCTGGCGCTGGAGCAGGCGTGCCGCACGGCGGGTATGGCGCTGCAACGCTATTTTTGTTTCGGTAACTGGTATCTGAAACTAAATGGCCGTTCCTACCAGGAGTATTTTGACAGCCTGCCTTCGCGCCTGAAAAATACCCTGCAAAAAAAAATCCGGCAAAGCGAAAAACGCAAAGACTTACATATCAGGCTGCTGCAAACTACAGGCGAACTGGATTTGGCGATGGTCGATTATGAACAGGTCTATCAAGCAAGCTGGAAGCAGGCCGAAGCGCACCCCTTGTTTATTCAAGGGTTGATGCAGACGTGTGCCAGACAGGGTAGCCTGCGTCTGGGGATCGCCTATGTAGAAGGGCAAGCGGTAGCGGCGCAGCTATGGATAGTGCATGGCCAGATCGCCTCGATTTACAAACTTGCTTATGATGATCGCTATGCTGCGCTTTCGATAGGTTCGATACTCACCGCGCACATGATGCGGCATGTCATCGAGACAGACCGCGTCAGTGAAGTCGATTACCTCACTGGTGACGATGCCTATAAACAGGATTGGATGTCAGATCGGCGTGAACGCTGGGGTCTCGTCGCGTTTAATCTGGCGACCCTGTCAGGTCGTCTGGCGGCAGGCTGGCATTTAGGACGTAGCCGGATAAAAGCCATATTTAATGCGGGCAGGCCGATTGCGAAAAAAGTATTGTTCCTTACCGGAGTTTCCGGTAAGGAACAATAAACGGGGAAATCAGTGAAATTAGCAATGACACATAGTTTTGCGAGAGAACTTCCGGATTTGATTTTACGATTATAGGAAAGCGGGAAAAAATGTAGTAACCTTGAAAAACATAATTTTTAGCCAATAAAAATTCCCTGTTTTACTTAGTCATGCAAGTGTTAGCCAAATATAGTTGAGTTAAAAAAGGATTTGATATGCCTAACAGCAACAAGAAATACCGCTCTGTCGCAATGATCACAAGCGCCTTGATATTGAGCCTGAGTCTGGGAGCTTGCGGTAATACTCAGAGCACTGAAAAATTTCTGACAGATGCGCGGCAATATCAGCAAAAAGGGGACAATAAAGCTGCGATTATCCAGCTCAAGAACGCCTTGCAAAAAGACCCTGAGAATAAGGACGCGCGCTATCTGTTAGGCGCTATCTACAATGACATCGGCGACCCTTTGTCGGCGGAAAAAGAATTACGTAAAGCCGTTAGTCTGGGTGTCAGTCCGGCTACCGCCTTGCCACTCATTGCCAAGTCCTTGCTGATGCAGGGTGAGTTCAAAAAGATGCTGGAGGAAACGGCGCAGGATCCGCGTGCTAAGACCGATCCTGAATTAATCAGCCTGCGCGGCAATGCCTACATGAATTTAGGAAAAATTCCTGAAATGAAAGAGGCGTTTGAGCTGGCGCTGAAAATCAATCCGGATTTCCCTGATGCCCTGGTCGGCATGGCGACCCTAGCGATGGCGCAACAGGATGTTGCCGAGGCAAATCGCTTTGCAGATCTGGCGGTGAGCAAAAATCCTAAAAATACGCAGGTACTGATGTTCAAGGCCGGTTTGTTGCGTTCGCAAAATAAGGCGGATGAGGCGATGGCCGCCTATGACAGCATTATTAAGCTTCAGGCGGATAATGCTTCCGCCTATCTGGCGAAAGCAGACCTGGAAATCAGCCTGAAAAAATATCCCGAGGCGCAGCAAGACATTACTACGGCAAAGAAATTATCCGGCAGCCCGGTACTCACTTTCTATTCTCAGGCGCTGCTCGATTTTAGCCAGCAGAAACATGCCGCAGCATGGGAATCTTTGCTGCAGGTTCAGCGTCTGGCACCGGATTACTTGCCCGGCATTTTGCTGTCAGGAGCCGTGCAATTTGCCCTAGGTTCAAACAAGCAGGCTGAGCAGTTTCTGAAAAAATATCTGGAGAGAAATCCGGCGAATATGTATGCGCAGAAATTGCTGGCCAGTGCGCTGCTTAAGGCCGGTGACGCCAGTGCTGCGGTAGCCATGCTGGAGCCTTTACTCAAGAGCAAAACGGACGATGGTCAGCTTTATTCTCTGGCCGGTGAGTCTTACATGCAATTGAAAGACTATACCAAGGCCACCGAATATTTCGAAAAAGGCAGTGTGCTGGCACCGAAGTCGGCTGAATTTCGCACAGCCCTGGGTATGAGTAAGCTAGGCCTGGGAGATAATAGTGCGGCCATTGCCGAACTTGAAAAAGCAAGTACTCTGGATGCCAAGTCAAGCAAGGCGGGCGTCTTGCTGATCATGACCCATCTGCGCATGAAACAGCCGGATAAAGCCTTAAGCGCGGCCATTGCGGCTGAGAAAGAGCAGCCGGAAAACCCTTTGATACAAAATCTGAAGGGTGCCATTTACGTGGACAAGCAGGATCAGGCTAAGGCGCGCGCCAGTTTTGAGAAGGCGCTTGCGCTGCAGCCAACGTATTATCCTGCGGTGGCGAATCTAGCGCGTCTGGACATGCAAGACAAAAAGCCGGACATGGCTAAAAAACGTTTTGTCGACTTACTGGAAAAAGACAAGAAAAATGTTCAGGTTTTGTCGGCGCTGGCCATACTCGCTGTGTCACAGAACAATAATGAGGAAGCAAAATCCTGGCTGGAGCGGGCAAATACGGATAACCCTGATTCGGCCAGTGTGACGCAAATGCTGGCGTTGCAATATGTACGAATGGGCGACAAGGAGAAGGCTCTGGTGTTGGTTAAAAAAGCGCAGGCCAGTCATCCTACTATGCCGGAATTTATGGAATTGCTGGCGCAGATGAAATTGAATATGGGGGACCAGGCCGGTGCACTCGACAGCTATATTAAGTTGGCCGCCATGCTGCCCGAATCGGCTGCGGCACAATTTAAAGTGGCCGCTACGCATGCCACCATGAAAAATACCGAGGCGAGCATCGATTCCCTGAAGAAGACTCTGGGATTGGATCCTAAATTTCTTGATGCGCAACTGGCGCTGGCATCTTTGCTGGCAAGTAAAGGCAGCATGGATGAAGCACTGGCGATTAGCCGGAAAATTCAAAAAGAGAACGACAAGTCAGCTTTAGGATACGTGCAGGAAGGTGATATCTTGATGCAGCAAAAAAAGGCGACGGCCGCTATTGCCTTGTATGAGAAAGGATTTAAGCTGGCGAAAAATGGCCAGCTCATGATCAAGCTCCATACTGCCTATCTGGCTGACGGCAAGGCTAAAGAAGCCAACCTGAAAATGGTGCAGTGGCTGAAAGAGCATCCGGAAGACAATTTGGCACGCTTGTATTTTGCGGATTACAGTTTCGTCGCGCAAAAAAATCGCCAGGCATACATTGAGCAATTACAAATGATCCTCAAGTCTGAGCCGAATAGCGCTAAGGTGCTGAATAATCTGGCGTGGGCATACGGCGAGGAGAAAGATCCGCGTGCCTTGGAATATGCGGAAAAAGCC
Organism: Undibacterium piscinae; assembly: GCA_003970805.2. Lineage (GTDB taxonomy): Bacteria > Pseudomonadota > Gammaproteobacteria > Burkholderiales > Burkholderiaceae_D > Undibacterium > Undibacterium piscinae. Next base: position 2,984,018 of record CP051152.1, read on the forward strand.
TACAAACTGGCGGACACCAGTCCGGCCATTATGGACACCCTGGGTTGGATACTGGTAGAGAAAGGTGACTGGAAGCGGGGGCTGCCATTGCTGCAGAAAGCCAGCAGTCAGATCCCCGATGCGATGGATATCCGCTATCACCTGGCTTTGGCCTTGCTGAAGTCCGGCGATAAAGAGAAGGCGCGCAAGGAGATGGAACAAATCGTCGCCAGCGATAAGCCATTTGCCAAGATGGATGAAGTGAAAGCCTTGCTCAAGCAAAAGGCGTAAATATAGACTCCGCGAATGCGGCCCGCCGGCACATAGGCCAGATAGAACAGGGCCGCCACTCAGCATTGAAGAGCCTAGTAAGGCAAGACACAGCGGCCAGAATACGCGTGCACTTAGCATTACTCTGTCCTTCAAAACTGCATAGGCGGCAAGAGAAAAACATATCCGTCAGCGGGGCAATGCTCAGCGCCAGAGAAAAAATGCACGAGGCTAAAGATGCCAGCACCTGTGGCTAGTAATTCAAGCGACGAAACAGTAGCAAACCCTGGTTCTTCCAAACATGGCAAACAGCCCAAAAAATCCCCAAAAAAATATACATCTTTACTTCGTACACCATCGTCCACAGTGAGCCATTTGCCAGCCTCGGCGCCATCGCCGCCATCATCGTCGAACTAGGCGGAGGCATGATGCTGATCGTCGGCTGGAAAGCGCGCTGGGCCGCGGCCGCCATGCTGATATTTACCATCGTCGCGGCATTTATTTTTCATAACTTCTGGGCTGCAGCTGCCGATCAGGCTCAAAACCAGATGATACATTTCATGAAAAACATTTCCATGGCCGGTGGCTTGCTATTTGTCATCATCCACGGCAGCGGCGCAGTCAGCATCGATAAACAGACTGACTAAACCCTCACGCCCGCCCACGGTCCCTACGCAACATCTCGCCAATATAGCAGTACGCATCAAGGCCGGGATGTTTCGTGCCGATATGCAGTCAACATCACAAATGAACATCAAGGAACACGCCATGTCAGCAACGCCACGCATGCCCGCCATTTTTTTTGGCCACGGCAGCCCTATGAATGCACTGGAAGATAATCGCTATACCCGCGTCTGGGAAAGCTTTGCCACGCGCTTTGCACGCCCCAAGGCGATCCTGGCGGTGTCGGCACACTGGACTACCCACGGCACCGCAGTGAGCGCGATGAGCGCACCTAAAACCATCCACGACTTTGGCGGGTTTCCACAGGCGCTGTTTGATGTGCGTTATCCAGCGCCCGGTGATCCGGCCTTGGCGGCGCGAGTAGCGCAATTGCTGGCACCGTTGACACCTACGCCGGTGCAGCTGGACCAATCCTGGGGACTGGATCACGGCACCTGGTCAGTGTTGCTCAAGACTTATCCCGATGCCAGTATCCCGGTAGTCCAGCTGAGCGTAGATATGAATGAGCCACCGGCTTACCATTTTGCCTTGGGGCAGCGACTCGCTACGCTGCGCGACGAAGGCGTGATGATCATCGCCAGCGGTAACGTCGTGCATAACCTACGCACAATGGATCCGCGCTCGACTGGCTATGACTGGGCACATAGGTTTAACGACGCGATACGTGATTCCATCGTACAAGGAAAATTCGAGCAAGTCGTCAATTACCTGGCGCTGGGGCAGGATGCAAAACTGTCAGTGCCGACCTCTGAACACTTTTTGCCCTTGCTGTATGTGCTTGGTGCCAGACTCAATGACGAGCGGACGGAAATCGTCGCCGAGGGCATGGAACTGGGTTCTATCAGCATGATGTCAGTGGTACTGGGTGGCGGCAGCTAAAGCGTTTCCGCAAGATCGCACTAAGCGGGAGGCGGGAGATTTCCCCGGAAAGGCAACCATCAGGAGTCATATTGTGGTCATAACAATATTTTAGTATGAATGTCCCTTTCATCCACAACCGACCACTTTATGAATCTGCCACAACTTCCACAATTACCTACTGCAATCATGCTATCGGCAACGCTGATACTCAGCGCTTGCGGCGGGGGGAACTCAGAACCTTTGCCTTTGCCATCAAAACTCGTGATAGGCCACCGCGGAGCTTCGGCATTGCGCCCTGAGCACACTATCGCTGCGTACACCAAAGCGATAGAAATTGGCGCCGATGTGATTGAACCAGATCTGGTCAGCACTAAAGATGGCGTATTGGTTGCCCGCCATGAAAACGAAATCTCAGGCACGACGAATGTCGCTGACAAGGCAGAATTTGCGTCACGTAAGACGACAAAAAAAATTGACGGTATCAGTGTCTCCGGCTGGTTCACCGAAGACTTTACTCTGGCGGAAATAAAGACCTTACGCGCCAAAGAAAGAATCCCTGCGAATCGTCCTGAGAATGCCAAATTTGACGGGCAATTTGAAATTCCTACCCTGCAAGAGGTAATCGACCTGGCGAAAACAAAGAGCTATGAAACCGGTCGCACCATCGGCATTTATCCGGAAACCAAACACCCTAGTTATTTCAAATCGATTAATCTTCCGCTGGAAAAACGTCTAGTCGATATGCTCCATGCAAACGGATATCGCGGCAAATCGGCCCCCGTGTTTATTCAGTCTTTCGAGGTGAGTAATCTGAAAGAAATCCGCAAGTTAACTGAACTACCCATCGTCCAGCTGCTATCGGCGGCAGGTCAACCCGAAGACTTCCGCCTAACCGGTAATCCGCGCAGCTACGCCGATATCGCCACCGCCGCCGGTCTGCTGGAAGTTGCCACATATGCCAACGGAGTGGGTCCATCCAAAGACATGGTCATTCCACGCAATGCCGAAAACAATCTGGGCACACCCACTAACTTGATCAGAGATGCGCACGCCGCAAAGTTAGTCGTGCATCCTTATACGTTTCGGCCGGAAAATCCATTTCTGCCAGCCAATCTGCGCAAGGGCAATATCGCCTCGCTCACGGAACGCGGAGACTTAGCGGCAGAACTAAAGATTTTTCTAAATGCCGGAGTTGATGGATTTTTCACGGATGATCCTTCGGTCGGACGTACCGCGATGGATAGCTATCTGGGTAAAAAGTAAAGTAATCACGGAATGTAGAAAATTGACTGAGATTCATGTTACGGCGCTTTCAAAATAATCGTAGCGCCATCGTAGAATAAACCCGTGGTTTGTTCTAGCCGTTTTCGGATCTGATCTTGGTCTGGGCTTGCGCGCTTGACTTAGCCACCACAAGCGCCACAACAGCCACTGTGGCTTTTGCCAGCTGCCGCATCGACCTCGGGCCTAGTTGTATCAAGCTAGCGCGCAATTGTACGCTTAGCAAGTTCTTCTTTGTAGCGCACAGTTGCCCGGCCGCTGAGGTCACGCGCACCTCTACACCTGGTAAGGCACGTAAGCTCTGCTGGATGATTTCGGCATATGCCGATCTTTTAACTTTGATTATTTCTGTTTGCATATAGTTCTCGTCCTCGTGTGTAATTGCCTATGGCGAATCCCGTCACGACTGGGCATGCACATAAGAGTAGCACAATTTTGATTAAAGATATATATTGTATGTATCTTTAAAAGTGAGCACGAACATGAACTCTATCTCGGTAAATCCCGCAGTAAGGAAAAGCAATAGCGCATTTGGCAAGCACAGCATCCAGTCTGGGCCTTGGGGTTTCGCCCCTTCTATTTATTGGCCGCCGCCTTTGCCGCGCTTAGCCTGCCGTTGTGGATCGCACACTATCTAGGTTGGCTAAATCGCTGGCCGCAAGTCAATGTCGCCTGGCATATGCACGAAATGGTGTTTGGGATGGCAATTGCCGTCATCATAGGATTCTTGTACACGGCAGGGCGGAATTGGACAGGCTTGGCGACCCCGAGCAAGCGCCATCTGGCGTTACTGGCCGGCTGCTGGTTAATAGGACGGCTGGCGATGCTGTTGGCCGTGCCAACTTGGGCGGCAGTGCTGGACTTAGCATTTCTTCCTTTGGCGGCATGGCCTCTATATCGCGTGCTGCAGCAATCTGGGAATATGCGCAATATGTTTTTGATCGTTTTGCTGGGCTTGTTAAGCCTGGCAAACGCAGTCTTTCATGCTGGCGTGCTGGGTTTGATTGTGCTAGCACCCGCAACGACGGTGCATGCCGCTATCTTGCTCATCGTCATCATGGAATCGGTTATCGGTGCGCGCGTAATACCGATGTTCACCCAAAACGGCGTGCCGGGCGTGCTGGCTATCGTGCATCCATGGCTTAACCGTAGTGCGGTGGCTGCGCTACTGCTGGCCAGTTTGGCGTGGGTCGCAGCCGCGCCAGCACCGTTGCTGGCGCTACTGTGCGCAGGTGCAGCTTGCATCGTAATGGCGCGACTGGCCTTATGGCAACCGCATCGTACTTTGGGAGCACCGATAGTCTGGATACTCCAAATCTCTTACGCCTGGATACCCGTGGGATTTTTTTTGCTGGCGCTCGCTGCACTCGATTTGATACCCGCGAGCGCGGCGTGGCATGCATTAACGGTAGGCTCCATGGCCGGCTTGATCCTCGGTATGATGACACGCACTACACTGGGTCACACCGGGCGCCCGCTCAAGACTGGGTGCCTAGAGTTGGCCTTGTATCTGCTGATACAAACTGCAGCGCTGGCTAGGGTCGCTGCCTCGCTGCTTACACCAGCGCTGTATCAGGCTAGTTTGGTGTTGGCGATGTTTTGTTGGTGCGCTGCTTTCTTACTGTTTTTGTTTGCCTACACGCCGTATTTATTGAGTGTGCGTGTAGATGGCCGGGAAGGCTAAGGAGTAAGCGGAAAAATAAATGCCAAGCATCAGTGCTTGGCATTTATTAACTACATGCTGGAAACTAGCTGCAAGAAATTAGATTAATTTAGAATATTTCGCACCGGTTTGCTGAGCCAGGTATTTATCAAACACCATACCGACGGCACGCACAAACATCCGTCCCTTGGCGGTGACTATGATGCTGTGCTGATCGACCTTAATCAGTTCAGCCTCTTCGTACTGCTGCAATTGCGTTAGTTCATCCGCAAAATAAGTGAGGAAATCGATACCATGCGCCTGGTTAATCGCCGCAAAATCTACCGGGCCGCTGCACATCAATTCCATGATAACTTGACGTCGTAAGACATCGTCAGCACTGAGAGAAAAACCTTTTTCTATCGGTAACTGATCTGCATCCAGATGCTCGTAATACGCTTTGATGGTACGCACCGATTGGCTATACGAATGCCCGACTTTACCGATGGCAGACACGCCAAAACCGATTAGATCGCAATCGGCACGCGTGGTATAGCCCTGGAAATTTCTATGCAAGCTCTTGTCCAAACGCGCTTTATTCAGTTCGTCTTCTGGTTTTGAAAAATGATCCAAGCCTATGTAAATGTAGCCCGCATCGAGCAATCTGCGCACCGACATTAAAAATATCTGCAGACGCTCTTCCGCGCTAGGCAGTTCGCTTTCGATAATCTGGCGCTGCGCCTTGAAACGGCTAGGCAGATGGGCGTAATTGTAGAGTGCAATGCGATCCGGTGAAAGTGCTATGACCTGATCTAGTGTGCGGTTAAAACTTCCCATGGATTGCTTAGGCAGACCATAAATCAGATCGGCATTGATCGATTCAAAACCCGCTTTACGGCTGGCAGTGACCGCTTTCTCCACCATCTCGTAAGGCTGAATTCGGTTCACCGCTTGCTGTACGGCAGGATCAAAATCCTGCACCCCAAAACTGGTGCGGTTAAAGCCCAACTCGGCCAGCAAGGCCAAAGTATCATCACTGACCGTACGCGGATCTATCTCTATCCCCAGTTCTGCATCGGGCAAGATCTCAAAATGGCTGCGTATCAGCGCCATCAACTCGCGCAACTCATCTGGATTTAGAAAAGTAGGCGTGCCGCCGCCAAAGTGCAGCTGAGCGGTACGCCGGTCCGGGCCTATCTTGGCTGCCACCAAGGCCATTTCTTTGGCCAGATAACGCAAGTACTCGGTGGTGCGACTGTGGTCTTTGGTGATGATCTTATTGCATGCGCAAAAATAGCACAGCGATTCACAAAATGGCACGTGAATGTAGATCGACAAGGGTGGATTCTTGCGCGTATCGCTGGCGCGTTGTTCCAAATAGCTGATATACGAATTTTCGCTGAACTCAGTATGGAACCTATCCGCAGTCGGATACGAAGTGTAACGCGGGCCTAGCTTGTCAAAGCGGCGTATCAATTCTTCGGAAAATTCTATGTCGGGCAAAGTATTCATGGGCTTACCTATTAATTCGTTTTTCAGTATTGAGACTGCGACCGTGGCGTCATCTGCGGCAAGGAAGGCAAGTTTACAAGAAGCATATTTTACCTAGGGTTTTTTTTCTGGATAATCAAACAGAAAACTTCTTGTGTTTCGTCAAGTTATTCACGGCAAAATAGTGACTTATCTCTGCGCAAAACCGCTTTTCCGGTAGTTATGATTTTGTTTTGGTATGCAGACGTATTGGACTCGCTTTGGCACTCATGCCTATGTTTCTTATTTTTGGTGTAATCAAATCGGCTAGAGTTACCTCGTCGAGTATCGCGAGATAAGCAGCAGTGGCCTTACTTAATACGCCTTTTAAGGCGCAGGCTGGAGCGTAGGCGCAACAGGTGTCGGCATGATCGAAACATTCCGCCATAAAAAAATCGCTTTCGGTATTACGTACCACTTCGCCAATATTGATTTGCCTGGGGTCCTTACTTAATCTCAAGCCACCATTGCGCCCGCGCACTGTATCGACCATGCCGGATAAACCAAGTTGGTGCGCAACTTTCATCAAATGATTTTTTGATATTGCATGCAGATCGGCGATATCTTGTATCGTCACCAATCGATCTTGATTGCTCGCCAGATGCATCAAGGTGCGCAGTGTGTAATCGGTATAGGCGGTTAATCTCATCGTTAGCAAGCTCTTAGTGATGGCGTTCTTGAGCTTTTTGCAAAGCGCGCAAACAATATTATCAAGTACATAGTATATATGTTTATAAAAAAAAAGCAGAGCTTTTGAGATTTAAGATGTATTTCACTTGCATCTTATAAATGATGTAGATAGAATCCATCTTTATCAGCGTACAGTGTTTCGCTGGTATTTCAACTTTTCAAATAAGGAAACCACGCCATGCATGCAACGCGCAAACTCTGGACCTGGCTCGCCGTCATCTGTGTACTCTCATTCTCAGTGTTAGGCTGGGTCGGTACAGAAATTTACCTGAAGGCACCACCTATTCCCAAACAAGTGGTCAGCACCAAGGGCCTTGTCATATTTTCAGAAGGCCAGGTACAGCGTGGCCAGGAAGCCTGGCTAGCCGCCGGCGGCCAGCAGCTCGGTTCAGTATGGGGACATGGTAGTTATGTCGCGCCAGACTGGTCGGCCGATTGGTTGCATCGTGAAGCGCTGGCCTTGCGCGCGGTGTGGGCACAGCAAGAATATGCTAAGGAATTTGAGCAACTGAGCCTAGGCCAGCAGGCCGAACTTGATGCCAGATTAAAAATCGAAATGCGCAGCAATACCTATGACGCCAAAAGTGGCAACGTCACACTGTCACCCGCGCGTGCGGAAGCAGTTGCGCAAGTGGTCAAGCATTACGTAGGCCTGTTTGGCGATGATCCATCACTCAATAAACTGCGTGAGCAATATGCAATGAACTCTGGTTCGCTGCCAGATCCGCAAGATTTGCAAGCCTTGCCTGCGTTTATATTTTGGTCGGCATGGTCGGCTGCCACCGACAGACCGGGTGAGACTGCAATTAGTTACACCAGCAATTGGCCGCATGAGCCACTGGTCGGCAATACCCCGACCACCGGCGCCGGTATCTGGTCTATCGCCAGTATCATATTTATGATTGCAGCGATCGCTGGCATGATCTTTTTCCACTCGGTCAGTAAGGAAGAGTCTGATCCTACCCCGCCTAAAACTGATCCCCTGTTCGATCTTAAGCCTACCCCTTCGATGAGGGCCACCAAGAAATATTTCTACGTCGTGATAGGCCTGATTTTGGCGCAAGTTGCTATGGGCGTGATTACTGCGCACTATGCGGTCGAAGGTCAGAGTTTCTTCGGTTTTCCTTTGGCACAGATATTGCCATTTACCGTCAGCCGCACCATACATACGCAATTTGCCGTATTATGGATCGCCACCGCTTGGCTGGCCACTGGTCTGTATATTGCCCCGGCGATTTCTGGGCATGAACCAAAATACCAAAAACTCGGTGTCGATGTGTTGTTTTATGCTTTGTTGTTTATCGTGGTACCACCGCTCAGGTGGATCGTTGGTGGTTGGTGCATTTGTGGGTGGACCATGATGCAGTTCGACTGCCATAGGCGCGATGTTCTCGGCGTTGGAAGTGGTATGAAGCATACAAGAACTCAACGCTCGAAAGCCGCAGCATGGGTGCAGGCATATAAATGGTCGATCCTTTGCTTTATCTCTGTGGGATTCTGGAACGTGGTCGGTGCTGGCTTACTTGGCTTCACTATCAATACGTGCTCAGTATTACATGCATCGCTTAAACATGACAGCCGCCCACGGTCACGCTGCCCTGTTTGGGGTGTACGGCATGCCTCACACCGGCAACAACAACTCTATCCGCAAGCCGCTCGCCCCCGCTACACCGCTCAGGTGGATCTGACCATGATGCAGTTCGACGATGTCGCGCACTATGCTTAAGCCTAGCCCGGTGCCGCCCGGGTTGCTGTCGCCGGCTGCCAGCGCGCGGTAAAACGGTTCGAATACCTTATCGCGCTCGCCCGGGGCGATGCCGGGGCCGCTGTCTTCCATGACCAGCAGGGCGTAGTCCAGCAGCTCAGGCGAATTGCTGCGCTGTAGCGTCAGTTGCAGCGCAATGCGGCCGTGCAGCGGGGTGTAGCGGATCGCATTGTCGAGCAGGTTACTGAGCATCTCATGCAGCAATAGGCTATGACCGTGCAGCACGACATCCTGCTCGGCATCGAGCGATAGGTCTATGTGTTTTTTTTACCGCCGGCAAGGCCAGTTCTACGCAGACCTGATGCAGCACTTCGCGCAGCGAGAGTTCGCCCATTTCCGCTTCGGCGATACCGTGCCCGGTGCGGGCCAGCGTCAGCAGGCGGTTGGCCAGATGGACAGTGGCATCGGTGGTGTTGGCGATGCTTTGCACGATCTGGCGCATCGCTGCCGCATCATTTTCGCGCAGCGCCAGTTCGGCCTGGGTTTTGAGTACCGTCAGCGGCGTGCGTAGTTGGTGCGAGGCGTCGGCGATGAAGCGTTTCTGGCCGCTGATCATGGCATCGAGCCTGGCCATATAGCCGTTCATGGCGAGCACCAGCGGGCGGATTTCCTTGTGCACCAGGCTGGCGTCAAAATCGGATAAATCGGTAGGCTCACGCTGCTCCATGACAGATTTTAGTTGCATCAGCGGATGCAGCACGAAACGTAGCGCCACCCATACCAGCAGCGCTACCGCCAGCAAGAGTGCGGCCTGGCGCAGCAGGGTGTCGATCAGGATGGTGCGCGACAGATTGCGCCGTGCATCTACGGTTTCGGCCACTTCTATCAGGGCGATGCCGCGCATCTGGTCGTCATACACGGGCTGATGCAGGGCGGCGATGCGCACCGCCTGGCCCTGATAATCGGCATGAAAAAAATGCACCAGCGCCGGATAGATATCGGAACGTGGTACGTCTTTTGGCAAGTTAGGCAAATCTTCAAAACCGGCGACGAATTCACCGTTGACGCCACTGACCTTGTAGTACAGCCGGCCCAGGGTATCGGTTTCAAAACTGTCGAGTGCGACATACGGCACATTGACGACCACCTTGCCACGGTCGATAGTGACGCGCTCTGCCAGTGCCCTGGCGGTCGATAGCAGTGAGCGGTCATACGCCAGATCGGCGGCATCGAGTGCATTGCGGTACACCGAAAAGGCATTGGCTGCCACCAGCGTGACCAGCGGGATCAGCAACCAGCGCAGGAACTGGCCGCGCAGGCTGCCGACCGGGGCTGGCTTTACGCTCATCGGGTTTCCAGCATATAGCCGATACCACGCAAGGTGGTGATCGCCACCGCGCCGGCACTGGCTAGTTCCAGCTTCTTGCGCAGACGGTGGATGTAGATTTCTATCGCATCGAGATTGGCGTCATCATCAAGCGCAAACACTTCGTTGAACAGCTTGTCTTTCGAGACCGCCTGACCGCGTCGTATGATCAGCGCTTCCAGCACCGCATGTTCGCGTGGTGTCAGCGACATGGCAGTGCTGGCATAGGCAAACTGGCGGCTGACCGTATCAAAGCTCAGTTCGCCGCATAGCAGGGTGATCGCTTCATTGCCTTGCGAGCGGCGCAACAGGGCTTTCACGCGCGCTTCCAGTTCGGCCAGTTCAAACGGTTTGGCCAGATAATCGTCGGCACCGAGGTTTAAGCCCTGCACACGTTCGTTGAGGCCGCCGCGTGCGGTTAAAATCAGTACCGGTGCCTTGCTGCCGCGTGCGCGCAGGCGCTTGAGTACATCGAGCCCGTCCATTTTCGGCAGGGTCAGGTCGAGTATCACCAGCGCATATTCCTGGGTATGCAGCAATGCGTCGGCATCTGCACCGTTCATCGCGCATTCTACCGTTAAATGAGCGTCTTCCAGTGCTTTCGCCAGCCATCGTGATAACTCCAGATGGTCTTCCACCAATAAAATACGCATTCTTTGTCTCCGCCTTTGTTACGATCAAAATAGCTTAATTTTTTCCATCGAGTCGCTTTTTTCGGCGTCGTCTGCAACGCCGTTCTTGGTATTTGCTCGTGGGCACTTTTTTTCTTGTGCTTTTTTATAATACGCAATTCTGGGCTTTTGCAACAGCGCCAAAATGGGCCATGATGTGGCAGGCTCCATCGCAATGCTGGAGCGTTTGCCGCCGATAGAGCGAGAGGCCTGGCTGACTAAGTTAGATAGAAATAACTACCGCTACTTTTTACCCGTGGCCCTGCATCTGTCCATCTGCCAGAAAAATCGGCCGACAGCGCGCTGGCACATGAGGTGATCCATTCGGTCAGTATCGCCTTAGGGACAGAATATACGGTCGCGCCTAGTTTTTATCTGGATGCCGAAGCCCGCAGACACATGGATGACGGTCCGCTGGAATAGCCAAGGCCGGGATGCCTTCAACGCCATGGCACCCGCATCTCTGCCTATTTGAGCGAACGCATACAGGCTGGCAGCGGTTACGCATGATGCAAACGCCGATCACGCGTATGCGCCTGAGGGTGGACATGCTTGATGACGAAGCGCATAGAGGCTACGCACTCGCTATGCAAAGCCTGGTGGAGCAAGGCATCGCCTATGCCCGTGCGCATAATTTAGCGGCAAGATGAAAAAATTTGCACGCATCAATCTCGCGCCTTGCGGCGTAGTCTATGCTGTCGGACTATCAGGATGCCGGTGGAACAGCAACGCGCATTGACCGGCCAATTGGGCAGACCTATGGAGCAAGGCACGCAATCGTAGCCAGCGGCAAGATGAAAAAATTTGCAGCATCAATCTCGATGCCTTGCTGCGTAGTCTGGTGTCGGACTATCAGGATGCCGGTCACAGCATCGCAGTGACCGGCCAATTGGGCAGACCTATACGCAGTGCGCCGCTGGCGCTGAAGCGCATACTAAGCAATCTTTTGGATAATGCTTTAAAGTTCGGCACGCAGGTTGAAATAGGCTTGCAAGGGCTTGCGGCAGATCAGATTTCTATCACTGTCATGGATAGGGGGCCTGGCATTCCCGTAGCTGAACTAAACGCGGTATTGCAGCCGTATTATCGGGTAGAGAATTCACGCAATCGTGACACGGGCGGTAGCGGTTTAGGTCTGGCGATTGCACAGCAATTGAGTCTGACTCTGGGCGGCTCTCTGCATTTAAGTAATCGTGATGGCGGTGGTTTGCTGGCGGAGTTACGCTTGCCGAATCGAGACGCTTAATCCAAACAGTCGATCAAAAAAGGAGCAATATGCGCGAATTAGTGTGGGTGAACGATGCCAGTAAAGTCGATTGGAAGGCGCTTTCCGCCTTGTATAAAATTGCCTTGGGTGAAAAATCGGCAGAGAATCTGGCGATCGTGTTTGCCAATAGTAAGTTCAAACACTTCATTTACGATGGCGAGCGCCTGATCGGTGCCGGCCGTGCTCTGGCTGATGGCGTCGATTGCGCGTATTTGTGCGACATCGCTATCTTGCCCGAGTATCAGGGGCAGGCGCTCGGCAAGGCCATGGTGAATAAATTGTTGGCCGATGCCGCCGGACATAAAAAAGTGATCTTGTACGCCAATCCCGGTAAAGAGGCATTTTACAAAAAACTGGGTTTTTGCAAAATGAATACCGCCATGGCGATCTTCAGCAATCAAGAACTGGCCTTGGCGTCTGGCTTACTCAGCGCTGATTAAGTCACGCGAAGTAAGCCGCACTAAATAAGCAGCACTAAATAAGCAGCACTAAGCGATCGCAATTTCTAAATTCAGTCAGCAGCCGTGTGCGGCTGCTGTATAGGATTTAGGATTAAAAATTCGAGTCAAAAATTTTGCCGAAAATTATGGTACTAGTAGGGGGTATCAGTAGTTGTGCGTCAATTGCGCACATAGAATATGCGCAAGCGACTGGCCTAAGTCTATACTCCCTGTTTTTTTAAGAATAATGGTCTTGGCGATGGTTACAAATAGCTGACCTGGTAGCTAGTTGCAGACATCAAATTCTTACATTTATTTTAGAGAATAGCAGAGTAGACCCCAATGAAAAAGGGACCCGAAGGCCCCTTAATATGTCTTAATGCGTCGCCTAAATAAGCATCAGACGCGACGTCGACGGATCGCTGCGATACCAACCAAAGCGATACCCATTAGCGTCAGCGAACCGGGCTCTGGAACATCAGTTACTGGCGCCGCTGAGCTATACAGGGCAATCACCACGCTGCCCCAGCCACCTTTGTCTGCGCGCCAGGTAGACTGGCCTTGTTCTTCGTATGAGATATCAAAATTGCCGGTAAATTCATTGCGCAAATCGACCCATGCCATAGGCAGGATGAAGCCCGCATTATCTAGTCCATGCAGACCGGCATAAGCACCAGTTCCGACAAAGAAACCAGTCGCAGTGTCCGGTGACAAACCAGGAAAGCCGCCACCTATGTTGCAGCAACCACCCCAGCTATTGGCCACGCCGCTATAAGTAGCAGAGCCGGTGAGACCATTGGCGTAGCTCACATAAATACCGACGCGATTAGCATGCTGGGTGTCGCTAGTGCCCCAAGGATTTGCTGGCATTTCACCGAGCAGTCTTTCGAAATCTGTCCATTCGCTTAACTTTCCCATGCCTTCAAGTGTCATAGGAACGGCCACCGCGCTAGTGGTGACAAACGCGCTGAAGATGAATCCTAGAGCGAGTTGTGCTAAATGTTTGATTTTCATTTTATCTCCTTGATTGAAACAATAATTTGCTGATGAAATCATTGTCAGCAAATACCATGCCAAATATAAAAACAATATAAAAGCAAAATAAAATCAAATACTTAGTGTTTATAGAGCGCAGTTGGGTAGGAAAAGTAAGCGGTAAGTGTAAAAAATATCGACACTTGAATTCGGTCTATCGTGATGCGCCCTCTATATTTAATACTAGGAGGGGGTATCTTGCGGTATGCGTGAATTGCGCACATAGAATATGCGCAAGCGGCTTGGTTAAATCCATACTCCCTGTTTTTTGAAGATTAGATAGCTAGGTGTAGCGCTTGAGTCAATTTACTTGCGGCGCTTGTTATTGCCCCCCCGACTCAACGGTAATTCGCACCGTTATTCATATCTATGACTTCGCCATTGATAAATGCGGGGGCCTCGGTGGCCAGCCAGCACACGGTGCTTGCCACCTCCTCTGCTGTGCAGAAACGCTGACTGATGGTGGCTGCTTTCAAGCGCATTTTTCTGTCTTCCGGAATGTTCTTCATCATGTCAGTGTCGACCGGGCCGGGTGCCACCGAGTTAGCAAGCACGCCTCTGGCGCCAAAGCTTCTGGCCAGCGAGCGCATTGCGTTCATCATTCCGGCTTTGGAAATGCCGTACCAAATGTCTGGATGGCCGATTTCTCCGGCGATTGAACCCATGCTGACGATGCGGCCACCGCCACGCTCGGCCATTTGTTCGGCCACCTCGGCACTCAGGCGTACCGCGCTAATCAGATTTACGTTAAGAATATGCAAAATATCTTCGCTACTGTATTCGCTGAGGGCTTTGCTGTTCATGATGCCGGCGTTGTTAATCAAAACGTCCGGTGTCCCTATGCGCTCGATAATTTGTCTGGTCTGCAGAAAATCAGAGACATCGGTAATCCAACTGCTGATCCCGTCCTGCGCAGCGGCTAGCCCGGATCGTGAGAGTACATGGACTTCATAGCCTTTTTGAAGCAGATTTTTAGATATTTCCAGGCCTATGCCGCGGTTGCCGCCAGTAACGATTGCTTTCATTTTGCTACCCTATAAATTGAGATGCGTCGCTAGATTGCGCAGTGCAGACATTCTGACTTATAAGTTTTTAGAAATAAATAATGCATAATGTAATTAACTACTCCGAAAAACGTAGTAATAAAATTCCCAAAAAAACCTATGGATAAGCTCAAAGCGATACGCAGCTTTGTCGCGATTGCCGACGCTGGCAGTTTCACCGCTGCTGCCACGGCGCTGGCGACCTCGTTGCCCAGTGTGGTGCGGCAACTCGCTGGCTTAGAAGCCTTACTGGGGGCGCGTTTGTTTAATCGCAGCACCCGCCATGTGGCTTTGACTGAACAAGGCCGACTTTATCTGCTGCACGCACGCAGCTTATTGGCGGCCGATGCTGAGGCTGATGCCCAATTGCAGGCCGATCAAAGCGAGCCTCAGGGCCGCTTGGTGATTACTGCGCCGGTATTATTTGGCCAGCGCTACCTCTGTCCTGCAATTAACCGCTTTATCGAGCACTATCCCAAGCTCAGCGTAGAAGTGCATTTGCTCGATAGGCTGGTGAATCTTGTTGAAGAAGGTTTTGATCTCGGCCTGCGGATAGGCGAGATGCACGACTCTAGCCTGGTGGGACAGCATCTGGCCGACTTACGGCGGGTCTACGCAGCCGCACCTGCGTATCTGGCCAGCAGCGGTACGCCCACAACACCGGCTGCCTTGCGTGAGCACAACTGCCTACGCAGTACGCAACAACAAGGCCATTGGATGTTTCAGCAGCAAGGCAAAAATATGCCGCAAGCGGTCAGTGGCAGGCTGGTGTTTAATCAAGTCGCCCCCTTGGTTGAGGCCTGCGTGGCCGGTTTGGGGATAGGTCATTTCAGCATCTATCAAGTTGCGCCGTATCTGCAAAGTGGGCAATTACAGCTGGTGCTGGAAGACTATGAGCTGGCAGCGCGACCACTGCACATCTTATACCCGCACAGTAAATTACTAGCGGCGCGCAGCAAAGCCTTGATCGCCTGGATCAAGCAAGAGATCAGCGTGGTAAGGGCGACTTGGGAATAAGCGGGTGGTCTAAGTAATTTACGCCGCCTGATGCGCGCGCCATGCGGCAGGCGGCAAACCTAGATGTTTTTTGAAGGCGCGATTAAACGCCGCCACGCTTTCGTAACCGACATCAGCCGCTACCTGATCGACCCCTATGCGCGAGGCAGAGAGTTTTCTGCAGGCCACATTCATGCGCCACTTTGCCACATAGGCCATAGGGCTCTCACCTAGCGATTCTGAAAAACGCGCTGCGAAGCGTGATGGTGACATTGCGACTTCTCCCGCTAGACGCGGGATCGACCAGTCTTGCGCTGGATTTTGATGGATAGCCTTGATGGCACGCCCGACCACCGGATCTTTGATCCCGCGAAACCAGCCTACCGCTTGCTGCGGCGTGACTTCGAGATGCGCGCGCACCGCTTCGGCACACAGAATTTCTAGCAGCCGTTCAACAATAAAGCCGGCACCAAAAGCAGATCGTTCTATCTCATTGGCCATGATGTGGGCAATCCCGGATAAATTATGCAAACTAGTTTGGCGCGACAAGTTCACCCGCAAGATAGCTGGTAGCGCGGCAAACAGAGGATTGAGTTGGGTTTGATGCAGCATAAATACACCGCATAACAGTGAAACGCCCAAGCCCGCCTGTGCAGCGCTGGTTTTTTGTATATTTGGGCCGCCAGCCAACATCGTTTCTAAGTCCGCAATCTGATCGCTCTTGCCCTGCGATAGCGTGTGCGCCTCACCACCAAACATAATGGCCATCTCGCCCGCGGTGAGCGTGATGTGATTGCCCGACGCTGACTTGATCTCGCAATGGCCAAATTCAACCAGATGAAAGGCCACCGCCAGCGTGTCTTGCTTGAGGCCTAAGAAGGCAGCAAGTTTATCCGAGCTAGGGATGGCAATCGCACAGGGCGGGGCGTAGGCCTCACGTAACAGCACACTTCCGCCTATCCGAAGGGATCGTAAGGCATCATCTAAAACATCGCCTGATTTATCTATATTAGTGGTTTCTGCAAACTTATCGGTGTTATTGAGCATAGAAACGACTGTTGTATGTGGTTAAACTGAATCCGTCATCATATCACTTAAGGCCAATAATCATGTTAAACATCTCTGCTACCTCCATCATGCTAGGACTAGACGTCCTGATGATCGTCTACACCCTGTGGGCGCTGTCCATTTTCAAACCCCTCGGCAAATTAGGCCTGGGCATCGCGGTCGGGATGCTGGTCTGGCTAGGCGTGCTGCATCTGGCGCTATCGAGCGAAAGCCTGTTCCCTAAAGACATCTCGGGGATCGCATTTTTGGCGATTATTTTTGCTGGCGTAGGCTTAGTTGGCGCTCTGTTATTCCTGATCCCATCGATACGCAATTTGCTACTAAGTTTGGATCAGCGCCAACTCATGCTATTGCAGGGCATACGGGCTTTCTTCGGTGGCACTTTCCTGATGTTTGCCAGCCTCGGTGTCTTGCCGCAAGCTTTTGGCATCATCGATGGCTTTACCCATATTGGTGCCGGCTTCTTTGGTCTGATCGCGGCATTCTCGGTGGCCAGTGCGGTGCAGGGTAATCGACGCGCCTGGTTTGCCAATATTTTTGGCCTGACCGATATCTTAATCGTCGCCAGTACGCTGGCCTTGATACTGCTGCCGCAAATCGGCCCTCACCACCCCATGATGTACGCTGTTTTTCTGCCTGCACCTTTGTGGTTATGGTTTCATCTGGTGTCGATCTGGAAGCTGCTGCGCGGCGAATAAATTAAAAGACAAAATAAGTCGCACTTTTAAATTGAAATGAGTTCGATCTGCGGCATGCGACATTTTTAATGCAGCATGCCGTAATGCATTCTGCGCAGGCATTGCGCGGCTGCTAAACTATAGTAACTAAAATGAAAACTGTAATACCGCGTTTTTTGCCAAATATGATAAAAATTTTAGTTCACTATTTTATATAAAACTGCCATGACGACTCCTAGAGAACTTTTAAAAGCTGTAGATATTTTGGAAATGCCCGCGCATTCCAAGGCGCACCTACTTAACCCTGAAGCCATGCGACTCTCGAAGTCACTTAGCGGCGCAACTGGTCTTAACGATCTTGGCTTTCACCTGATGACGGTGATGCCGGGACGAGAGTATGCGGAATATCATCGCCATATATACGAGGAGCAATGTTTCTACGTACTCTCTGGCCATGGTGAGGCGATCATTGAAGAACTGCGCTATGCAATCGATGCTGGAGATTTTCTTGGTTTTCCCAAAAATGGGGTGGCGCATACGATCTTCAATAATGGCAGCGCGCCTTTGGTTTTATTAGCGGCTCGCGTCAATTTAGAACAAGATGTATGCGACTATCCACGCCAGAAAAAACGTTTGTACATGAACGGAGCGCAGGAAGCCGTGGTCGATTTTGATGCCATTAGACGCGAACCTCCGCTAGCGGATTTTTAGCATTTTTGTTTTTCTGGTAGGCCTAAAAGTTGCTTCCTGTTTTATTGAAAGGACAAATATGTCTCGCATTTCATTCTTAGTCCCATTGTCGTTTTGCCTCTTGAGCGCTTGCGGTGGCGGAGCTTCAGACAGTTCGGTTACGCCACCACCACCTCCGCCCCCACCCCCAGTAAAAATTAACCCGGAAGGCTTGTGGCATGGGGCTGCTAAGTCAAGCAGCAACGAGCTCGCCATCGACATGCTTGCCGATGGTTTTGGTTCGGCTTATGCCATCGCCAATGCTGCCAATGGCGCACCGGCTGAAGCGCTCTTCATGAGCGGCTTTAGTAGTGATAATTTTGTCGTCGGCAATCTCAATAGCAGCGGAGCTGGCTATTATCGACACCAGACGGGTGGCTTCTTTGAAAGCGTGGGCTCGGCCGCAATGTCGCCGCAATCCGGTAGCACGCAGAAGTCTCTGCAGTTCCAGGTGACGGTGGGCATTAATGGCAGCGACCCGCGCACCGTCACGCTCAACTATGACAGTCAATACGATAAAGCGCTTACGGTCGAGAATTTGCTGGGTAAATACAATAGCAAATCCCCGGATAACGCCTTGATGAGTCTGACATTGTCGAATCTTGATCCGAATAGCATGCTCATCAGCGCCAATCCAGCCTGTGTTTTTAGCTATAGCCGTGTGAAGCCTATGACTGATAGTGCCAAAAACATTTACTCGGTGGCCGCCATCTTTAGTGGTAGCGCTTGTGCTTTCCAAGGCGCAGCAACTGGTGTCGCTTATGCTGACGTCGGCAGCGATGGAGGGGTGCTCGGGCTCAATCTCCTACTGCGCGAGACCAGCGGAAAAAGCTTCTTCGTGTTCCAGGGCCGAAAACCCTGAACGGCTCAGCTGGGGGACGATTGCCCCTTGCACATCGCTGCATGGGTGCTGATCTAGCCTAAATAAACAATCTCAACACAGCCCCGGCCAGAGCGCATATTCCATGCGCTCTGCAGGCCGGCATGGCTGCGAACCCGCATGGAATATGCGTGATAGCGCTGCTCTTGGAATTTTTGAGTGCCAGCATGTAACTGTTCAGCCCGCAATGAAAACTCCCTCGCCCGCTGGCGGGAGAGGGCAGGGGTGAGGGTGGTTGAGCAACGCTTGCTTCCAAATAAAGGATGCACTTAACGCGATGAAAAATCAAACATTGTGCAAATTTGAACTACCCTCATCCCAACCCTTCTCCCGCTAGCGGGAGAAGGGCTTAGTATAGCGAGCTAAACAATTACGCCAGCATAAGGTTTGCGCAGACTAGGATAGCTTCAAAAACACGTAAGTCTGTTCTGCGCAGAGGTAGCGGCGTTTTGGTTTTTGTCTTTTGCTTTAGCCAGTTGAACTTAAGATGCTGGCGTTGCCGCCAGATCCCGTAATCACAGTTCGTTGACATCAAGTGCAATAAGTCATCTAGACGTCACGATGATGTCACAATGCCTCTTTACAATTCGAAGCTCCGGTATCGCAGCGATACCATTTTACCCAAAGGAGTATTCGATGCAATTCCCTACATTGTTGAAATCCATATCCTCACTGTTTTGCCTGGTCAGTCTTGCGGCCTCTGCCGAAACTAATTTGACGGTCTACACCGCGCTGGAAGCCGATCAGTTGAAATCGTATCAGCGTCAATTTGAAACAGAATATCCGGATATAAAAATCCGTTGGGTGCGCGACTCCACCGGCATTATCACCGCAAAATTATTAGCTGAAAAAGCTTCACCGCAAGCCGATGTGGTGTTGGGCGTTGCCGCTACCTCATTGCTGGTGCTGGAGAAAGAGGGCATGTTACATGCCTACGCACCGAAAGGCCTGGAAAAGCTGAACAAGCGTTTTGTCGACGACAGCACACCGCCAAGTTGGGTCGGTATGGATGTCTGGGGCGCGACCATTTGTTTCAACACGGTCGAAGCTGGCAAGTTAGGTTTGAAGAAACCAGAGAGCTGGAAAGACTTACTCAAGCCAGAATATAAAGGCAAGATCGTCATGCCAAATCCGGCCTCCAGCGGCACCGGTTATTTTGATGTGAGTGGCTGGCTGACACAATTCGGTGAGAAAGACGGCTGGACCTATATGGATCAGTTGCATGTCAATATTGCGCAGTACACGCATTCCGGTTCTAAGCCTTGCAAACAAGCCGCTAGTGGCGAATTCCCAATTGGTATCGCCTTTGAATATCGCGCTGCCAAGTTAAAAGACAGCGGTGCGCCAATTGATTTGATCTTCCCTAAGGAAGGCTTGGGTTGGGATGTGGAAGCGACCGGCATCATGAAAGGGACAAAAAATCTCGAGGCTGCACGCAAACTGGCTGATTGGTCTGCCTCTAAGTCTGCTAACGAATTATTTGCAAATAATTTTGCCATCGTGGCCTACCCAGGCATTGCCAAACATAATCCACTTATTCCAGCTAACTACGAACAACTGCTAATCAAGCAGGATCTGAAATGGTCGGCGAATAACCGCGACCGCATTTTAGCCGAGTGGAACAAACGTTACGACGGCAAATCCGAACCTAAGTAAGCTTTAAGAATGGCGTCCGGTCTATTTTTCCGGACGCATTATTTTCCTTAGGAGTTACGCAAAATTGCTCCGGCTAGGCGTACCGCCGAAGACAGTACTTTAGTACGGCAAGGCGGATACAACGACGCTGGGGCGGTTTTGCGTAAGTCCTATCTTTTTGAAATCAATATGACTAAGCGTCTTTCTAGCGATCAAATCGTCGCGCTGTTTGAACAAGCGGGGACGCAGCTTTACGGCGGCGAAGCGATTACCCAGACCGAACATGCACTGCAGGCGGCCTGGCTGGCGGAGCAAGCTGGCGGTGACGACAACTTAGTGATCGCCTGTCTCTTGCACGATCTTGGCCACATGCTGTTTCAGCAAAGCGATGATGAGCTGGCTGAGGGTAAGGATGACCTGCATCAGTTCAGAGTTGTGCCTTACTTGCGTGGACTACTACCGCCAGCGGTGATTGAGACGATACGCCTGCATGTGGATGCCAAGCGCTACTTGTGTCACCACCAGCCTGGCTACCTGGCTGAGCTATCCGAGGCATCGCAGCTGAGCCTGGCGCTGCAGGGTGGGGTCATGGATGACAGTCAAGCCTGCGCCTTTATCGCTCAACCACAAGCCGGGTTAGCCATAGCATTGCGACGCTGCGACGACGCCGCCAAGGTATGCGGCCTGGTGGTTCCCCCTTTGACGCATTACCTGAACCGACTAAATAGCTTGATAGAAAAGACCGCTGCCACATGAATATGGATCACGCACTATCGCCCAACGATGCGCCAGACAGTTGGCTGCGCATCTCGAATATCAGCAAGCATTTCGGTGCATTTAAGGCGCTGCACGATATCAATCTGAATATCCGGAAAGGCGAATTCGTTTGCCTGCTAGGACCTTCCGGCTGCGGCAAGACCACTCTGCTGCGTATCATTGCAGGGCTGGAGGTGCAGGACTCCGGTAGCTTGTTTATGGGCAGCAGTGAGATCGGCAATCTGCCGCCCGCCAAGCGTAATTACGGCATCGTGTTTCAATCCTATGCGCTATTCCCGAATTTAACGGTGGCCCAGAATATAGGTTATGCATTACGTCAGAGTCGTAGCCACAAGACCCAGAGGGTCAATGAATTACTTGATTTGATAGACTTAAATGGCATAGAAAATCGCTATCCGGCTGAGCTCTCTGGCGGTCAGCAACAAAGGGTTGCCTTAGCCCGCGCGCTGGCCACTTCGCCTAGCCTGTTGCTGCTGGACGAGCCGCTATCCGCCCTGGATGCAAAAGTACGTGAACGACTACGTCAAGAGCTGCGTCGCTTACAACAAAAGCTCGGTGTGACCACGATTATGGTCACGCATGATCAGGATGAGGCGATGAGTATTGCCGATACCGTGGTGGTCATGAGTAAGGGGCAGATTGAGCAGATTGGTAGTCCGGAGCAAATCTATCGCGATCCGGCTTCGCATTTTGTCGCTGATTTCGTCGGGCGTGCCAACTGGTTGCCGCTATGCCGTTCGGCGCATGGCGTGGCTACTCTGGCTGGCCTGCCTATCAAAGTAGAGCTGCCGCCCGGTGCGGATAAAGCCAGTCTATTTTGCCGTCCGGAAGACGTAAAAATCGAAACCCATTGGCATGCTGGAACAGACTCCATGATGGCGATCGTCGACCGGGTTGATTTTCATGGCGGACTAAGACGCGCCAGCTTATCGCTATGCGTGGATCGTGCCATGTCTATCTTTGCCGATGTCGGGCCAAATGATGCCGGCTACGCCACACTAGAACCGGGGCGCCGGGTTCCTGTCAGCCTTCCTGCACACAAAGTCCGTGTGTTTGCGGTGGCCTCATGAGGATGGCTGCCATCACTACGATTTTATCGTCCAGACCGCGTTTGTCGGCGTTCCGCAGTGCTGACGAAAAGCTCGCCGTCTGGCTGCTTGCGGGTCTCGCTTTACTGATGCTGATCTTCATCGCTGCGCCCTTGTTAAGCATGTTCAGTATGAGCACGCAAGCGCGCGATGGTGCCTACATAGGACTGGCGAATTGGGCGGCGCTACTGGCCGAACCAAGACTGCGGGTCGCGGCTGGCAATAGCATTGCATTGGGGCTGGCGACGCTGGCCATAGTGCTGCCGTTGGCACTGGCTTTCGCCTTCGCCTTGACGCGTAGCCGCATGGCTGGACGCAAGGTCTTTAGATTGATTGCCTTGGCACCGATGCTGGCACCTTCTTTAATGCCAGCGATTTCTCTGGTGTATTTGTTTGGTAACCAGGGCTTGTTAAAAAGTTGGATGGCGGGCGCTACAATTTATGGCCCTATCGGTATCGTGTTAGGCGAAGTTTTTTATACGTTTCCGCATGCTTTGTTGATATTAACGGCGGCGTTGAGTGTCAGTGACAGCCGCTTGTATGAGGCGGCAGAAACACTCGGTGCCAGTAAATTTCGTCGTTTTATCACGGTGACGCTGCCCAATGCCCGTTATGGGCTGGTGTCCGCCGCGATGGTGGTGTTTACGCTGGTGGTTACCGATTTCGGCATCCCGAAAGTCATCGGTGGACAGATGAATGTCTTGTCGCTAGAGGCCTATAAACAGGTCATCGGTCAGCAAAATTTTAGTAAAGGCGCGGTCATCGGGGTCTTATTGCTGTTGCCGGCGGTATTGAGTTTTATGGTTGAACGCTGGTTGTCGCGCCATCGTAGCGGCCAAATGAGTGGTCGCTCCGTGGTGTATCAGCCGCGCGAAAATCGTATGCGTGATGGGATTTTAGCGCTGCTGTGCTTGCTGGTGTCGGTGTTTCTCTTGGCTTTACTCGGGGTAGGCTGTGTCGCCGCATTTATAAAAATGTGGCCTTACGACATGAGCTTTACCTGGTCGCATTTCGATTTCGATCAATTGGATGGCGGTGGCTGGCAAGCCTTCTATAACAGTATGCGCATGGCCATGCTGGTGACAATATTTGGTACAGCAGCTATTTTTGTCAGCGCCTATTTAGTTGAAAAACTACCAGTGCCAGGCAGCATGGTGGCGACCATACGCAGCCTGGCCTTGTTGCCGATGGCGGTGCCAGGTTTGGTACTTGGGCTAGGCTATGTGCTGTTTTTCAACGCGCCTGGCAATCCTCTGCATTTTTTGTATGGAAGCATGAGCTTGATGGTGCTTGCCACGATTGCCCATTTCTATACCACTGCCCATCTAACACTTAGCACTTCATTGCGCCAGCTTGATGGCGAAATTGAGGCAGTCGCGCGCAGTTTGCAGCGCCCCTGGTGGCACACGTTTGTGCGTGTGAGCTTACCAATGAGCCTGCCCGCCGTGTTGGACGTGGCGCGTTATTTGTTCATTTCCAGTATGACGACGGTCAGCTGTGTCATTTTTTTGTACACCCCAGATACGGTACTTGCCGCGCTGGCGATCCTGAATATGGATGATGCTGGCGATACCGCGGCCGCGGCCGCTATGGCAACCCTGATCGTCATCAGTTCATTGCTGGTCACGCTACTGATGAATGGCGCTGGCTGGTGGCTCAGTCATAAAGGCCAGGCTTGGCGCAACTTGTCGCAACTTCGCCGGTAAACATTAAATTCTCATTCCACAACTATTTTTTTAAAGGTTTAGCATGCGTGATGCCCTACTGCTTACTCCCGGTCCACTCACTACCAGCCTGGCAACCAAGACCGCCATGTTGCACGATTGGGGTTCATGGGACAGTAATTTTAATGCCCTGACCGCCTCCTTACGTCAGCGCTTAGTGGCGCTCATCGATGGTGGCGAGCACTATACTTGCGTGCCTTTGCAAGGTTCAGGCACCTTTGCGGTGGAAGCAGCAATCGGTACTCTGATGCCGCGCGATGGAAAATTGCTCTGTCTGGTCAATGGTGCCTATGGCAAACGCATCGCCCAGCTCACAGAAATAATCGGGCGCCAGGTCAGCGTATTGGATTTCGGCGAAACCGCAGCGGTCGATCCTGCCAGGGTCGCCGAAGCTTTAGTCAGCGACCCGCAGATCACGCATGTCGCCGTGGTCTATTGCGAAACCAGCACAGGCATACTCAATCCTATCACTGCCATTTCTGAAGTGGTCGCGGCAGCTGGTAAAAAATTGATCATTGATGCCATGAGTGCTTTCGGAGCGCTGCCTTTATCGGCCAACAACTTAGACTTTGATGCCGTGATCGCCTCCAGCAACAAGTGCCTGGAAGGTGTGCCGGGTATGGGTTTTGTACTTTGCAAAACTGCTGCGCTGGAACAGGCCAGCGGCCAGGCACATTCGCTGTCGCTCGATCTGTATCAACAATGGCGGTATATGGAACAGACTGGGCAATGGCGCTACACACCACCGACGCATGTGATGGCCGCCTTGATGGTGGCGCTCGATCAGTTTGATGCAGAAGGCGGCAGAGTTGCGCGATTGGCGCGCTACAGCGCCAATTGCCAGACCCTGATTCAAGGTTTGCAAGAGCAGGGATTACAGAGTTTTTTACCTGAAGAGTTGCAGGCTCCTATCATCGTGACGGTGCATGCACCGGCGCATCCGAACTGGAATTTCAGTGAGTTTTACCAATTGACCAAAGAGCGGGGCGTGATCCTTTATCCGGGTAAATTGACTTCGGCCGAGACTTTTAGAATCGGCTGTATCGGTGCGCTAGGCCAGGCCGAAATGCAGATCGCGCTCGATGCGATCGCGCATGCCTTGAAAAAAATGGATATCTGTCTTTAATACTTTTTATTTTATCGCTTACCAACATGACTCTCAACACGACAAACTATCGCTACCAACGCAACTACCAAGGCCCGGTACGTGCCGTTATTTTCGACTGGGCTGGCACCCTGGTGGACTACGGTTCCTTTGCACCGACTCAGGTTCTGATCGACGCCTTCGCCGGCTTCGAAGTCACGGTAAGCTTGGACGAAGCCCGCATTCCTATGGGGCTGGCCAAATGGGATCACATCCAGGCACTCGGCAAGCAAAGTGGGGTAGCCCAGCGTTGGCAGCAGCGTTATGGCCGTGCCATGAGCGACGCCGACGTCGATGCCCTGTATGCCGCTTTCCTGCCCTTACAAATCGAGCGCGTCGCTGCGTATTCCGATCTGATACCCGGCACATTAGCGGTCCTGGCGCAACTGAAAGCACGCGATATCGCTATTGGTTCCTGTTCAGGTTATCCGCGCGTGGTGATGGATAAACTGCTGGCGCACGCGGCCTCGCAAGGTCTGACGGTAGCGCATGCGGTGGCCACTGATGATCTGAAAGCGGGTGGCCGCCCTGGGCCCTGGATGGCGCTGGCCAATCTAATCGAACTCGGTATCGGTGATGTACGCGCTTGCGTTAAGGTTGATGACACGCTGCCCGGCATAGAAGAAGGTCTGGCCGCTGGCATGTGGACCGTAGGCTTGTCGCTGTCCGGCAATGAAAACGGATTGACTTTGGCCGAGATGGATCAATTATCGGCAGATCAAACGGCCGCAAGACGCAATGCCGCCGCTAATCGACTGGCACGCGCCGGTGCGCATTATGTGATCGATAGTATCGCCGATCTACCCGCCGTCATCGATCTGATCGAAGCGCGTATGGCGCAAGGCGATCGACCTTGAATCAGTGCAAACATAGAGTCGCCATTGTCGGCGCTGGCATCGTCGGGCTAGCGCATGCCTGGGCCGCTAGCCTGCGCGGTGATACGGTCACGGTGTATGAGCGTGAGGATCGCGCTAGCGGTGCCTCGGTGCGTAATTTCGGGCTGGGGTTGGTGCTAGGGCAGCCCAGTGGCGACTTGTTCGAACTGGCGCAACAAAGCCGCAGCATGTGGCTGGAATTTTTGACAGAAAGCGGATGCTGGCACAAGGCACAGGGTAGCCTGGTGGTGGCACGCAGCCGCACAGAGTTGGACGTGCTGGAGGCTTTTCAGCATGAGCGAGGCAGTTACTACGGTAGCAAACTGCTGGGGCCAGCAGGCGTCGCCGCACAGCATGCGCATGGCCTAGGCGGATTATTCAGTGGCAGCGAAATTGCGCTAGACGCACGTCAGGCCATCGCCATGTTGGCGGATTGGTTAGCGGTACGCCACGGTGTCATTTTCCAGTACGGGGTGCAAGTGAACCGCATAGATTTGCCGCGCATACAGACTAGTCGCGGGGTAGACGCGGCGGATGAAGTGGTTGTGTGTTCTGGGCATGATTTCAAGACTTTGTATCCGTCAATTTGCGCGCAATTCGTCAGTGTGCCCAAATGCATCAACCCGGGGATAAGCCTAGGGAATATGCGCGATAGCGGCATTGCACAAATTTTTTTAATACCCTTACGCTTCATAGTCGCATGCCGCTATTTTGAGTAATTTCTGCCTTTAGAGGTGAAATAGAGCCTTGGCATCAGTCTCACTAGACAGCCGCGCTTAAAAATCTATCAGGCAAATGGCCGGACCCCAATCAACCATTCGTGGCCGTAAAGGACAAACCATATAAATGCCGGGAGGGCGATGACGGTGACCAGCACATCGCGGCCGATGCCGAGCGCCGGACAGCCGCGCTTAGCTGACGGACCCCAATCCTGACAAACCATATAAATGCCGGCGCGGTCGCGGCGACGTGATACCGCAAAATCGGCAATCGCCCAGATCAGAAAGGATCCAAAAAGTATCAGGTCAGCGAGCGTCCCGTTCGCCAGCAAATGGGCGACGGCCCAGGTCTTAGTCGCGACCAGCATAGGGTGGCCGACTATTGTCTTGAGGCGATTCCCTGGCACGTAGGCGGCAACCAAAAATAGGAATCCCAGTAGCATCAGCGCCGCTGCCAGATGGCTGCCCCAGCTTGGTGGCGTCCATAAAATCAGCGGGCTAGATCGCGCCAGCCCGAAGCCCCAAATAATCAACAAGAAACCTGCCGCGGATAAACTAGCGTAAAGGCCTTTCCAGGGCATGGCCCCCATGCGTTTTATCTGTGTCGAGCGCCAGCCGTCGGCGAAGATACGGACAGAGTGAACGCCAGCATTTCAATTCACATTGAGCCGGCAATATGAGTAATTCGAATTGATCTTATTGCGATTCTGCTGCAAATAAAAAACCAAAAACGACCCACTGCCAGCGCGCATATCCCATGCGACCTGCAGGCCGATATGGCTGCAAACCCGCATGGAATATGCGTGAGCGGGGTGGTGCTATTTAAAAAAATCAAAAATTGTTACTGTTCAGCCTGCTATGAAAAAAGTCAAAACCACTCAACACAGAGGCACAGAGACACAGAGATTCACAGAGGAAAGCAAGGCAGTTCTCCGTTTTTCTCTGTGTCTCGGTGTCTCCTTTGAGAGGTTTTCGTTTTTTTTAATAATTTTAGTAGCAGGCTGAATAGATACCAAAAATTTTCTTAAAACGCCTTACTCGACTGTCACACTTTTTGCCAGGTTGCGTGGCTTATCCACATCCGTACCCCGTGCCAATGCAGTGTGGTAGGCGAGTAATTGCAGCGGTACTGTGTGCAGTATCGGTGACAGTTGGCCGTAGTGTTCCGGCAGGCGGATGACGTGTACGCCTTCGCTGGAGGTGATGCGGGAATCGGCATCGGCGAACACATATAATTCACCGCCGCGGGCGCGTACTTCCTGCATGTTCGATTTGAGCTTTTCTATCAGCGCGTCTTTTGGTGCTACCGTGACTACCGGCATTTCTTTGGTGACCAGGGCCAGCGGGCCGTGCTTGAGCTCACCGGCCGGGTAGGCTTCGGCGTGGATGTAGGAGATTTCCTTGAGCTTGAGCGCGCCTTCGAGGGCGATAGGGTAGTGCAGGCCGCGACCGAGGAACAAGGCATTTTCCTTGCGTGCGAATTCTTCTGACCAGGCGATGATTTGCGGCTCCAATGCCAGCACCGCGCTCACCGCAACCGGCAGGTGGCGTAGCGCCTTGATGTGTTCGGCTTCCTGCTCGTCGCTGAGGCGGCCTTTGCTTTGCGCCAGCGTCAGTGCCAGCAGGAATAAGGCGGCCAGTTGGGTGGTGAAGGCCTTGGTTGATGCCACGCCGACTTCGACACCGGCACGCGTGATGTAAGACAGTTCGCATTCGCGCACCATGGCGCTGGTGGAGACGTTGCAGATGGTCAGGCTGTGCGGCATGCCTAATGAGCGCGCGTGTTTCAGGGCGGCCAGGGTGTCGGCGGTTTCGCCGCTTTGCGAAATCGTCACGACCAGGCTACTTGGATTAGGTACGCTGTCGCGGTAGCGGTATTCGCTGGCGATCTCGACGTTGACCGGGATCTTGGCGATAGATTCTATCCAGTATTTGGCGGTCATGCCGGCGTAATAGCTGGTGCCGCAAGCCAGGATCAGGACATTGTCGATCTGCCTGAACACGCCATAGGCCTTGTCGCCGAACAGTTCCGGCATGATGGCGGTGACGCCTTCCAGCGTGTCACCGAGCGCGCGTGGCTGCTCGAAGATTTCTTTCTGCATGTAGTGGCGGTAAGGGCCGAGTTCTGCCGCACCGGTATGGGCGTGCACGGTGCGCACTTCGCGTTGTACTTGCTTGCCTTCGGCGTCGACGATCCAGACTCTTTGCAATTGCAGGTCAACCACATCGCCTTCTTCCAGATAGATGATCTGGTCGGTGGTGCCGGCCAGTGCCATGGCATCCGACGCCAGGAAATTTTCACCCTGGCCGACGCCGACGATCAGCGGCGAGCCCTGACGTGCACCGACCACGCGGTGCGGTTCGTCCTGGCAGAACACGGCAATCGCAAAAGCGCCGGTGAGGCGTTTGACGGCCAGTTGTACGGTTTCGAACAAGTCGCCGCTGTACATGTGATCGACCAGATGGGCGATCACTTCGGTGTCGGTCTGGCTTTCAAATACATAGCCGAGCGCGCTCAGTTCGGCGCGTAATTCTTCGTGGTTTTCTATGATGCCGTTATGCACCAGGGCAATGCGCTCGCGTGAAAAATGCGGATGGGCATTGGCCGAGGACGGTACGCCATGGGTGGCCCAGCGGGTGTGGGCGATGCCGGTAAAACCGGCCAATCCGCTTTGTTCTGTCTGTGCCTGCAGTTCCGCGACACGCGAGGTGCTGCGCGAACGCTGCAGTTTGCCATCGACATGCAGCGCGACGCCGCAAGAGTCATAGCCGCGGTATTCGAGACGTTTCAGGCCTTCCAGCAGGATAGGGGTGATATTACGTTGTGCTACTGCGCCGACGATGCCACACATGGGAGTCTCCCGTTAATAGGGTTGAGAAAAACTGTCGCGGCGCTACTTTGCCTGGTGGTGACAGCTTTATCTAATCCCTGGTGAAATAGATGAATTTGAATAAGTGCCATCATGCTAATGCAGATGAAGTAAAATTTTCTGTCAATATTTGATGTAATATGAATTAATCTTTAACATACCTAATCATGTGAATAATAAATTCATTTAATCTTATTTTATGATTTTATATTTCACTTTGAGATCGTGTATTTGGCCTGGCTGTTCGCCGTTAGGTTTTTAATGAAGGAAAATGATGCTACTTGATGATTTGGACAAACGTATCCTGCAGCATCTGCAGCAAGACGCGGCGCTGACTAACCATGCTTTGGCTGCGCTGGTACATGCTTCGCCGCCTACCTGCCTGCGGCGCGTCAATCGCCTGATCAAAGAGGGGGTGATTGCGCGTCAGGTGGCGATACTGGCACCGGAAAAAATCGGCCCTAGCCTGACGGCGATCGTGGAAATTACCTTAGACCATCAGGCTAGCGAGCGACAACTGGAGTTTGAAAAGCTGGTGGCGCAGGAAGCTGCGGTGCAACAGTGTTACCGCGTCTCGCCGGGGCCCGACTTTGTGCTGGTGATACAGGTGGCAGATATGCCCGCTTATCATGCGTTGGCGCATCGCCTGTTTGCCACGCAATCGAATATCCGTAATGTGCGCAGTTTTTTTTCTATCCTGCGCAGCAAGTTTGAAACTCAGGTTGAACTAGCGTAAGGAGATGGCCAGATCGCTATTTGCCGGTGGAGTTGAGCGGTTTGATACTTTCCCTGAGCACTTCGGCCGGATAAAAACGCTGAAAGCTTTTCCAGATGGCGCCGGATTTTTCGGCGCGTTCGAGTAACTGGCGTAGTTTGCTCTTGTCGCTGTCGCTCAAGGATGATTTGGAAATATAGGCACCACTTTCGCCCCAGGGTAATTCGGCCAGTGGCTCATATCTGAGGGTTTCCATCATGCCTTCGACACGCGGGTCACCGATAATCGCTCCATAAAAAATCGAAGGTGCCATGATACTCAGGTAATGCGTGCCGCTTTTTAGTACACGCGCCACCGATAAGGGATCGGGTTCAAGAATCAGCCTGTCCTGTTGTTTCATTTGCTGGATTAGCTCCTGATAAGCGGTGCCGTAATCAAAACCGCGTACCAGTACCAGCTGCAGTTGTCTGTTAGCGATGATTTCCTGGGCAGATGTTAGCGCGGGCCGGTCCTGGCTGAGAGAGATCAGGGTGGCGCGGTTGTGGATCAGGGGCACAAAGATGCCGTACTCATCGCGGCGCGGGGTCTTGCTGGCGGGGATCAGCAAATCTGCCTTGCCTGTTTCAAATAGCATCTCCAGCCGCGCTCTCGGGACTGCCGAAAAGTGAAATTCGCACCCCTCCTTTTGTGCCATATGGCGTAGCATTTCCGGGTAAATGCCGTTGATGCTGTCGCCCCTGATCGTGACGCTTAAGCCGGTCGCCGACATCGGTACATTGATGGTGCGCGTACAGTCGGCCAACGCGCCCAATGGCGAGAAGGCGGCCAATGCACATGCTAGTTGCCGTATCCGCCTGAAACCGGGAGAGAGCTGCAATCTGTTATTCATTTTGTGACTTACTGGCATCGTAGTTTCGTTGTAATCCGGCACTGCCGGATCGCTTTTGCAAGGATGAGTTGCCTATTGTGGTGAGGCTGTCGCTTCCAGCGGACGTATGCTGTCCCTGAGCATATCGGCCGGATAATATTGCTGAAAGCTTTTCCAGATCGCGCCCGATTTGGCGCTGCGTTCAAGTAGTTTGCGTAAGTTGCCCATATCTTCCTCACTTAAACTTTTCGACAGATAGGCACCGCTATCGCTCCAGGGGATTTCCGGAATGGCTTCGTAGCGAATTTTGTTGATCAGATCTTCCACCCTGGGGTCTTCCTTGAGCGCACCGATAAATATGTACGGTGTCATGATGGTGAGGTCGGCTGCCCCGGCCTTTAGCATGCGGGCTACAGAGTTCGGTTCGGCCTCAAAGAAGACGCGTTTTTGTTTGCTCAGTTCGGTGATTAAATCTTGATAGCCGGGGCCGTAGTCATAGCCGCGTACCAGGACTAGGCGCAGCTTGGTTTTTTCTATCAGCTCTTTTACGCTGGTAATGTCAGGACGGTTAGAGGCGATCGAGATCAGGTTGGCACGATTATGGATCAAGGGAATGAATACGCCGCGTTCATCGCGTCTGGCGGTTTTTTTTTGCCGGCACGATCAGGTCGGCTTTGCCGCTTTCAAACATTAGTTCTAGCCTGGCCCGTGGCACTGGCGTAAAAATGAAACTGCAGCCCTCCTTGTCGGCGACGCTGCGCAAAATTTCAGGGTAGATGCCGCTGACGGCATCGCCATTGGTGATGACGCTCAGGCCCGCTGCCGATACAGGTACCAGAATCGGGCGTGAACAGGCGGCGCTTGCCGGAAATGGCAGAAATAGTGTCGGCAGGCATAGCGTCAATGACAGCGCGGTTTTCCAAGACCAATGGCAGTCTGTTGTCCCGGCTATTTTTCTGATTTTTATCACGTGCGTCCCCAAATTCCAGAAAACCGCAAACAGTAAGGTTCTGATCGCTGACGCTTCATATTACCTCTTGAATTTCATTATTCATAGAAAGATGTAGCATTTATGCTGTAGCGCTTACCCGCAAGGCACATTCCAGCAAAATGTGCCGTAATCTAGTCTGCTCTGACTAAACACAAATGGCCTGTAGCGATCTATGCTCAGATTGCACAAGGCGTATTGATGTCGTTCCGGGTTGCAACAGGTGTGTGAATCGACCAGCAATTTTGTTGCTGCACGGTATTTTATGTCGCACCATGCAGGCGCTCATTTTTGCTGCATTTCTATAAGGCCTATGCCATGCCAGACTCGCAGTTTTCACTACTCGCCAAAGAGCGCACTGTCGCCGGCGCGGGCTTTAACCGTTGGCTGGTGCCGCCCGCTGCACTGGCCATCCATTTATGCATAGGAATGGCGTATGGTTTTTCGGTATTCTGGTTGCCGTTGTCGAAAGCCATAGGCATCGATAAGCCAGTCGCTTGTGCGGTAGATATGAGCATGTTTGCCGAACTGTTTGCTACGCACTGCGACTGGAAAATCTCTACCTTGCAGTGGATGTACACCTTGTTCTTTATCTTTCTGGGCGGCTCTGCTGCCTTGTTCGGTAGCTGGCTCGAACGTGCCGGCCCGCGCAAGGCTGCTGTGGTATCGGCGCTGTGCTGGTGTGGCGGCTTGGTGTTATCGGCATTCGGTATTTATGTGCATCAGGCCTGGATACTCTGGCTGTCAGCCGGTGTGATTGGCGGTATAGGATTGGGGCTTGGTTATATTTCGCCGGTCTCGACCCTGATCAAATGGTTTCCGGATAAGCGTGGCATGGCCACCGGCATGGCGATTATGGGTTTTGGCGGCGGCGCCATGATAGGCGCCCCGATGGCCGATTGGTTGATGCGTCATTTCGCCACACCCACTTCGGTCGGTGTCTGGGAAACTTTTTTGACCATGGCGGCAATCTATTTTGTCTTCATGATGGCTGGTGCCTTTGGTTACCGTGTGCCCGCTACCGGCTGGCAGCCCAAGGGCTGGGCCGGCGCGGCGGTGCAGAGTGCTAACGCGATGATTACGGCGAATCACGTGCATGTGAATAAAGCCTGGAAGACCAGGCAATTCTGGCTGATCTGGGCAGTGTTGTGCCTGAATGTCTCGGCCGGTATAGGCATACTCGGGATGGCTTCGCCTTTGTTGCAGGAAGTGTTCGCCGGCAAACTGATAGGGGTGGATATCGCTTTCAATGATCTCAATGCCGGGCAAAAGCAGCAGATCGCCACCATCGCCGCCGGCTTTACCGGTTTGCTTTCATTATTCAACATCGGTGGTCGCTTCTTCTGGGCATCGTGTTCTGATTACATAGGTCGCAAAGCCACTTATGCGGTGTGTTTTTTATACTGGGCTTCATTTTGTACGCATCTATTCCTGGCACCGCTCATGCGAATAACCTGGCGCTGTTTGTCCTGGCTTTCTGCATTATCTTGTCGATGTACGGTGGTGGTTTTGCCACGGTGCCGGCTTACCTGGCGGATATGTTTGGCTCGCAAATGGTAGGAGCCATCCACGGTCGCTTGCTGACGGCCTGGGCAACCGCCGGGGTGCTGGGGCCGGTTTTGATAGGCTACATCCGCGAATACCAGATCGCTAATGGCGTACCGAAAGCCCAGGCCTACGACGTCACCATGTACATTCTGGCCGGCTTGCTATTGCTGGGCTTTATCTGCAATCTTTTGATCCGTCCGGTCGATAAGTCAGTTTTCATGACCGAGCAGGAATTGGCGGCAGAACGTCAACTGGCGCACGATAAGGTAGTTGCCAGTGCGGCCGGTGGCGCCGTATCAGTGGCACCGGCGAGTAGCTTGGCGAGCCATCCCGCGACGGTTTATCTGGCATGGCTGGCGGTGGGTATTCCTATGCTGCTGGGTATCTGATCACTTTGCAAAAGACCATCGTATTGTTTAAAAAGTACGGTGGCTCTACCCCTATCTCGTCCGACTAAGCTCAAGCATCTGGCCGCCGTCAAAGCGTCGCAGGCGCAGGCGGAAAACCGCGTCTGATCGCCAGATCACACGGCAATGCCTTTATGATTAAAGCGAATGGGCCTATCAGATTATGGCAGATCTATTTGAACGCCAAGAGCGTGATTTGCTGGGCATTTCGTATGGGGATTTATGAAAAACCGCGGTAGCGCAACTCGTGGCGGAAGTCATTGCGACTTCGGCGCTCAAAGCCTCCGAGGGTTTTACCCGTTTAATGCCATCGGTTCTGGTCGTGGTGGGTTATGCGATTTCCTTTTACTGTCTGTCGCTCACTCTCAAGGTGATACCGGTCGGCGTCACTTATGCGATCTGGTCCGGGGTTGGCGTGGTCTTGGTCTCGCTGGCGGCCTGGTACCTGTACGGGCAGGCTTTGGATCTGGCTTCGCTGATAGGCATCTCGCTGATAGTGAGCGGAGTGATCATCCTGAATCTGTTTGGCAAAGTCAGCGTGCATTAAATTTTTTGTGCGCTGCGCTTAGTCCTGGGCTTTAGCTCAAGGGGATTTTTCTTTAAGTCCGAGATATTATGCTGAGTTGAGCAAACCACCAGGTATGGCAATGACATCCAAATCCCCATCATCAGCGCAAACTTCAACTGCCTTTACTGCCGGGCAGTTGAAAGAATTCAGTGAGCGTACACTGGCGCACTATGAGCAGAATGCCGAGGATTTTTTTTGCCGGTACACGTGATCATGATGTGCGTCAGAATATCTCGGCCTTACTGACGCATATTCAGGGGGCTGCGCCATTTGTGATACTCGATGCCGGTTGCGGGCCCGGGCGTGATCTCAAGACTTTTCGTGAGCTAGGCCACGTAGCGGTGGGACTGGAGGGCAGTCAAGCGTTTGCCGGGATGGCGCGGTCGTATAGCGCTTGTGAAGTCTGGCAGCAGGATTTTCTGGCGCTGGCTTTGCCTGATGAACACTTTGACGGGGTATTCGCCAATGCCTCCTTGTTTCATATTCCCAGCCAGGCACTGCCTGAAGTGTTGAGGCATTTACATGCCACCCTGAAACCAGGCGGGGTTTTATTTAGCTCAAATCCGCGCGGGAATAATCAGGAAGGCTGGAACCGCGATCGTTACGGCACTTACCATGATCTGGAAGGCTGGCGTGCCTACATGACGGCCGCTGGCTTTGTTGAATTGATGCATTACTACCGGCCGGCGGGTTTGCCCTTAGAGCAGCAACCCTGGCTAGCCATGGTCTGGCGCAAACCGGGCAGCGGCGATTAATTAGCGTCCCAGAGTCTGTTGGTAGACCGGACCCCACTGCGGGTGACCGATTTTCTTTTTTGTTTAGCGTGAAACCCGGATCGGCCGCACGTGCCGCTATAAAAGCGCGTTTGCACTCAGCCATCCGTGCGCTGGTGCAATAGATAAAGGCGAGGTATTTATGCGCTAGTGCAGCATCTTTCGCTACCGTAAAGCCTGCGCTTAAAGAGAGTGACAAGGATTTTTCGGCTTCCGGATATTGCGCAGCCTCGTAAGCGCGGATGCCAGCTAGCAAGGCTTTTTCAGCCGGACGTTCCGATAGGTCAGACAGGCCGACTTGCGCTTCCGGTGCAGCGCAGGCTACCAGTGTTAGCGTTAAGGCGAGCGCAATCAGTGCCGGGCCAGACTTAGAAATGATGGACAACTTTGATTTCTTTTTCGCTGTTGACGTCGATAGTGACCGCATAGTTATCGTCTCCATTCTTAATTTCAATTTTGTGTTTGCCTACCGGCAGGCTGAGTTTGTTGAGTGGCGGTGCCACACCTTTATTTTGTCCGTCTACCACGACTTCACCCCAGGGCGAGACCGCAATTGAGACCGTGCCATAACTGAGGGGAGCCGGCTCCGGTTTAGGGGCGGCGACTGCCTGCTTGGCCTTATTCTGCTTGGTCGTTGTCGATTTGGCTTGCGCCATATTAGATTTGTCAGGTTCTGTCTCTGTCGTCGGCGGCTGGCTAGCGGTCGAACTTAATACGGGCTCTGATGTCTTTTGTGACACGGGTGATGGCTGAGCGGGTTTTTCCGCCGTAGCCGTTTCTTCGATTTTTACTGTTTCGCTGAATGCCGCTTCAGGTAGCGGCTTTGGTGCTTTTAAGGATAGCCACAATACGGTACTGATGGCCACTAGAGTGGCCACCGCCAGCGCTATCTGACGCGGGGGTACAGTGACTGATGTGGTGCGCTGTTCCTTATGATAGGTTTTGGTCTTGTCCTGATCCGACTGCTGGATTCTGGCAATGATGCGCTCGGTTCTTTCCTTTTCCAGAAAACGGTTGAGATCGCGCGCCATGTCGGACGCGCGTTGATAGCGGTCTTCCGGTTTTTTTGCCAGTGCCTTGGCGGCGATACGCGCCAGCCGCAAAGGCACATCAGACTTGATCTCTTGCGGCGGAATGGCCGGATCATGGATGATGGTATGCAATAAAGCCGGGATATCCTTGCCTTTGAATGGCAATTGGCCGCACAGCAGTTGGTACAGCACGACACCGAGCGAGAAAATGTCGGTGCGCGAATCTACCGTAGCGCGTTTGGCCTGTTCCGGCGACATGTAGTTGGGCGTACCTAACAGGCGGCGTTCCAGCAGGTCATCGTAGTCCAAGGTGGCATCGGCATCGGCCAACTGGCGTGAAGCGCTGGCAATCCCAAAATCGAGCACCTTGGGTGCGCCTTTTTCCGTGATGAAAATATTGGCAGGTTTGATATCACGGTGAATCACGCCATGTTCATGCGCATAATCGAGCGCATTGGCGATGCGGGCAACCAGATCGGCAATATGCCGGTAACTGAACTGGTGTCCGTTTTTCAGCATGTCACTTAATTCCTTGCCTTCCAGCCGCTCCATCACGATAAACAATAAATCTTCAGTCTTGTCGGCATCATAGACGGTGACGATATTCGGATGATTCAGGCGTCCCGCTGCCCTGGCTTCCTGAATAAAGTGCTTTTCGAATAACTGACGCTGATTGTTTGACAGTTGAGGATTTAATACCTTGATGGCAACCGGACGTCCTATCAGCGGATCACGAAATAAATACACGATACCGACTGAGCCGTGGCCAATTTCTGACTCATAGACAAACCTGCCTATACGGCCCTTGGGTATCATTGCAGGATTGGATAAGGAGGCAAGATGCAGGTCAGATTTCATGGGCGTTAGCATAACCCTGAAACCCCTGAATTTCCAAACAGGAAAGCAAATCTAAGCGGGGAAACCAGAAAAATAGTGATAAATTGAGATTTTTAGAAACAAAATCCGTAAGTACACTCTGAAATATCACGGAAAGTTAGCTGTTTAGTCATTTTTATTGCGCGTTAAGGAATCATTCCATGCGAGAATTCAAGGCAGGATAGCAACTTGATTAGCGCACATAGGCGTTCAATTTCACTACTCTTGCGTGGGGCGATCAGGTAATATCAACTATTTTTTTAACGGTAAAATTTACTGTGCATTTAAACGGGTTTCTCAATTGCTGTATTTATGTGCTAGCTCACCGATGAGGAAGATAAGTTAAAAAATGAAGTTTCTGGCGACCACAGTATTATCCGTTTTTGGCATAGCGCTTGCTCCGTATGCGCATGCAGAACTGTATAGTTGCAAAGACGCGGCCGGTCACCTTATCACTTCTGATCGTCCTATCCCTGAGTGTGCGAATCGTGCGGTGAAGGTGCTGAGAAATAACGGCTTGTTTCAACGTGAAATTCCGGCACCACAGACGGAAGAGGATAAGCGCAAGGCGCAAATCGAGCTGGAAAGAAAGAAAAATGAAGAGCTGCTGGAAGAGGCCAGGCTGAAAGAAGAGCGCTATCTGCTAGCGCATTACAGCAGCGAGAAAGATATCGAGTTGATGCGCAGCCGTTCTCTGGATGTGCTGAAAGAAAGGATACGGCTGGGCAAAGAGCAGATTTCCACGATTAGTCAGATTTTGGCGCAGCTTCAGGCCGAGCAGCAGAATAATGTTAAAAGATCGAGTACCGAAAGTAATGCGCTTCAGCATAGGGCCAATGAGATGGAGCGCTCGATCAAGAAAACCAAGGCTATCAATGACTCCTATGAAGTGGAACTGGTCCGTATCAATGCGCAGTATGATCAGACGCTCAAAAATTATCGTGAGATAGTCAGCAACAAGAAAAAATGAGCGCATCTTTAGTGCATCAGGATAGGCTCATCTGGTTTCACACGGGATGGCCTTAATGCAGGCGCATCCCTTATTCATTCCTCATTTGCGATTCATTTTTCGCAGCAGATCTGGCTGGAAGTTCTGGAGCGGTAGTCGGTAATGAACTGGTCAAAATCGCCGGTCTGCGAGTTCTCCATCTGTTCCTGCTCTGCCAGCGATGCCTGCGCCAGAACCCGGAAGTAATCCGTCTCGGCCTCGCTAGGCGGGCGCGCCCTGAACTGCTCTGCCAGTAATTTGCTTTGCTTTAAGGCGAAGGCGGCGAAGGAACCAGCTTCGGCGCGTATCGCTTCGAGCACGTGGGCTGACGGGGTTTTTGCCGGATCAAGCAGCTTTTCCGACTGCGTCTGCATACTCTGGGCGTGTACCTGATCGCCGCGCTGCTTGTCTAGCAGCGCCGCCAGAGGAGCAATTTTCTCCAATAGTTCCAGACCCCATGCCTGCAGGCTGACGTCTTCTCCGCCGCGCTTCAAATGTAGTCCGGGACGACGACCCTGCTTTACGGTCAGGGCGAAGTTTTCGGTGTTTTCATGTCCTTCCGCATCATTGGTCAGAGGACTATGGTCGAGTGCGCAGAATAATAGGAAAGCGTCGAGAAAACGCGAAGTTTCCAGGCTGATCCCTAGCGGCTCGAACGGATCAACGTCCATGCAGCGCACTTCTATGTATTGCACGCCACGCCGGCATAGTGCTTCGACCGGGCGTTCGCCGCTGCGTATCACGCGCTTTGGCCGTATCGTTGCGTAAAATTCATTTTCTATCTGCAGCACGCTAGTGTTAATTTGTATCCATTCACCATCACGCTGGGTTCCCATTGCTTCATACGGCGGATAAGCCTGGCGCACTGCACGCGACAGGCTGCTCATGTATTCCAGCAAAGTATTGTAAGGCGGTACCAAACCGTCCTGCGCATTGTTTTGATAGCCCAAGTCGCTCATGCGCAGGCTGGTCGCATACGGCAAATACAAGGTATCGGCAGACATGCTGTCGAGTTGATGCGGGCGACCGCGCAGGAACTCGGTCGACAAGGCTGGTGAAGCGCCAAACAGATACATCAGCAACCAGCTATAGCGATGGAAGTTGCGGATCAGGGCAATATAGCTTTCTGACTGGAATTGTTGGGCGTCACCTGGAGTTTGTTCTGTGGCCTGTAGTAATTTCCACAGATCTTCGGATAATGAATAGTTGTAATGGATGCCGGCGATACATTGCATGCTTTTGCCGTAACGCAGTGCCAGTCCGCGCCGGTAGACATGCTTGATCATCCCTATATGCGAGGTGCCGTACCAGGCAATCGGTATCTCCTCTTCTGACGGCAAATGGCAGGGCATGGATTGGCTCCATAGCATCTGATCACCCAGTTCGGTATAGACGAAGCGATGTATGGCGTCTAGCTTGTCGAGTGCGATGGCAATATCGGTTTCGGCAGGCGTGATGAATTCCAGCAATGATTCCGAGTAATCCGTGGTGATCTGCGGATTGGTCAGGGCCGAACCAAGCGCACGCGGATGCTGTGCGGTGTTCAAGCTGCCGTCACCGTTCACGCGCAAGGTTTCACGTTCTATGCCGCGTAAGCCGGTTGCTAATAATGGGCGATAGGCTGCGCTGTCTAGCAGTGCGAGTCGGTGGTTTAACAGGTCGCTTACTGGTGTGTTCAAGGGGATTCCTCAGTGATT
Organism: Undibacterium piscinae; assembly: GCA_003970805.2. GTDB lineage: Bacteria > Pseudomonadota > Gammaproteobacteria > Burkholderiales > Burkholderiaceae_D > Undibacterium > Undibacterium piscinae. Next base: position 3,024,123 of record CP051152.1, read on the forward strand.
TGCATGTTGCGACACGGCTGAATGTGGGCAATTTCACGCAAGGATAGCCGAAAAATAGCTGAATCATTGCCGCGCGATAGCATGCGCAGATTTGTTCGTTCCTTTTGAACACAGTGTTGGCGAGTAGTCGGACAATGCTTGATCATGATGTATATCCGTTCAATTGTGAGCGATGGCAGCTTACTTCCTGATTGCGGTAACTCGTAGGTGGCAAACGCGAAGCTCGTTCGCCGATCTCAGCGACATGTTGCGCTCCATCTGAGCTTACACCCGTTCAAGCTGCAGAACCATGTGTCCAGGGTGCTCGCATTCTCTCAAGGCGGTAGAAGTTTTCGGTCGCTCATGCGCCTGGTCGATGTGCAATGGCACAAGGAAGCGTCGACGTTGCAGATACGCTAGCGGCACAGGCTGATGTGTTGCACAGCAATGCAATTGTAATGTGCTGTGCTGCCATTTCTATTGAGGCAATGGTGAGGTACGGTAATCTCATTCTGAGCTGCAGAATGCCCAAATGATTCGGATTGTCATCATTTACGCGTCACGCGCTGCCCTGTAGCGCCCCGGGTTCTGTTCAGAAAGAAACGCGTTTTGGCCTCGCTTCATGATGCCATGCTGTATGTGTGAGCGATGGTTGTATCTGCTGCTTACTAGCAGATCGAATGCTAGAGTATGTTGCGACACGGCTGTGAGCTGGGCAATTTCGCGCAAGCCATGCAGCCTGGGAAGGTCATTAGAAAATGGTCAGAAAGGCCGGTGCGCCGGTTGAAGCGATCATGCTGTATCCGCTGCCCTGATCGAGCTTAAAGGCAGAAACGGTTTTTGCCAATCCTGCGGCCTGCTCTTCCATGCTTTCCGCTGCCGCCGCCGCTTGTTCTACCAATGCCGCATTTTGCTGGGTCATTTCATCCATCTGTGTGATGGCGCGATTGACTTCTTCTATTCCGGCACTTTGCTCTTGTCCCGCCGCCGTGATTTCACTCATGATGTCGGCGACATGCTTGACTGAACTGACTATCTCATCCATGGTTTTGCCGGCGGCATCGACCAGTTTTGCTCCTGCATCCACTTTTTCTACCGAGTCACCGATCAGGGTCTTGATTTCTTTTGCCGCGTTGGCACTGCGTTGCGCCAGATTACGCACTTCCGAGGCGACCACGGCAAAGCCACGGCCCTGCTCGCCAGCCCGCGCCGCTTCCACTGCCGCATTTAATGCCAGGATATTGGTTTGAAAGGCGATGCCATCGATGACGGCAATGATGTCGACGATCTTGCGTGAGCTATCCTTGATGGAATTCATGGTATGCACCACTTGTCCGACCTCGTGACCGCCTTTTACCGCAAAATCAGACGCTGAAATGACCAGCGTATTAGCCTGTCTGGCATTGTCGGCGTTATGTTTGACGGTAGCCGTGATTTCTTCCATGGAGCTGGCGGTTTCTTCGAGGGCTCCGGCCTGGGTTTCAGTGCGCGAAGATAAATCAGAGTTACCTGCCGAGATCTGCCCCGACGCGGTTGCGATCGCATCTGTCCCTATCCTGACTTCGCTGACGATACGATGCAGGTTGTCGTTCATGTCCTTGAGAGCGTTGATTAGTTCGCTGATCTCATCGGAGCCCTCAGCTGCGGCTTGAAACGAAAGTTCACCGGCAGCCACGCGTTGTGCAATACCTAATGCATCGCGCAAAGGGGTGGTAATGCTACGTGTCATGAACAATGAAAAGGCGGCGCCTATCAGCAGCATGACGGCACAAATTGAAAACAAAATGATGCTCAGTCGTTCGCCGCGTAATTCGGTATCTGCGGCCAGAGCTAGTGCCGCTTTTGCCTGCAGTTCAACGAGCTTATTGATCTCGAGTATGGCTTTCTGTTGTAAGGGATCGATTTTGGTGGCGATCAGCTTGACTGCTTCCTCACTATTGAACTCGAGGATCATCTTGTAAGCCGCCTTGTAGGGCTCTTCAGTTTCGCTGTCTAGTGTATTGATGGCCGCGATCAGGCTTTTTTCTTCTTCGGAGATACCGCTGGCGATCAACTTGTCACGTGCCTCGATAAAACGGCTGCGGTGATTTTTCGAGATAAGTTTGAGTTTATCGATTTCGCCTACATCACTTTGTAAGCCGATATTGCGCAAAGCGATACCGCCTTCGAGCAAACTGCTTTTCATGTTTGCAGCAAGAGCTGATTTGGTATTGCTCAGTTCTAATCCCGCGATCATTTGCCGGCGGTTGCTGGCGCTGAAAAAGCTATCCGCTACCAGTAAGATGATCAGCATGGCGAGAATAACGCCAAAACCTATCGCCAGACGCGTTCCTATACGTAGTTTACGTAAATTCATGCAGGTTCTCCCATCAACAAATAATCTTCATCGAATGAAAACTGTCGACCGGGGGTCGATAAGCCCTTCGATGTATTTTGGCAACTACGGTAACAGAATTAGGGCAAGATAAAATCTGGTATCACGCACTTATTTTTGAAGAAACTTTGGAAAAAATTAAGGCTGTATTTAAGACTGCACATCACTAAATGTCTCTGAACATAATATGACAAAATTACCCATATGCACAGAACAGACTCATGTTTGTAATCAGATATTTTTAAGATTTTTGGGACACCATTTTCTATGTTCCGAAACATTCACTCGCATTTTTTGGTGCAGTGAATGTTCGCATTTATTTTGATTGAACGGGGCCGATGGCATTATTCAGGGGCGCTGCGCAACAAGAAATCCAAAGCGCACAATGGAAGTTCGAAGATAATTATCCATAATCCCTTCCCTTGGAGTTCGCGATGATGACCGTACCCATCATTATTGATTTCGAAGCCTCCGGCTTTGGTAAGGGAAGTTATCCTATCGAAGTCGGTTTTTCCGGCAGACACGGAGAAGGCTGGTGTGCCCTGATCCGACCGGAACAAGACTGGCAGCACTGGGATATTGATGCCGCCAAGGTACATCATATTCCGCGTGAAATTTTGGTCGAACGTGGCAAGTCTTCCGCCTACGTCGCGGAGCAACTCAATTTTTTTCTGAACGGTTACACCGTCTATACCGATGGCTGGGGCCAGGATTATGTCTGGATGGCGCGCTTGTTTGATGCGGCCGGCATGGTGCCGCGTTTTAAGCTGGCGGATCTGCGTGGCATCATTAGCGAACAGCAGGAAGAGCGCTGGCATAGCACCAAAGATCATGTGCTTAAGGAACTCGGTATCGTCAGGCATCGTGCCAGCAGCGATGCCCGGGTTCTGCAACTGACCTGGCTGCGCACCTATGATGCCGGTCGTAGCGCATTGTGCTGATGACGCTGATCTCCCGTTTGAGTGTGTCGCTTAGCTGACTTACGCTCGCCATTACTCAATATTTCTTAACAATTATCAGACGGAGCACCGGCATTGTCTAAGAAAACTGCTGCTACTTGGAGTGACGCCGCTGAGTTGGCCGCACCCCTGATACAGGTCAATATCCTTGCCGATAGCCAGCCGCTTCAGGCCAGCCAGATGCTGCTCGAGTTGATAGCGGGGGCAGGGGAATATGCCGATGCCTCTTCCTTAGGGGATTTGTATTGTAGATTGGGGAATTGCCGGGTCATTTTGCATGATCCGGCCGCCATCAGGGATTTTGAAGCTGCGCTAGAGTATGCCGAAAAATCCGGCAAGCTATATTTGAAGGTTGATATATTGCACAGTCTGGCGCGTACCTTTATTGCTTTTGGCGATACCAATAGTGCGCTTCAATATTGCGAAAAGGCGATTAATCTCGGGCGAACCCTCGATGATCAGGCCATGTTTGCGCAAATCCTGATGACCTTGGGTCTGGCATTTGCGGTTGCCCAGCAGTTTGAACGCAGCATAGAGATTTATGCCGAAGCGGCGGCGCTATGCCGTGCCCGGGCAGACAAGTTGGGCTTGGCGCGTGTCTTGAATAACTGGGCCGATGTGCTGACAAATTCTTTTGAGGTGAGCCGCGATACCGGTTTTGCTGCCGATGTGCAGATTCTGGATGAGGCGATTCTATACGGACGACAGGCGCTGGATCTGGCCGAAGAGTGTGAGTCGTTCCGGTTTCAGTTGTTGACGATAGAGACGCTGGCACATGCGATGGAAGTTCATGGCATGTATGAGGTGGCATTGGTGGAGCTGGAAGCGGGGATGTCGAAGCTGGGCGGGCATGGCTTTGTCAAGGAAGAACTGGATATACAGGTGCGTCTTGGCGCCCTGGAACTGCAGCTTAGTCAGGCTGGTCCGGCAGTGATCCGGTTGAGCAAGGCACGCGAACTGGCCTTAGGCTTGGGCAGTTATCCGCATTTCGCTGATTTGTTGAAAACCTTGTCGACCGCGTATGAGGCTGCCGGTGATTTTGCTAAGGCGCTGGCGGTGTATAAGGAATGTCATATCGTTACGCTGAAATCCCACGACCAGCAGGCACAGATCAGTGCCCAGATATTTGCCGCAAAACTCGATCTGGATAAATTGCAGAGAGAGACCGAGTCGCATAAGTCGCGCGTGAGTCAACTGGAGAACTATAACCGCAGCCTGAATGTGCTGGTAAGGGAAGATAGCCTGACCGGTCTGCCTAACCGGCGTGCCTTGCAAGAGCACCTGGAGCGGGTGGCGGTCACGCATATAGGTACGATTACCTTTGCGCTACTGGATATCGATCATTTCAAACGGGTTAACGATAATTTTTCTCACTTGATCGGTGATGAGGTATTGCGTCATTTTGGCCAGTTAATCCGTTCTTGTTTGCGCGCCGGTGATATGGCGGCGCGCATCGGTGGCGAAGAGTTTGCGCTGGTACTGGAACGCGCCCGCGGTAGTCGTTCGGTCGATGTCTGTGAGCGCATCCGTAAGGCAATACAGAGCTATGACTGGAGCGTGATTGCCCCCACCTTGCATATTACCGCCAGCTTCGGTATCACCCATGTCAAGGCTAGTGATGACCTGAAGAGCATGATGGAAAGGGCGGACAGCGCGTTATACCGTGCCAAGCAAGCTGGTCGTAACCGGATAGAGAAGGCCTAGCCTGGTTTTGCATCTGGTGTGAAGAGCGCGTTCGGAGTCGCGCATTGAGCGTAACGGAAATTTCAGCCCGATTAAAGGATGCTAGAGATGAAATTCAGTGTCACCTTTGTCGCCACCATGCTGACTATCAGCTTGTGTGTTCCTGCCCGCGCCGGGATGAGTGCGGCGGAACGATGGGTGGATAAGGAGTTCCAGCCGTCCTCCCTGAACCGGAAGCAACAGCTGGACGAGATGAAATGGTTTCGCGATAGCGCCGAAAAATTAAAAAAGCTCGGCGTTAATGAAATTCGCGTGGTGTCGGAAACCTTAGATACGCATCTGTATGAAGCAAAAACACTGGCTCTGGCTTTTACTGAAATTACCGGAATCAAGGTAATACATGAGGTGATACAGGAAGGGGATCTGGTCGAGCGCATGCAAGCTGCCCTGCAATCAGGATCCTCTCCCTATGACGGTTGGGTCAATGATTCCGATCTGATCGGTACCCATTATCGCTATGGACAGACCGTCGCACTGAGCGACTATATGAGTGGTGACGGTAAAGAGTTTAGCAATCCCGGCCTCGATCTGAAGGATTTTATAGGCACCAGTTTTACCACCGCACCGGATGGCAAGCTATATCAACTACCAGACCAGCAGTTTGCCAACCTGTACTGGTTTCGCGCTGACTGGTTTGAGCGCCCTGATTTTCAGGCTCGTTTCAGGGAGAAATACGGATACCCGCTCGGAGTGCCGCAAAACTGGTCTGCCTATGAAGATATTGCCGATTTTTTTTACTAACGAGATGAAGGAAATCGACGGTAAGACAATATATGGGCATATGGATTATGGCAAGAAAGATCCCTCTCTAGGCTGGCGCTTTACCGATGCCTGGCTATCCATGGCGGGAGCTGCTGACAAAGGTATTCCGAATGGTATGCCGGTCGATGAATGGGGCATACGTATCGCTGCCGACAAATGTACGCCGGTGGGCGCCTCGGTAGCGCGTGGCGGTGCCACGAATTCGCCAGCGGCTGTATTTGCACTGACTAAATATCTCGAATGGATGAAGAAATACGCACCGCCGGAGGCGCGGAATCTGACTTTTGGCGATGCCGGTCCGGTTCCGGCGCAGGGACAGATTGCGCAACAGATATTTTGGTATAGCGCATTTACGGCAGGTGCCACCAAACTAGGTCTGGCGGCCGTCGATCTCGATGGCAAGCCTAAATGGCGCATGGCACCTTCGCCGCACGGCCCGTACTGGAAAGCCGGCATGCAGAATGGCTATCAGGATGTCGGCGCCTGGACTTTTTTGAAAAGTACACCGCCCGGCAGAATGGCTGCGGCCTGGTTGTATGCGCAGTTTGTGACTTCCAAGACCGTGTCCTTAAAAAAATCCATAGTCGGGCTGACGTTTATCCGGGATTCGGATATTCGCCATGAATATTTCACCCGCAATGCCGCTCAGTTTGGCGGATTGATAGAGTTTTACCGTAGCCCGGCGCGTGTGGCATGGACGCCGACTGGTAGTAATGTCCCTGATTACCCAAGGATGGCCGGACTTTGGTGGAAAAATATCGCGCTTGCCGTCAGCGGAGAAAAAACGCCGCAGGCTGCAATGGATAAGCTGGCCGAAGAAATGGATCAGATGATGCTGAAACTGCGCGAGTCTGGCATGCGAACCTGCATCCCCAGGATCAACCCGAAAACCGATGCCGCCAAATATCTGAGCGACAAGGGTGCCCCCTGGAAAAAACTCGATAATGAAAAGCCCGCGGGTGAGACTATCGCTTATGAGAAATTATTGCAGGCATGGCGTGAGGGACGCGTCAGATAGGGCACGAAGAGGGGAATTGAGATCGCTACCGGATAGGGTTATATAAGGGTATATGTAAGGGAAGGGTATATGTAGTTGATGGACAGTAGCTGATGAATATAGGGGCAGCTTTCACTTTGTTTCTGTAGAATCAATAATGAGTTTTTTAGTAAACCCTTGTTTGCTCAATAAATAGGCAGAATGACTTAGCAGAAGCAGGAGCGCTTAGTATGAGCACCGCTAGCAAATTGAAGCGCCGTATGAATGCCGACAGTGTATTGTTGGGATTTTTTGCCGTCATTGTTTTTGTCGTGCTGGCGCAGCTGTGGTGGAGCCTGGCGCAGGATAAGCAACAGACCCTGGTTTCCGAGCGTGCCAATGGTCTGGTAGCGGCGCGTATCCTGGAAGAGCATGCGGCGCAAACCCTACAGGACGGCGTACAAAAACTCGATAACGTCGCCAGCGCCATGAGCACTATGGCTGCCGATGACAGCTCGATACACCAGCTGTTGCAGGCCTATGACCTGCAGGACAGCCGGTTTATCAAGGCGCTGCAATACGTAGACTTATCCGGCAATAGCTGGATTACCTCACCTGACTATCCGGCGCATCAGGTCAATATCAAGGATAGAAAGTACATACAGTATCTGCTCGCTCATCCCGGGCATACCCAGCCGGTGATCGGGCGGCCCTATCAAAGCAGTTATGACAGTCAGTTGGTATTGCCGCTGGCACGGAATATGTACGATATGGAGCATCGTCATATGGGGATTATCAGTACCGACATCAGGCTCTCGTATTTTGCCAATGTCTATGCCAAGGTCGCCAAAGAGAGCAATGCGATGCTGTCCCTGATCGCCGATGAAGGCTATGTGATCGTGCGATCGCCGTTCGAGGCACGCTATGTCGACCGTGATATCGCCGCATATCCGGTGATGCAAAGCCTGGCCCGGATGCCGCAGGAAGGTGATTTTGAGGATGCCTCATTGCTTGATGATGAATTTTCGCGCTTGTACACCTATCGTAAGGTGGCGGGATTTGCGCTGACCATGTTATACGGGCGCGACTTTGACAGCATATTGAGCGACTACTATTCCCGGATGGAAAAGCGCATTTTGTTCACCGCTTCGGTGCTTTTGCTGTTTTGCATGATGATCTGGATTTTACGTTCGCAAATACGTAAATTGCGGCAGTCGGAGGCGGCTCTGCGCAACACCGAATTTCAGTTTTCTGAAATTTTTCAGCGCTCGCCGGTGCCTTTGTTACTGATTAATGTAGACAAATGGAGTATCGATGCCATTAACGATGCCTGTTTGAATCTGTTTGGCTATCAAAGGCAGCAGGTAATCGGCTTAATGCACATTAAGCTCTTTGATTTTTGGTACGATAATTCGCAGCGTTTGGGCTTTGTCAGGCGCTTGATGAAGGATCAGCATGTCGAAGACTACGAAGCCAAATTTCGCCGTATCGACGGTCAATGCATTACTTGCCTGGTGTCTGCCCGCATCTATGATACGGGGAGTGACGCTGAGCGAATGTTCATCATGACCCAGAAAGACATCACCTTGCAGCGCCAGATTGAACAGCAAATGCAGGATCTCAATACGCAGCTGGAGCAAAGGGTTGCTTCCCGCACGGTAAAGCTGGAACACTCGAATGCCGAATTGGCAGAGGCGTTGAGCACGCTAAAAAAAATGCAATCAGAGTTGATACGCTCGGAAAAGCTCGCCTCTCTCGGTTCGCTGGTTGCCGGTATTGCGCACGAGCTCAATACGCCGATAGGTAATAGTGTCATGGTTGCCAGCACCTTGCAGGATGAGACTCAGCGTTTGCTCAAGGAGGTGCAGGGCGGCAAGGTCAGCCGCGGTTCATTCGATACTTTTCTCGGTCAAATGGGCTTTGGTACCGATGTATTGATGCGCTCGCTAACCCGGGCCGCTGACTTGATCCGCAGCTTCAAGCATGTCGCGGTCGATCAATCCAATGACATGCGCCGCCAGTTTGATCTACGTGAAGTGCTTGATGAAATTATCCTGACCAGTGCACCGCTCTATCAAAAAACGCTGTTTTCCCTGGAAAAAAACCTTGAGGATGGCATCAAGATGGATAGTTTTCCGGGCGCGATAGGACAAGTGCTGACCAATCTGATCAGTAATTCGATTACCCATGGTTTTGACAAGCGTAGCACCGGAAAAATGCAGCTGAGGGTCGCCCGCAGCGTCGGTGAAATGGTCAGCTTGAGCTTTGATGATGATGGTATAGGTATTTCTGCGGCGCATCTGAAGAAGGTATTTGACCCGTTTTTCACCACTAAATTAGGGCAGGGTGGTTCCGGCCTGGGGATGAATATCGTCTATAACCTGGTCACTGAAGTGTTGGGCGGTAGTATTGATATTCTCAGCCAACCCGGACAGGGAACCCACATTACCATCGTATTGCCCATCGTGGCTCCGGAACCTCTGGCAAGGGCTCAAGCGCAGGCTTAGGCTACCGGTGAAGCTTGTGATACCAGCGCTTGCCGTCTATCCGCGTATTTTGCCATCCATTCCCAGTAAACTGCGCATTGTCTCTTTGCGCTAGCCCAGCGTCCCACGACTATTTACAGTGACTCCATGCGATACATACGGGATCGCGCTATGCCGTCTAAGGCTTGGGGAGCAGACTATGGGTAAGACTGAAAATAAGTTCGGGAATAAATTCGAGAATAAGACCGGATACATGAACGCACTGCGGCAAGAGTTGGACGGGCTGCCGGCGGACACGATTGAAGACTGCATGTGGTCGTACGAGGGAAAGTTTATTGATGCCATGCTTGCCGGTCGCAGCGAGGCGGAGATTGTCGCTAGCCTGCCCGCACCGGCCCTGGTTGCCGCGCAAAAGCGTGCCGGCATACGCCGTGCCAGAGTCGGCAGCACGGTCAGCAAGGCCGCGAGTCTGCTGCCTGGCGCGCTCGGTGTGCTGGTCTTCAATTGTTTTATGTTAATTCCTGCCTTTATGTATAGCGCCATCTTATTTGCGGCTTATCTCAGCTCACTGGCCTTTTATGTTGCCGGTATCGTGATTACTGCGGCCAGCCTGTCTGGCGTGACGCAAATCAAGTTCGATCTTCCTTTGTCCCAGGCACCAACCAGTTCCATGGCCTCAGCGGCAGGCGCTGATACTGTGGTAAAGCCAGAAGTGAAGCTAGTGATTTCTCCGGAGGGGATTGTTGTTGATGATGACGGCATTTCTGCGGTATCTATTCCCGGGCAGGTAAGTCCGGCTCCATCGACATTTCAGGTCGAGATCGAGAATCATGTGACAAGTGAAAACACCTTTCAGGGGCTGGGCTTGTTAGCGGGCGGTATTGCCTTGCTGATGCTGAGTTTATGGATGACCCGCAGCAGTTACCGGGGATTGAAAAACTACCTGCAATGGAATTTCTCCTTGTTGCGCGCTCCGGTCACTGCCGCTGCCTGAGAACCTGTCGTATCCATCCACCAATTTAGGGACCCAAAAATGAAAACCATCCTTCGAACCGGTCTGGGCATGCTGATACTGGCGGTAGTACTGACCGCCGCCAGTACCCTCTTGATGCGTGCGTATGCGGCTACCGGCGCAGTTACCGGCGCAGTTACTGGTAATACCAGTGCCTTGGTGAGCAGTGAAAGTCGCCCGCTTGAGACGGGCATTGTGAACGTCGTGTTAAGCGGGCCGATTGATCTGGAACTTAAGCGAGGAGATACGCCGCACATGCTGATCAAGGGCGATGCGAATATGCTGCCTCGCGTCACTAGCAGGGTGGAAGGCAATACCTTATATCTTGGTACGCGCGGAATTATTGTCCTGATACGTCAGCCATTGAAAGTGGAACTGAGTTTGCCGGCGCTGGAAAAATTGCAGACGCAGGGCAGTGGCGATAGCCAGGTAAGCGGGTTTCACGGGAGCCGGCTGGAGTTGTCTGTGACCGGTTCCGGCGACCTAGGTTTTGACGGAAATTATCAGCAGGTGCAGGCGCGTTCCAGTGGTAGCGCAGATATCGCATTGAATTTTACACAGCTCGACAGCCTGGAATTGGTGCTGCAAGGTTCTGGTGATGCCAGGTTGAAAGGGCAGGCTAAAGTATTGAATCTCAAGCTATCCGGTTCCGGTGATTTGTATGCCTCTGCCATGAAGGCGAAACAAGTCAGCGTATTTTCTTCCGGCTCATCTGAAGTGCAAGTGTTTGCGGAGCAAGCAATCACGGTGCGTGCTTTGGGTAGCGGCAATACCACTATTTACGGCAAGCCGGCCAAGCGCATGATAGAGCGCAGTGGCTCAGGGGAGATAAGCTGGCAGTAGGGAATTCAGCAGGGAATGAAGTGGCAAAAAATACAAATGTCGTATGATTGCCACTAAAAACAATGCATTAATTGGTATTTAATTTATATTTCGAATTAAGTTTATATTTCTATTGTTTAAGTCAAATAATCTTCAGTCACTTACTTGCGATATCGAAACTTTACTTTGCATAAGACAATTTTCGGTGATAATTATTTCGTAATTTGTAAAAAAAATTACATATCCTAGTAGGGCATCTGCAGTGTTTTTGTGCAATATGCTCGATGATCACTCTGAAGAATCCGAATTATGACTGCTATTCAAGGTAAGTGCCTGACAGTATTATTGTTTGTGTCTTGTTTTATCAGTACTGCGATTGCGCAGGAAAATTCCATGCAATTTCTAAGCCGCGCCAATGCCAAAGTAGCGAAAGCGGCGGCGGTTAAATCCCACTGGGATGGTCCGGTAGATGGTCCTAAACTGCAAAAAAATAAGAAATTGGTGTACATCGCTTCCCCACAGCCAAAACATCAGCGGCGTCAGCACAGTGTCTAGCAAGGTAGAGCTAACCAACCCGCCAAAAATTACCACCGCCACCGGATGCAAGACTTCCTTACCCGATGAGCATCGGCCGCCATCAGCAGCGGCATTAAGGCAAAAGCCGCCACCAGCGCCGTCATCAGAACCGGCGTCAGGCGCTCCAGCGAACCACGCACTATCATCTTTTTCCCGAAAGTTTCACCTTCGAAGGCACATAGATTGATGTAGTGGCTGATCTTGAGTATGCCGTTACGGGTAGCGATACCGGTCAGCGTAATAAATCCCACCAAAGCGGCCACCGACAATGGCTGGCCGGAAATCCACAGTGCAATAACACTACCTATCAGCGCCAGCGGAATATTACCCATAATGATGAAGCTCAGCGCCATGGAACGGTAGCGGCTGTACAGCACCATAAAAATCATCGCCAGCGAGATCAGCGCCAGCAAGGCAATCAGGCGGGCCGACTGTTCCTGCGCCTGAAACTGCCCTTCCAGCGCAGTGAAATAGCCTTGCGGCAAAGGCTGAGTCGCCAGTTCGGCACGGATATCGGCAATCACTTTCGACATATCACGACCGTCGGTATTGGCCGATAACACGATGCGGCGGCGCGAATTTTCGCGGCTGACCTGATTCGGCCCTTCGCTCTCTTCTATGCTTGCCACCTTGGAAAGCGGCACAAAGCCACCCGGGGTTTCTATCAGCAAATCGGCCAAGGCTTGCGGACTGCGCGCTGATTCCGGCAGGCGTAGCAGCAGATCAAAGCGGCGGTTGCCCTCGATAATCTGGGTGATGCGCTCGCCCTCTATCATTTGCTCCAGGCTGCGCAGCAAATTGCCGGGTGCTACACCATAGCGCGCCGCCTGTTCGTAATCGAGGCGAATTTTCACTTGCGGTATCAAGACCTGCTTCTCGATTTGCAGATCCGTTACGCCAGGTATTTTTGCCAGACGATCGCGCAACTCAGAGGCCAGGCCGCGCAGGGTGTCGAGATCGTCGCCATAGACTTTCAAGGCGATCTGGGCCCTGACACCGGACAGCAAATGATCGAGCCGGTGCGAGATAGGCTGACCGACGTTGGAGACCGCCGGCAAGCTCGCCAGACGCTGCCGGATATCGGCAATGATTTCTTCACGGCTGCGCTGCGACGGTTTCAGGTCTACATCCATTTCTGTCGAATGTACGCCTTCGGCATGTTCATCGAGCTCGGCGCGTCCGGTGCGGCGGCCTAGCTGTATGACCTCAGGCACTTGCGCCACCAGTTGCTCGGCCAGCGTGCCGATGCGGTTGGATTCGCTCAGCGAGGTGCCGGGGTTAAGCAAGACGCCTATCGTCAGGGTGCCCTCATTGAAAGGCGGCAAAAAGGCACGCGGGAAAAACGGTACGCTGGCACCGACCACTACCACCAGCACCACCGCAGCGCTAAAGAGGCTGCGGGCATGTGCGAACGACCATTCCAGCAAACGCGCATCCCAGCGTTTTAGCCAGACCACCAGCGGACTATCACCCGCATGCAATTGCTTCATCTGCGGCAGCAGGTAATACGCCATCACCGGCGTAAGCGTCACCGAAACTATCATGCTGGCAAGAATGGAGACGATATAAGCCAGGCCTAGCGGCGTGAACAAGCGCCCTTCTATTCCAGGCAAGACAAACAGCGGCACAAACACCAGCACGATGATGATGGTCGCATACACGATGGCTGAGCGTACCTCCAGCGTGGCTTTGGCAATCACTTCCAGCACCGGACGCGGTTGCGCCAGATCGCGGTTGAGCTTGAGTCGGCGCAAGACGTTTTCCACCCCGACCACGGCATCATCAACCAGCTCACCGATGGCAATCGCCAGACCGCCCAGCGTCATGGTATTGATAGACAAGCCAAAATAGCGAAACACCAGGGCGGTCGCCAGCAGCGATACCGGTATTGCCATCAACGAAATCACCGTAGTGCGTACGTTCAGCAAGAACATGAACAGGATCACCGCCACCAGTATCGCGCCATCGCGCAAGGCTTCTGCCACGTTGTTGACCGAGTGTTCAATGAAATCAGCCTGCTTGAACAGGAACGAAGGTTTCTCCATACCCTTGGGCCGGCTCTTATCCAATTCCGTCATGGCTTTTTCAACTTCACGCGTGATATTCACGCTGTCGGCCGAAGGTTGTTTTTGCACCGACAAGACTACCGCCGGTTTGCCGTTATAGCTGCCGTCACCGCGCTTGATCGCCGCCGCTATCTTGACATCGGCCAGCTGCTTTAACAGTATCGGTTGGCCGTTTTTCACGGTGACGACCAGATTCTGCAAATCTTCTATACGGGCGCTGCGACCGATCTGGCGTATCAGGTATTCACGTCCCTGCGCTTCCAGAAATCCGCCGCTGGTGTTGGCGCCGAAATCGCGCAAGGCCGCTTCCAGTTTTTCGCGCTCCACTCCCAGTCTCTGCAATTGATCAGGACGCAGCTCGACGCGGTATTGCCGCACTTCGCCACCGATCGCGATCACCTGCGCCACCCCCGGTATGGTCAGCAGCCGAGGCCGTACCACCCAGTCGGCATATTCGCGTACCGACATAGGGCTTACTTTATCGGGATCAGCCGGTAAGGCGATCAGCAGTATCTCGCCCATGATGGAAGAGATAGGCCCTAGCTGCGGCACGATACCCGGCGGCAGGGCTTCGCGCACCAGATTGAGACGCTCGGCGATTTGCTGACGGTTGCGGTAAATATCCGAATTCCACTCAAACTCTACATACACGATGGATAAGCCAACCCCGGACACCGAACGCACGCGGCTCACGCCAGGCATGCCGTTCATGCTAGCTTCAATAGGAAACGTCACCAGTTGCTCGACCTCTTCCGGTGCCATGCCGCCGGTTTCCGTCATCAGTGTCACGGTCGGTTTATTCAGGTCAGGAAACACGTCCACCGGCATCTGGCGTACCGTGAATACGCCATAGATGATCAAAAACAGCGACATGCCCAGTACCAGCAGGCGCTGCCTGAGGCTGGCGTGGATAATGAAATCAAACATTTCAGCGCACCTCGGACAATAGGCTGGCAGCGGCGATCACAACGCGATCCCCTTCATGCAGGCCATCGGTGACGGCGATACGGCTGGCATCTAAGGCTTGCTGGCGGACCCGGCGTGCCACGAAGCGCTCGGCCTCGGTATGCACCCATACCACGCTCTCACCGGCGGCATTTTTGACCAGTGCCGCACGCGGTAATGCCGCCCCCTTGATGCCCTGCGCGGTAGCGACGATCACCTTGAGCGGCTGACCCACCGCCACCATCGTTTGCGCACTACTGATGCGGAACAGCAAAGGCAAGGCCTGTTCACGCAACTGGCCGCCACTGCCTATGAATTTCAGATCCAGCGCCGTGCTGCCCGCCAATCCGGTCGCCGAGATCAGGTTAGCCGGAATGCTGGCATCGTAAGCCAGCGCCTCTACCGCCAAGCGGCTGCTATCGACGATCTCAAACAAAATTTCCCTGGCATCGACTACCTGACCGGCGACCACATTACTGACGCTGATCACACCGCTGGCCGGTGCCAGCAAGGGCTCGTTGCCATGAATGCTGGCACTGACGAAGTCACGCCGTTTTTGGTAGGCGTCACGCTCTATGCGCGCCGCTTCGATTTCCTTTTGCGGCACCGCCCCGGTCAGCTGTTCGTAGCGCGCCAGCTTATGGCTGGCGATACTCAATTGCGCTTCCAGTTCAGCCTGTTGCGCCTGTTGATTGCCGCGTTCGATGGCACTGCCTACCGGACGTAAATACGCCAATAACTCGCCCTTAACGACTTTTCGCCCCAACAGCGGCATGCCTTTTGGCGCTGGCACAATGCTGCCGGAAAACGCCGCCTGCACCCGGCCACCGGTATCGGGGTCGGCAATCACCTTGCCGTTCAGCTCCACCGTTGCCGCCAGTGCGCTGATACTGAGCACTTGCGTACGCACGCCTAACTGACGCTGTACCGGTTTAGGAATAAACAGGCTGCCATCGGCTAGTCTTTGTGGTGCGGCCTTCGCAGTTGGCGTCTTTGTATGCGATCCGGCGCGACTGCGCCGCAGCGATTCACGCAAGTTGGCTAGTTGATGAGATTGTAGGCGATCAGAGGGGTGGAGGATGAGGCCTACCGGCTAGTGTAAAAAGGGCCTTATAATTTTTTAGCAATGCCGCACGTTTATTCTTGGCTTCATCGATCCTGGCATGCCCCGGCAAGACTTCAATTCTTGCTGACCTAGATTGCTGTTCAGTCGGTCGTTACGACTACTGACGCTGATCGCAGCTGGCTCCGGTGTCCAATTGTCGGCTGTATCGCGGGCGTCCAATGCAGCCGCTTTGAGCGAAATACTTGCCAGACTGGGTTTGTGCTTATAAAAAAATAGTAAAAGACTGAGTGGTTTCATGACAAACTTGATTGGGCGACGATGCTGCTCATTATGAAGAGGGCGTACAAACGACAAGATGACACCAAGATTACATTCTTGTAATCTTGTGCTAGCTTGCTCGTGTCGGGCGCATAATCGAGCCCATCGATTTTTTGGAAAATCTATGAAAATTCTGGTGGTTGAAGATGAGCTTAAAACCGGCGAATACCTGAAACAAGGACTACTTGAGGCCGGCTTTGTTGTCGATTTAGCGCGCGATGGGGTGGACGGCCTCCATTTAGCTAAGAGTGGCGACTATGCTTTGGCGATTTTAGATGTCATGCTGCCTAAATTAAATGGCTGGCAGGTGTTGGCGGGGATGCGCGCAGCCGCTTGCGAAACGCCAGTTCTATTCCTGACTGCGCGCGATCAGGTTGAGGATAGGGTAAAGGGCCTGGAACTAGGAGCCGACGATTATCTGGTGAAACCCTTTGCTTTTTCAGAACTATTGGCACGAGTAAAAACCGTCTTGCGGCGTGGCAACCGTACTCTGGAACTGGAGCAAATACGCGTGGCCGATCTGGAGTTAGATTTGCTCAAACGCCGTGTCACTCGGGCTGGAAAACGCATAGACCTCACCGCCAAAGAATTCGCCTTGCTTGAATTACTCTTGCGACGACGGGGCGAAGTTTTGCCACGCTCCTTGATTGCTTCGCAGATTTGGGACATGAATTTTGATAGCGATAGCAATGTCATAGAAGTAGCGGTGCGCCGCTTACGCGCAAAAGTCGATGACGACTTCGAACGCAAATTGATACGTACCGTCAGAGGCATGGGTTATGTTTTCGACGAAAACGATGAATGAGCTGGACTAAGGCTAGTGTAAAAACGGCATTCGCTTAGTCTAGAAATTTTTTATTGAGGGTGAAAAAAGATGTATAAGCCTTATTTATGCTTAGTTTTTTGGCTCTTCAGCGGCCTCGCTAGCGCCAATGAAGCTAGCGAAGTAGTCAGCGAATTTTATCGCGCAATGCCTAGCGGTGATCTATGAGTCCAAAGTAAACGAATTATTATCACCAGAGATCACTATCTATGAGTCAGGTTATGTAGAACGATCTCGCGCTGAGTATGCAGCACATCATTTGCCTGAAGATATAGCCTTCGCCAAAGCCTCAAGCCGCAAGGTTAGGCAACACACTGAGAGAAAAGATGGGAATTTCAGCTTTATCTTGGAGGAGACTGAAACCAAGGTCAAAATAAAAGGCAAGAATGTCACCATTCTAGGCACAGAAACCACCGTCTTGCAAAAAATTGATGAGCAGTGGCGCATCGTGCATCTGCATTGGTCATCACGGAAACCTAAGTAAGTCCTATACGTTTATTTATTAAGCCACCAAGTATCCAGACGCTCACCAAATAATGATTAAAAACGTACAAAAATTTCGCAAAATTTCCCTTACTCTACGCCTGACTATACTCTTCGCTTGCCTCTCTACCACCGTGTTACTGATGCTAGGTGTATTGGTTGGAGCCTCAGAGGAAGAGCATTTTATAGAGCAAGATATGGAGTTGATGAGCGGAAAATTAGACTTGGTCGCGCATCTACTGGATAAAACCCAGGATAGCTCAGGTCTGGATAACTTGGCGGGCCTGCTCAACGATTCCCTGGTTGGTCACCATGGCTTGTCGGTGGTGATTTTGCAGCCGGACGGCAGTACTCTCTTTGCTAGCCATGATGCGCAATTTCCCGCGAGTTTATTGGATAGACGACTAGTCAAAAAACATCCCATGCCGGTAACTTGGCAGCAAACAGTTTCCTCTGAGCGTATTCCTATGCGCGGCATTTCGGCCTTGCTGCCTTCCGGCATCGCAGGTAGCACTCCCTTGCTGGTCGCGCTCGCCGTGGATATTAGCCACCATGAACATTTCATGGCTTCCTTCAGAAAGACGCTTTGGCTGGCTGTCGGTATCGCCGCCTTAGTGGTGAGTATACTTGGCTGGGCGATAGTAAAACATGGTTTGGCTCCACTACAGGCAATCCGTCAGGGGGCTGCCGGGGTGACTGCGGATAGTCTCAATTACCGGCTAGGCTTGGAGGCGATACCCGTAGAACTGGCGGACTTGGCAGAAAGCCTGAACAATATGCTGGCGCGCTTAGAGGACTCGTTTCAACGGTTAAAAGATTTCTCTACCGATTTGGCGCATGAGTTACGTACCCCTATCAGCAATTTGATGACGCAAACCCAGGTCGCGTTGTCGCGTACCCGCAGCGAGGAAGAATACCGTGAAGTATTGGCTTCAAATGTAGAAGAATATGAGCGTCTGGCGCGCATGATCGCTGATATGTTGTTCTTGGCACAGGCCGAAAATGGCTTGATCGTGCTGAATCGAGAAGCGGTTGATCTGGCCAAAGAGATAGAAAAATTATTCGATTTTTTCGATGCTCTGGCGGAGGAACGACAATTGCGGCTCTCATTGGTGGGGACGGGTCACTATCATGGCGACAAACTGATGTTGCGCAGGGCTCTGGCTAATCTTTTATCGAATGCGATCCGCCATTCCCCCATTGCTGGCGATATACAATTTTCTATCGATCAGAAAGAGCAACAGACCATTATTCGAATTCGCAACCAGGGAGAAGCTATTCCTGCTGAGCACATCAGCCATATTTTTGATCGTTTTTACCGTGCCGATCCTTCGCGCCACAGTAATGGTGAAGGCGCCGGCCTGGGCTTATCGATCACACGTTCAATTATTCTGGCTCACGGGGGTGAGATTTTTGTGGAATCAGGACTGACAGGTGTTTGCTTTGAAATCCATCTGAAATAAGTGAGCAAGCGCGTAGCGCAGTAAAAATTTCAGCATGTTGATAGTCTGCCTTGCTTAGGTAGAAACCAAGCATAGGGCTTAAAATGAGCGCCTTCATAAATTAAATTTCCTTTCTATGTCAGACTCTTTCACACCGCAAGTTGCTATCATTGGTGGCGGCCCCGCTGGGCTAATGGCCGCCGAGGTACTCAGTAGTGCGGGTGTGCAGGTCGATGTTTACGATGCCATGCCTTCCTTGGGACGGAAATTTTTACAGGCTGGGGTCGGCGGTATGAATATTACCCATAGCGAAGCGTTTGACACATTTTGTACTCGGTATGGCCCACCTCAGGCGCAGGCTCAATTGCAGGCGGCGCTAGAACAATTACCACCAACGGCGCTGCGCGCTTGGGTGCATGGCTTGGGCATCGATACCTTTGTCGGTAGTTCGGGTCGTGTTTTTCCTACCGAGATGAAGGCTGCGCCTTTGTTGCGTGCCTGGCTGCATAGACTGCGCAGCGACGGCGTGCGCTTGCATGTTCGTCATCGCGGTGGTTATTTAGACCGCTTGTTTTGCGCCAGTGAAATGCTCGATTGGGAAGCGCCTACCGGTGGTTATTTATTGACCGCTTGTTTTGCCAGTGGCAAACAGGCGGGATCGGGTGTACTGGAATGGTTGTCTCAGCAGGAAAAAAACTAATACAGTGAAGTTGCGATAAGGAAAAATTGATACAATGGTACTGATATTTTAAATAATCTTAAGGTTGTGTTTTTTTTTCATGAGTGACTATCGTTCCAAGCCCCGTTCCAATGTGTCATGGCGTGCCGCAATTTTGATCTCTGCCGGCAATATCGTACCGGCGAAAATCGTTAATTTCTCGGGTGGAGGCATACAAGTCCAATGCGAGCGCTTGTTAAGAGATGGCCAGACTTATCAGATGATGATGGAAGTGCCTGATCAATATGACGCTTCGGTTCGTACCCAGGTCATTTGTAAGGCGACTTGCCTGTATGCGCTGCTGAGCGGTAGCGAATATCGCGCCGGCATGAAATACTTTGAGGTGCCGCCACAACATCAGGAGCTCTTGAAGAGCTGGGGTGGCAAGGTCGCAATGGCGGCATAGTAATGGCAGGCGGCAAGCAAGCCTGCCCCTGTTGTGTTATACATGGATTCCATTTTTATGTTTATCCATAGTTTGTCATGACCACAGATCAACTTCTTCCCGACAGCACACAGCGTGTCGCCGCATTACTGCAGGCCCTGGGTCATCCTTTTCCTATCGTCATGTTGCCGGCAAGCGGCAAGACCTCGGCCGAGGCTGCGGCCGGTTTGGGTTGCAGTGTCGCCGAGATCGCCAAATCCATCGTGTTTCGCCGCCTCTCTGATAATGCCGCCGTGATGGTGGTTGCCAGCGGTATTAACCGCGTCGATGAGCAAAAAGTGGCGGCCATAGTTGGCCCGCTAGGCAAGGCGGACGCTAAATTCGTCAAGGAAAAAATCGGCTATGCAATAGGCGGCGTCTGCCCTATCGGCCACTTAGAGAAAACCGTCATGTTGATTGATCAGGACTTAATGCAATATTCCACCATCTGGGCCGCAGCCGGCCATCCGCACGCCGTGTTCAGCCTGACGCCGGCGCAGTTGCAGGCCATGACTGCCGCACCGGTCGCAGCGATCGCCCAGAACATGATAGTTGCCGCAACAGAGGTGGTGGCATGAGTATCCTTTACGAATATGAACCGGATAGCCCGCAGTCTATCAACGCCACCGAAGTACCGTCACCATGCATCGGCGTTTGCAAGATGGACGATGAGCGCAAATGGTGCCTCGGTTGCTTTCGCTCTATCGATGAATTGCGCGCCTGGAGTACCGCTAGTCCGGACAGCAAGCGTGAAGTATGGCGCGAGGTTAAACAGCGCATGTTTGCCAGCATCTAAATTTCATACGGCTAAGCGGGGACGCAGATGGCATCGGATCATACGTCGGATAGTGCAATAGTGTTGCCTGCTGGCATGCACGTGTTTGAGCGCGGCTGGTTGTCATCGAACAATATCCTACTGATTGACGACGACAGCGCCGCGCTGGTTGACAGCGGTTACCTGACTCATGCAGAGCAGACGCTGGCGCTGCTGCAAGCGACGCTCGACGGCCGATCGCTGACTACCCTGATCAATACCCATCTGCATTCCGACCACTGTGGTGGCAACGCCTTGCTGCAGCGTACGTATGGCTGCCGCACTTTGATTCCGCAGGCAGATGCCGCTGCCGTTGGTGTTTGGGATGAGCAAGCGCTCACCTATCAGGCTACCGGTCAGCAATGCGAGCGCTTCGCTTATGACGCTTGCATCGCGCCCGGTGATACGCTGACGATGGCCAGGCTGGAATGGCAAGTGATGGCGGCACCGGGGCACGATCCGCATTCCATGATGCTGTATTGCGCCAGCGAAGCGATACTGATTTCGGCCGATGCCTTGTGGGAACACGGTTTTGGCGTGATCTTTCCCGAGCTGGAGGGCGAATCGGGCTTTGCCGAGCAGGCAGCGGTATTGCAATTGATTTCAGATTTGTCCCCGCGCCTGGTGATACCCGGTCACGGCGCGCCGTTCACCGGGCTTGCTGCGGCGCTAGACAGGGCGCGCAGCCGGCTTGATTACCTGATGGCCGACGGTAGCCGAAATGCCCGCAATGCGCTCAAGGTCTTGATCGCTTTCCTGCTGCTGGACAGGCAAAAATTCTCGCTGCAACAAGTCGCCAGTCACGTTCGTGGCAGCCGTCTGATGGCGGCCGCGGCACGGCAACTGGCGACGCCGGTCGATCTGCTGATTATGCAGTTAGCCGCTGAGTTGGTGAGCGCAGGTGTTGCACGGATGGACGGTGAGTTCTTGTTGAATGCGCGTTGAGTCGCGCTACCGATGGTAAGGGGTGATCATGGCAGCCCGTTTCTGCCATGCAGCAGGTATCCCTCGCGCTGGCTCAGGCGTTCATAATACGCTTGCACCGCAGGTAAAGGTGGATGCTCCAGAGGTGCCGCCATCCAGCGATGCACGGATAAGCCAAGCACGACATCCGCTAGTGTGAATGTCGCCCCGTTGACGTAAGCATCGGTGCTGGCCAGTTGTGCGTCGAGCAGGCCCATGTGGCGATTCCATAGTTCCACGCCAGCGGCTAGTGCGACGGGGTCGGTATGCGCCGGACTGCGACGCACCAGTGCCATGAAGGCATAGCGCCAGGAGTTATTCAGCTCGGTGGCCTGCCAGTCCATCCACTTCTCCACCTGCGCCCTAGCCATGGCATCAACTGGTAGCAGATCGCTGCGCTGATGTTTGTTGGCGAGATAGCGGCAAATGCTATTCGATTCCCATAAGGTCTCGCCTTCATCCTGTATCACCGGCACCATGCCGTTGGGATTGAGCGCCAGAAAGTAAGGCGTATCGGTCGCCTGTTCCCCGGATCCCCATTGTTCGAGTTGGTAAGGGATACCAATTTCGGCGCAGGTCCAGAGTACTTTGCGCACGTTGATGGAGGACGACTTGCCGAGAATTTTTAACATGATGAAGATTGCGCCCATTCGCTGGGTTGTCGCCATTTAGCATGGCAAGATGCGCCTGTTCACATTGCACGCCACTATCTGTTTGCAGACTCGGCCAAAACGGGTAAGGCGCGCTACAGCCTAACAAGCTTTGCTGCGCTAATCCCAGCAGTTTGCACAGTGCCGGATTGGCGTAAATGATGCTAGCCTTGGCATCAAATGCCAGCAGGCCGGTGGCTAAGGAATGCTCCATCGCTTCACGAAATCGAAGCTCCTTGGCTAATGCATGTTGTACCGCCTGTCTTTCTCTTAACCAGCGCTGTAAAATCCTGAGTAAAAAAATCACCAGTAGTCCCAGCCTACCGCCACTGCCAGCCAGGCCAGCAGCGTTTTCGATTGGCCGCGATGATGCGGGCTGGCGCGTAAAGACAGGCCGCTATTCATTGGGCCGAAAGCGAGTTTGTAAATATCGGTATACGTATCGCTGTTGCCGCCGTCTTGGCTACCATCACGTGGTGATAATTGCTTATTGTCGCGATCCAATAGGCTAAGATCGTAGCGCTGCACAAACCACCAAGGCACCTTTTGCGAAAGCAATTGATCCAGATCGTAAGTTGCCATGCCAGTGCGCTCGTCCTCGTTTTTCACGGGCACCACCAGTACCCAGAGTGGCGCATATTGTTCGATTACCTGGCTATACACGCTCAGGTCCAAATCGCGGCTATGCCGTATCGCGTTGCCTATCAAGGGGTCACTCAAGGGGGGCAGCCGCTCCGGGCGCTCGGTATAAGCGGGGAAACCAGCTAGACGGGCGCCGTCTTTATCCAGATAGTCGATAGACAGCAGCGCTGGATTTTCTTTCATCATGCCGGCGATACGCGAAGAAAATTCCTCTAAAGCCTTGGCTGTAGATGCTGGCTTGCTAGCGGCGCTCGCCGGTAAGTCATTGGCCCAGTTTGCCAGAATATTTTTATTTCCTTGCAGCGACTCAGCGATGCTTTGTTCCAGCCATAACAGGTCGAGAGATAATTGGCGGGCGGCAGCGGCGCGTTGTTCGGTGTACCAGTACCAGCCCAAGGTGGTTGAGACAAACAGCAATCCGGTCAACAGTATCGAGGCGCTTAACCACGGCCAGCGATTGCGCAAAAAATAGTCTGTTGCCTTAGGCATGAGCCACATTCCCTTGTCGATTTTAGCTAGCACCAAAACGATGTCAGCGCTTGCTAGCGTAAGCCGCCGCTCCGTATAGTCCAGCATCATGCCCCAAGCTAGCTGCGACTAGTTGACACTGATAGATGGGCGGGAATTTTTTTATCTCGTCTTCTAAGCGTTGCAGATAACCGACACGCAAACCAAGGCCACCGCCTACGGCTACTTTTTGTATGCCTAGCATGACCACCAAATCGGCTATTTTTTTTGCTAATTCCCGGATGCCGCTACGATACAAAGCCTCGGCCTTGCTATCGCCAGCATCGGCAGCATCGCATAATAATTGCGCATTCGCATAGCCATTTTTTAGGGCCAGTTTAGCTAAGGCGCTGCCTGAGGCCAGATCTTCCAGCATCTGACCGTTCTCCGTGAGGGTTTCGCCTAGTTCGGCCTCATAGCCATTGCTTGCCAAATGCAGGCGCCCATTTAACACTAGGCCAGCACCAACTGCGGTCGAGACTGTCACAAAAAGAAACTGTTGGCAGCCGCGCCCTGCGCCAAAAACATATTCACCCCAGGCTGCGGCACGGGCGTCGTTGATCAGGGACACTGTATGCGTGGTTTTTTCTGATAAGGCGCTAGCCAGAGGGAAATTTTTACATCCACGCAAAATATTTTCATTCTCGGTGTGTATGCACTCACCCACGATGAGCGCAGCAAAGGCTATGCCTATCGGTGCCTCTATCGTGCTGATGGGCGCATACAAACCCAGCATAGTTTCTAACATCGCATTCGGCCCTAGCTGGGCTGGAGTTGGCGCCTCGTCACGCCAGGCTATTTTTCCGTCTTCAAATAAGGCGATCCGGCTATTTGTGCCGCCGATATCAAAGGCAATTACCTGATTCATCACGGCTCCTCACTCGGTAATTGCTGCGCCAGTGCGTGAAATAACCAGGCACCATGCGGTATCCATTGCTCACTCCAACGCCATGAATGCATAGGTTCGCTCTGCTCAGGCATACGGAAATCGATATCTTCCTCATTGTCTTGACCAGAGGTGATGCCATTGCAAACGCCACCAGGAGCGTTCCAAAAGCCCTTGGCATACTGAGGATTATTATGCCCGAGACCTTGCATCATGCAGGCATCGAAAGGGTTAAAACCAAAAATCCAATCCAAACAAGAGCTGGCATATTCTTCCAGTTCTGCGCACAGTTGCTTATCTGCGACCAGATGTTTGCTAGCCAATTTCGACGCTGATGCCAGCGAGCCCAGTCTGGCGTTTTCGCCTTGCCACCAATAGCCGCTTTCATTTTGATGCGGAATAAAGAATTGATTGCGCCCTTCCTGACCCGGCATCGCCACATGCTGGCGTGGATAACGGAAGGGGTTGGAGCTTGCATGCAGGCTAATCGCAATTTCGTGGCGCAGGCCAATTTGCAAGCCGTGTATGCAGGCCGTGAACATGGCCGACTCTGGCGCGACTTCCATCCAGCGCATTAAGGCGAGGTAAGGTAAACCAGCTTCGGCCGCATGGAAATAACTACGGGTTTTTTCATCATTCGCCCAAAACCAGCCAGCCTCACTCTGACGACTCAGCAAATTCTGCGCACGCCGCTCGGCTGCCGAGGCGTATACCGATTTTGCGGTGGCGGCGAATAATTCACAGGCTGCCAGCAGCGCGCAATAATCGTCAATGATGTTTTCTGTGCCGTCATCCAAATAGCTAGTGTTATGCACTTCAAGATGGGCAAAGGCGCGTTCGGCTGCAGTCAGATAGGCGCCGCGCGTATAGCTGCCATCACGCTGTAACTGGCTGGCACGTGCCAATGCGGCGATCGCGCTGCCGGCACCTTGACGATAGCCGGATTGATAGCTGTCAAACTTATGCCCTTGCTGCGTGGTGTAACTGCAAATGTCGCGCTGTTCTACGTCTTTGCTCCAGCGATCAAATACGGTCATGTAAAAATAGCCAGCGGGGTCTAACATGCGCATCAAAAAATCAGCTCCATGCAGTGCTTCATCCAGCATGCGGTCTTCTAACCAGACTGATTGCCTGGGCATACGGGCATAGCCATCCAAGAGATTCCACACCACTTGCGGGGTTTGTTGTGGATTCATGAAGTTGGCATAGGACAGATGCGACAAATATTTAGAGGCGTCGCCGGAAGCATCATACCAACCACCGTGCACGTCCACACGTTGTGCGCTGCCGAGCTTTGGACGCGCATAATCGGCCGCCTCGAACATGCCACCGCAACGTTGTGATTTTAAATAATGCACCAGATCCGAAATATGTTGGCCATCATAAATCGCCTCAGCAATAGCAAATGGTTGCGACATCAGGGGCGGGCTGATTCCGTCAACCAGGAGGGAAAATTTACCGCTTTGCTGTAAGGCGCTAAAGTCTGCTTCAAAAAATAGCCAATCACGCCATTGCGCAACCGCACCCAGCGCTGTTAACGGCCCCTGAAACACGATCTGTCTAAGATCCGCATCGATCACAGAAAACTGCATTGCTGACAGTGTATTGAGATCTTTTTCACTGCAAAGCAGCAGGGCCTTTTTTTTCGCTAGACTTTGATAGCCTAGATGATTGTGGAGAATTTTCATGTGCTTTGTATCAGACGTGGATAAGCGTTGCCGGCATGATCAAATACCAGACAATGTTCGGGCGCTAGATGTATGCCTACGCTAACGCCATAAGCTAAAGTGGTATTGCGATCGGATAGTTTCATGCACAGAGTTTCTTGGATGCCAGCCACTTCCAGATAAACCAAAATTTGATCGCCTAAATGCTCTATCAGGCTGACGTTGGCCTTGATGGCAGCGCTTTCACCGGCGGCCGCTAGTCTCAGGTATTCTGGGCGAATTCCTAATTTTACTTGCGATCCAACGGCGGCATGACTGGCATTAACCAAGGCCATCACGGTACTGCCGTTGTCCAGACTTAGATGCGCCACCGTATCACTGGCGGTGACTAGACTCGCGTCCAAAAAATTCATTTTTGGGGCACCCAGAAAACCGGCGACAAATAGATTGGCTGGATGGTCGTACAGCGCCAAAGGGCTACCGACTTGTTGTACCACGCCAGCATTAAACAAGACGATACGATCAGCCAAGGTCATCGCCTCGACCTGATCATGGGTCACGTAGATCATGGTGGTGCCAAGTTTTTTATGCAGTTTAGAGAGTTCTATGCGCATATTCTGGCGCAAAGAAGCGTCCAGATTCGAGAGTGGCTCGTCGAACAAGAATACTTTTGGCTCGCGCACGATGGCGCGGCCTATGGCAACCCGCTGGCGCTGGCCACCGGAGAGTTCTTTCGGTTTACGCTCCAGCAGATGTGTCATTTGCAAAATCTCGGCGGCCTGCTTCACCTTATGCGCCACTTCTGCCTTAGGTATGCCCGCCATTTTTAAGGCAAAGCCCATATTTTTTTCTACGCTCATATGCGGATACAGGGCATACGATTGAAACACCATGGCAATTCCGCGTTCTGAGGCATGTACCTCATTGGCCAGGACTTCGCCTATATGTATATCACCGCCAGAGATATCTTCTAGCCCGGCGATCATGCGTAATAGTGTCGATTTGCCGCAACCTGAGGGGCCGACAAAGACCACAAATTCTCCATCGGCGATCGCTAAATCAACCGACTGGATAACTTGCACATCGCTGTTGTAGCTTTTGCTGATGTTTTTAAGTGTGACTGAAGCCATCATTTTCCCAAACAAAAATAGGTGAATTTTTAGACGTGGCGGGGACTAACCCTTGACTGCACCGGCCGCCAACCCTTTGATAAAGAAACGCTGACAGGCGAAAAAAGCCAAAAGCACGGGTAAGGTAGAAACCGTTGCGGCCGCCATCATGAGGTCATAGCGATGTTGAAATTGGCCATTAAACAGACGGATACCCACCGGTATGGTTTGCACCTCCGCCGAGCTAGTCAGCATCCAGGCAAAAAATAATTCATCCCATGCCAGCAAAAAAATGAAGGTGGCGGTAGCAATGATGCCAGGGGCGCTGATAGGCAGCACTATCCTGACGAAGGCACCGAAGCGTGAGCAACCATCGATGATGGCTGCGTCTTCCAGTTCGCGCGGGATGGACATAAAAAACCCACGCATGATCCAGATACTGGCCGGTGTAAACAAGGAAACATATAAAAATATCTGGCCGTGATAAGTATTGAGCATGGGAATACCCCAGGATTCGCCCATATTTTTATACAACATATACAGCGGCAAGAAAAACAGCATGCCCGGTATCACCTGGGTCACGGTAATGGCAATGCTGGCGGTATCCGAACCCCGAAAACGAAAACGAGCCAGTGCATAGGCGGCAAAGGTGGCGAACATGGTGGCAAACAAAGTGGTCCAGCCACACACGATCAGACTGTTTAGGAAATAATTCAGAAAATCGACGTTGAGCCACATGTCGCGATAATTCTCCCAATGCAGGGCTTGTTCTGAACTTAGTTGTGCACCTTCGGTGATTTCGCCAAAACTGCGCAAAGAGGACAGCACCATCCAGAAAATCGGCAGCAGGCTGAGCAACACCACCGCCCAGGTGAGGGCATTTAATAACAAATTTTGTTTACGCTTATTCATCGTTGGCCAGACTCCGTTTAAAACTGCGCATCCACACAGCGACAAAGATCAGCATCAGCGTCATCATGATGAAAGAGACTGCCGCACCCTGACCAAACATCCAATAACTAAAGGATTGGCGGGTTAGTAAAGGCATTAAGAGGTCGGCCCATTCGCCGGGATAGCCGCCACCAAACATCATGGAAACGATATTGTAGGAATACACATTGTCGATAAACTGGAACATGAATTGAATCACGATCACCGGTTTTAGTATCGGTAAGGTGATGTGCCAAAACTGCCCCCATTTGCTGACACCATCAAGCGTTGCGGCCTCGTACTGATCTTCCGGTACGGCTTGTAAAGCAGCTAAAAATAGCAGCATCATGACAGGCCAGGCACGCCATACGGTAGGGATGACTATGGCCCAAAAACTATTCGCACCCAATAGCCAAAATGGTTTTTCGTCTAATAAATGCAAATAATCGACTAACACCACATTGACGATACCGACATCGCGCTGCCACATAAAACCCCATAAGCTGCCGACCACGTAAGACGGTACGATCCAGGGCAATAACAGCAAGGTGCGCGCCACTCCTTTAGCGGGAAAATCGCGGTTGAGTAGCACCGCCACGGCTAGTCCTATCACGATTGCGGCGATCGACACTACCAGCGTGTACAAGAGTGTATTGCGCAACGCAAAACCCAGGCCAGCGCGAATCGGACTATGTCCTTCAAACAGAATGCGGCGATAGTTATCCAGGCCTATGAAGGGGGCGTCGAGAAATTGATTCAAGGTGTATTGATTCAGTTTTAACAGGGACATATACAATCCCTGCAAGATAGGCGTCAAATTGACGGCGAGCATCATCAGTATTGCGGGCAATAGCAATAGATACGGAAAGGCATGAAAGGGTTTTTTACGCACGAGTAGCTCTTGAGTGTAAATAATAGGTAGATAGTGAGTCGTGCAGCGTCACTGCGGCAAATCGAGTGCGCGACTCTATAGTCACGGCAGCCGCGCTATTTATTTGTTAGGCTTGCGACGCTGTGACTACTGCAATTCCGCCAGCACTTCGTTGGCTTCTTTGGCAGTCGCATCTAGGGCTTGTTTGATGGCGAGATTGGAGTATTTGCCTTTGACACCGGCCACGATATCAAACATGCTGCCTATATTTT
This sequence comes from Undibacterium piscinae, assembly GCA_003970805.2. Classification (GTDB taxonomy): domain Bacteria; phylum Pseudomonadota; class Gammaproteobacteria; order Burkholderiales; family Burkholderiaceae_D; genus Undibacterium; species Undibacterium piscinae. The sequence continues at coordinate 3,053,408 of CP051152.1, forward strand.
TTAGATAGACAGACTCCAGCGGGCCCCAGGCCGAGATTGACGGGTAGTGGCGACCATTCTTAATCTGACCAACGAATTCGGCGTAGTGTAGGTTCGCCATCAACGAGGGGTCATAGGCCGCATCGATGCGGGTAGGCAGCATCCATGACATTTTGGTGTAATTGACTTGCGCTTCACGGCTGACCAGATAGCTCAGTAACTTCCATGATTCTTCTTTGTTCTTGGATGATTTCATGATGGCCAGATCAGAGCCTGCAAAAAAGGTTTGCTGTCCTTTTAGTCCGGCAGGATAGGGTGCTACCGAAAAATTATTTGCGGTGACACTTTCTAATTGCCCGCCTTTGGATTTTGGCGTGCTTAAAGGCTTGAGTATCCACGGCCCGGTAAAAATAACCGCGTATTGACCATTAAAAAAACCGGTATCTATCTGTGCCGAATCTTTTTCTAAAGACGCCATAGGTACCAGACCTTCGACCGCAAAGCTGGTGTAGTAATTGATCGCTTGCAAGGCTTCTGGCGAATTGATGGTGGATTTTTTCTTGTCAGCGCTGAGTAAATCACCACCAGCATTCCAGATCCATGGCGCCAGATTGTGCACTACGCTCATATCATTTTTGCCAGGGTAGCCGAGTGCCGCGATTTTTTTCCCATTGATCACCTGGCCATTGATTTTTTGCATGGCTTGTTTAAAACTGCCCCAGTTAGCAAAGGCATCTCTGGGATTAATGCCGGCAGCTTTAAACACATCGGTGCGATAAAACGCAGCGCGCGCCTCTGCATACCAAGGGATAGCGTAGATTTTTTGCTCGTCGTAACGGTGAGTGGAACTCCACACCGCCGGGAAAAAGGCTTTGGCGCCGCCGACGCTGGCTTGTTGTGCATCACTGATTTGTTCTAGTGCACCCATGGATGAAATCGCGGCGACCCAGGTGGTGCCTAGCTCTAATAAGTCCGGCCCCTGGCCAGAAGCTGCCGCTGCCGTTATCTTGGTCCATGCTGATTCCCATTGCAAAACCGTGACATTGACACGCAGGCTGGGGTTTTTCGCCAGGTAGGGACGCAGCAACTCTTTCATGTCGCTCTGTTGTTGTTCGGTCGTTGCCATGACCCAGATATTGAGTTCGCTTGCTTGCAGCGCTGGCGCTGTCAACGCGAGTGTTAAGCTAAGCAGAAATAGTTTCAGCTTGCCGGGTTTACTTAATTTTTTGATGTTCTTAGGGCTGCAAATCATGCTGTCTCCTGGCTGGTTTTTTTTAGCCCATTTTGGTGGCTAGTCTATTCTATTTTTAGGGCACTCATTAATGTCTGCGCAATGTCTGCGTAATGTCTGTAGCAGGCATCTCGCTTGATTTGATGCGTGCACACCACAATGAGGCTGGTACTGAGTCTAAAGTGCAGCGCGCTTAGTGACAATCCAGAGATCTACCTTAGTGTCTAAGTAGATTTACTCATTTCCCTCTGAGTTTGCGGCCACAGGCGCGAAATTTATGGCATAAAAATTTCGCGAAAGCATCAAAATAAGTGTTAAGTAAGTAGATTTACTCATAGATCAGGGTAGAAGTCTGGATTGTCGCTGCGGGCTGCAATAGATAAATTGCGAGTTGAGGCAAATTGCTAGCACTAAAGCTGAGCAAACGATGCATCACTAGTTTTCAAAATCAGTATCAAAAGTTGAATATCAAAAAAAGCTGCAATTTAAAAATGGCGTGCGCTGTATTTTGCAAGACAGCGCCAAGGTCCAGCATAATTAATGAGAGTTTAGGAGAGACAATGTTACATCTGAGGACAAAAAAAACACTGATGAGTGTCGCTGTCGCGAGTGCCTGTGGCTTGCTTGCCATGCCAGCCTGGACGCAAGAAGCTGCCAAGAACAGCGATGCGAATAAAGAACAAATTGCCGAAGTGCAGGTGAGTGCTACCCGCCATTCGACATCTCTGTTGCAAACCCCGGTAGCCGTGACCGCTATCACACAAGAAAGCCTGACGCGTTCTGGCATTACCGATGTGCGTGGACTCTCGGGATCTGTGCCGAATTTACAAATCTCCACTGGTGCCGATTCAGGTGTGCAGATGGCAATCCGCGGTGTGAGTTCAAATAACTTTACCGAGATCGGTGATCCTGCCGTTGGCTTACATGTAGGCGGCCTGTATTCACCAAGGCCACAAGGCGCGATGGCGCTGATGTTTGATCTGGAGCAGGTCGAAGTCTTGCGCGGCCCTCAAGGTACTTTGTTTGGTCGTAATTCGACTGCCGGCAGCGTGAATATTATCCCTGCCAAACCGGAGTTTGGCAGCAGCTATGGCAGTACCGAACTCGATATCGGTAGCTATAATCAACGTCAGATTAATGTAGTTCAAAATATTGGCGTCAACGACAGTTTGGCGCTACGTGCCACCTTTATGAAAGTGAAACGCGATGGCTGGATTAATCAAACTCAGGATTTTACTGATGTGGATAATCCCGATCACGGTTTCCATGCCGATGGCATCCCGGATGTAGATCAACGCCAGAACAGAAAAGTCGATAAGGCCAATTTCTATAATAATAAGGATGAGTGGGCTGGCCGCCTGTCGGCACGCTGGGCCGTCAGCAAGGATCTGGAGTGGACACTGTCTTACGAAAAATTTCAAAATTCGGGTGCCGGTGACATCAGCTTAAAAGACTGTGATCAAGCCGCAGGTACACGGTTTGCCTGCACTGGTGGCAAATGGGATGCCAAAGTCAATGTGCCAGGCATGATAGACATGTCTATCGATACCCTGCGTTCCAATGTGATCTGGAATCTCAACAAAAATAGCAAGATAGAGTACGGTTTTGCGCATGCGATACAGCAACGCAAACAACAAAGCGATGATGATGCCGGTTATCACCCGCTGGCCAGTCAGGTCACCGCGCAATTGCCGGTGGCTGCAGATGCCAGTGATCAGGCGATCTGGCCAGTCATCGACAATACCTCGCGCACTTTAGATTCTAAGTATGTGTCGGATGTGCATGAACTACAATTCAAGCAAAATTTTGATACGCTGCAGTACGTGGCAGGTGCATTCTGGATGCACGAAAAAAATCAGATCAATTACGCGCAAGAGCAATTGGTCACTGCGCCGTTTGGCTTCCCTACCAGTCAGTACTATCAGCAGCCTGATCGCCAGATCGATGCCAAGGCTCTATATGCGCAGGCCGATTGGAAGTTCGCTCCTAAATGGACCGCAACGATCGGGGGCCGTTATAGCTGGGATAGCAAAGCTGACAAAGGTGGCACCGTGTACGGCGGTTGGGACGGTTCCAATCCTGCGTATTACAATAATCTGTATCAGCCTGGCACGCCAGGCGATGCCAATTTCCGCGCCCATAACGCTGCTGATTTGACGACAGGTATGGGGCCGCTGGCAGGAACCGGCGCTTATGCCAATTATGGAACACCGGCGCAAAACGATCACTCGGAAAGTTGGAAGCACTTCACCTATCGTCTTGGCCTGATGGCGCAGATTACTCCTAACGATATGGTCTATATCTCGCTGTCGACCGGTTATAAATCGGGAGGATTTGGCGACAGGGATGATATCTGTGGCGAACACACTTGCGTCAGCGGTCCGGTTGGCCCGCAGTACAGCTTCTTTCCGTATAAGCCTGAGACCGTCACCAACTTAGAGCTAGGTTACAAAGGGAAATTTCTGGAAAATCGCCTGAGTCTGGCGGCAACCCTGTTCTATAGCAAATACAAGGACATGCAAGTGACGGGCAATTATTTTGCCAGTCGTATCATTACTGATGGACCCTGTCCTGCAGATAAGCCTGGTTGTGCCATCGTCGAAAAATGGCAGACCACCAACGTAGGCGTAGTCGATATCCCAGGTCTGGAGTTGGAGATGGATTACAAACCATGGAAGGGCGCACGCCTGGGCGGATCTTTCTCTTACATTAACAGTAAGATCAAAGACTATCCATCGTATAGCGATACCTGGAATTGCGGTGTACGTGCCGAGACCGGTGCCGCGCCTTGTCCCGAGGCTTACACTGGCGCCAATGCCAATCTGGCTGGCCGTCAGATTTATGACATCACTGGCAATCACTTGCCGTTGGCACCTAAGTACACTCTCGGTTTGAATTTTTCGCAAAACTTTGTGCTTGAGAATAATTATGTGATCGTTCCCTGGATCTCTATGAAGTGGCAAGACAAGATGTACTTCACTTTGCGTAATCTGGATAACTCACATATCTCGGATGCGCAAGCGGCCTTCACCAAGGTCGATGCCTCAATCAAGCTGATCGCGCCTAAGAATTGGCATGTGGAAGCCTATGTCTTGAATCTGACCAATAGCATGACTAAAAATTCCGCAACTGACGGCGGCGGTTTTGTCAAAGCGACCTGGAATGATCCACGCGTGTATGGGGTGAGAGTTGGTGTCGATTACTAAACGGGTTATCATTATTTTTTTGGCGTAAGCTAAAAAATCTCTAAAAAGCGCGCCCTTATCAGGAGCGCGCTTTTGCACTTCCAGCGCGAGGCGCTGGCTATCAAAATTGAAGGATATATCGATGAGTGTTGCATCATCCAACCACGCCAAGCTGCAACTGCGCAGCGGGCGTATCAGTTCTATCGACGTGTTTCGGGCCTTGACGGTACTGGTCATGATTATCGTCAATCAGTGGGGCGGCGTGCAGGGCTTGCCGAGCTGGATGAAACACATGCCAGCCGACGCCGATGCGATGAGTTTTGTCGATGCGGTTTTCCCGGCTTTCTTATTTATTGTCGGTATGTCGATTCCCTTCGCCTTGCAACAAAGACTGACTTTAGGCGACAGTTGGTGGCAGCGGCTAAGCCATGTGTTGCAACGTGCCTTGGGTTTGGTCGTGATAGGCGTGTTTATGGTCAATGCCGAGGATGGCTATCACAGTGCCAGCATGTTGCTACCAATCGCAGCCTGGGCCTTGCTTAGTTATCTGGCAGCGTTTTTGATCTGGGGCAGTGTCAGCGGTGGGCCTGCACTGAGTATGCCGTGGCGCGTGGCGGGCATGGGCATATTGCTGGTGCTGGCGCTGCTGTATCACGGCGGCGCTGAAGGGCAAGATGGTATGACTGCGCAATGGTGGGGTATTCTGGGTTTGATCGGTTGGGCGTATCTGATCGCCTGTATTTGTTTTCAACTATGCCGTGGCCGCCTGCCTTTACTGTTTGTTTGCCTTGCGCTGTGTCTCGCCTATTTTGTTGCGCATGCTGTGCCAGAGATCGCAGCGCAGCCTGTGTTAGCAGCCCTGTTTAGCCAACCTGGCCATTTTTCTCATACGGCGTTGGTCTTGTGCGGCTGCATTACTGCGTTAATATTTTTTAATCAGGCGGCACAGAAAAATAATCGGCAACGCTTTACCGCTGCCATTGTGTTTGCCATAGGTTTGGCTGTGCTCGCTACCCTGATGCGGCCTGAATATAAGATTTCTAAAATTTATGCGACACCGAGTTGGGTCTTATACAGTGCCGCGATCTGCGTCTTGATTTTTTGCGCGCTGTATCGCTGGATCGATGTAGCTGGGCACGCCGTCTTGCCGCGCTTATTAGCGCCGGTGGCCGCGAATCCTTTGATCGCTTACCTGATCCCATTTATCCTCGGTGCTGCGCTGCAGCTAGCGGAGTTGAACTTGCCAGCGATACTCAATAAGCCCGTGCCAGGTGTGCTGTATGCGCTAGGTTTTGCATTGGTATTGGCTTTGCTGGTGAAAAAAATTGCCAAAGCCGGCATCCGTTTGCGCATATAAACCGGTGGTTTAATCCCAGCGTACTTTGCAGGTGCCGGCGGCGACTAGCCATGCCGCCAGCGCAATCACTGCCATGCCCCAGGAAAAACTGCTGGCGTGGGCGATAAAGCCGATCATCGGCGGTCCCATCAGACCGCCGATAGAACCCATGGTGGTCACCGATGCCAATGCCACCGGGCCATTTTTGGCCGCCGCTGTGTACACACAGGGCGACACTGCCGCTATCCCTAAACCAACCAGGGCAAAGCCGAGCAAGGCCGGGATCAGGCCGCCGAGTAACAAGGCCATGGCTAGCCCGCTACCAGCTAATGCGCCACCGATAGTGAGCATGCGCTGCGCGCCCCAGCGCATGCGCCAGCCGTCACCAAACCAGCGTGCCAGTAACATCGCCCCAGAGACGCAGGCGATGCCCAAGGGGGCTAATTCTGGGGCCACCCTGACCACCTCTTTCAAATACAGCGCCGACCAATCTGACATAGAATTTTCGACTACCGTGCCGCACATGACGATAGCGCCCAACCACAAGGCCAGCGTGTTCGGCCAGGCGATGCGCCAGCCGCTTTTGGTCTCAGAAACCGCTTTGTTAGGCGCACGCAAGGTATCTGCGACCAAATACGGTAGCGCCAGTATTACCGCAGCCCACAATAAAGCCGCGCACAGCGCAAAATGCAGCAACAGGCTAGCGCTAAAACTAGTGATCGCCGAGGCAAACAAGGCGCCTAGCAAACCGCCCAGACTAAATACCGCATGCAGGCGCGACATGATGGCGCGCTGCCCCAGCGTTTCCACCGCGACGCCTTGCGCATTCATTGCCACATTCAAGCAACTCACCACCAGCCCTTCTAGCGCCATCACCAGCATCGCAATCTGCAAATTCTGGACTAAGCCCAGGCTGAGCAGTAGTAGCGGCAGCAAAGCGCCAGTCAGCATACACAGGCGGCGTGAGCCCAGACGCTGCAGCAAAACGGTCGTGACAGGAAAAGAAAATACCGCACCCAAGCCACACGCGAGCAGCAGCACGCCGACCTCGGCGGCGCTCAAAGCCAATTGGTTTTTTAAAGCGGGGATGCGTGAAGCCCAGCTACTGAAATTAAAACCCAGAACCAAAAACAGCGTGGCCACCGCTAACTGGCTGCGGCGTAAAGCAAGGGAAGGGCTGATCACTAAATATCCTTAATTTCAAAACGGAACAGGCAGAGTAGGGCAGAGCAAGGCATGATAAGCCTAAACCCGCGCTTGCGGGAAATGCCTGCGGCAGCCAAGTAGCGCCAACAAAAAAACCCGCGTCTTGGGGAGCGCGGGGAACTTGGAACAGAGCGCTAACAGCTGCCTACGCGCGATTGCCAGGCAGTGTATAAGTTTTGAAAAAAATCAGCAATCCAGATTTCTACCCGGTGCGCCAAGTAGTTTTACCGATAAGCGAGGGCGTGCAGGTAAAGATGCCGGTGATTGTGCCTCAGCAGCAGAGCCACAGCGAAGATCGGAAACGCAGATCCACGTTAGAAATCCAAAGGTGGCCTGCCCGCTCACGTATATTCCATGCGCCTCTCCAAGCACATATGCGAATTAAAGTTCGAATTGCGACGGCATAAGGATAGAAATACAAAGATTTTACTCGTTACAGGAGTACCTTTGTATTGTTCTTAACCCAAGGAAATCGCAATGGAATTTACTCACCTCAGAGCTAAACAGCGCTCGCAAATTGAACGCCTGCTAGCGTCAAAAACCAGCGTAAGCAAGATTGCCACAGTAGTTGGAGTAGATCGTTCAACCATTTATCGCGAGATCAAGCGAGGCAAAGTAAATCAAAAATACAACGCCCTCGCGTCCAATGAAAGAACGCTTAAACGTATTGCCAAAAGCGCGGCCAATCATCCAACCAAACCGAAAGAAATCTGGCCGCTGGTGCGACATTTATTAAATCAGGAATGGTCTCCAGACGAAATCAGCGCACGTTTGCGCATTGCTGGCAGCGAAGAGAACTGGTCTATCAGTCATCAAACGATCTACAACTGGATACGGCGTACCAAGAGTGCTTTGAATAAAAAATTACGTCGCTATCAGCTTGCCAAGGTCTGGAAGCCCGCCAAATCTAGCTATCCGGCCGGTCGCAAGAGTATTCGACAGCGTCCCAAAGACGCGCTGGCAAGAGAGATTGCCGGTCACTGGGAGGGCGACACCATCCGCGGACAGTCACATCATCACTGCCTACTCACCTTGGTCGAACGCAAAAGCTTGTACACCAAAATCTCGCCCGTCTTGCAAAAGACGGCCATCACTGTTGCCGCTGCGGTTGGTAAGGAACTCAATGGATTACCCGGCCTTTCACTGACCTTAGATAATGGCTGTGAATTTGCGCACTTCAAAGACATGGGCTTACCGGTCTTCTTTGCCGATCCTGGTCGCCCTCGGCAGCGCTCCCGCAATGAAAATACCAATGGTTTGATCCGTCAATACATACCAAAAAGAATGCGTCTGAAGACACTTTCCAGGGCGCGCATTCAACACATTGAAGACCGCCTGAATCATCGCCCCAGAAAAACTTTAGGCTACAAAACGCCACATGAAGTACTATTTAATTTAACACCTAATTCCGTCGCATTTCGAACTTGAATTCGCAACATAGGCCTGCGAGCCGCATGGGATATGCGCGCTGGCATGGGTAATCTAGAATTGTTTCACTTAGTGTGTGCAAGTCGATCGCTCAATTTTCACAAGTGGATTTACCTAAAGACATCAGTAGATATCCGGATCGACTGGCAAGTATGGGATAGGTAGGATAGATTTTGATGGGATAAATTTCCCATCAAAAATCTTATAAATCAAAGATGAAAATTTATCCAGAGGAGAATAGTTTGATGAATACAAAATTAAGGAAAGTCGCTCTTAACCTGAGCCTAAGCTTATTGAGTGCGAGCGCTTTGCTTGCCTGTGGCGGCGGGGCGGTATCGGAACAGGGCACGCAACAAGCGCAGGCACTTGCGGGGAAACTTAGGACTAACTCTGTCGATCTCAACGAGGCGACTAAAAAAGAGCATGCTCAACAAATTGTAGCTGCGGCAGAAAACAGTACTTTACTCTGGCGTACCAGGTTCGAATACATAGAAGACATCAAAGATGAGCGTGGCTACACTGCCGGGATAATTGGCTTTTGTTCTGGTACAGGTGACATGCTAGCTATCGTGAAAAAATACACAGCCCAATATCCTGGTAATGGTCTCGCATCTTATTTACCGGCGCTGGAGCTGGTCAATGGTAGTGAGTCACATGAGAGGCTGGATCCTGATTTTCCGGCGGACTGGAAACGTGAAGCCGCGCTGCCTGCTTTTCAAGCTGCACAAATAAAGGAACGCGATGACAGCTATTTCAATCCATCGGTAAGCGAGGGGAAAAAAGATGGCCTACGCGCACTTGGGCAATTCATTTATTACGACGCTGCAGTTATGCACGGGATGGACGAAGTGGAAAAATTTCGTGCCAGAGCAATCTTAAAATCCCCCACCCCAGCACAGGGCGGGAATGAAGTTAGCTATCTGTCCGCCTTCATGGACGAACGTGTCGCGTTTATGGAAAGTGAGGAGGCACACAAGGGAAATATAGACCGAGTGCAAGACGGGCCGCGTAAATGGCTGGCAGCGGGTAATCTGGATTTGAATACACCGCTCAATTGGCGTGTCAACGCGCAAGATTTCAGTATTCCTTAGTCCCCCTAAACCCTCAAATCGTCATCAATTTAAGCACCTCTGCCAACACGCATATCCCATGCGCTTCTTCAAGCACATAGGCCTGCGAGCCGCATGGGATATGCGCGTTGGCAGGGCGGCTAGTTTAGTTTTTGCGGCTAGTGCTTTTACTGCTCTCGAAAAAATAGCTCATGCGCTGGCGCGGGCTGAGGTAGGCGTAGACTTCTGGCTGCAATTGTTTGGCTTTCAGGCTGGCGCGTATGCTCAGTTCCGGTTCTTCGCTGAGATTGAGTATGATGGCTTCGTCTTTGGGGACGCTGGGGTCGTAGATCAAGACGCTGGGGCGCAAAGGCATGCCGGCGCTATTCGAGACTACCATGCCGGGCGTGCCATCGCTTAGTTCCACCAGCGTGCCGGGCGGATACACGCCCATGCAACGGATGAACATATTCAGTATGGCGGGGTCGTATAGTTTGCGCTGCTGCTTAAACATATACGCCAGCGCTTCATACGGTGTCAGACTCTCGGCTGGATTTGGGTGATTGCATAATTTATCGTAGGCGTTGATGATGCAGGCGATGCGTGCCAAACGCGCGATCCGCTCCAGCCGTAGTTGCTGCGGATAACCGCTGCCGTCGGCGTATTCATGGTGTTGCAGAATGATCTCGCGGGCGGCTTTCGAGAGCCCCATTTTTTCGGCGATCGTCACGCCATACTGACAATGCTGTTGCAGCAGGTTTTGTTCGGCGCGGCTGAGCTCGCTGTGCTTATTGACGATGCGATCCGGGATTTCTATCTTGCCTATGTCGTGGAACAGGCAACCTATGCCCAGGGCTTTAATGTCTTCTGCTGGCAGGGCTAATTCTTTACCCAAAATCATCGCCAACACCGAGACATTGAGTGAATGATAGTAGGCGTCTTCGCCCGCCACTTTGTCATTCATGACATGGATCGCGACGCTCATATCGTCCACCAGCGCAGCCTGCATTTGCCCGATTAAATGGTCGGCATCCTGGCAGGCATCTTGCGGCCTGGAAAATAGTTTGCTGGCGATATTTTTGAAGGCGGCGGCGGTCTTGATGAACTCTTTTTCACAGCGGGCGATCGCCGCGCGTTCTTCATTGAGCTTTTCTACCCGGTTTTTTTTGCTTTCGATTAAAGCGATCTCTTCAGCGCTAGGGCTGAGCTCTGTGCTGGGTGGCGCGAGCTCGCTAGTAATGCTTTTTGCCAGGGGCGGGCAATCGCTACGCGCCGCTTCAATTCGTATGCTGCTCAGCCCTAATTGTTGGAGTGCCGCGATTTGTGCCTGATTCTTAATTTTAAAACTATTGCGGGCGAACGAATGTTCTAGCCAAGCTAAATCGAGATGCACGTACAGACCGATGCAGAGTTGATCGAGATCTATGCTAGTAGTAATCGGGACTGTGGTCATTTTTAAGTGCGGCTAAGGGGATAGACTATTTTAGCAGTGTGTCCGCGCAAAAAGTCTGGAAAAATTAAAAACACCCGCGCCACTGCGCATATTCCATGCGCCTTTCCAGCCTGCATGCCCTGAGAGGCGCATGGAATATGCGTGAGCGGGCAGGTGCATGGCCAGACCAGGAAACGCGCCCGGTAGCGGGATAGCTGCGCGCCATATCGCATTATCGGTTTAAAATACGCGCTGCGGCCTTAAGCCTGACTAGAGCAATTTTGCGTAAATCCCATTTTGAAGGAATGTCTCATGAGTAAAGATGTCGTCGTTCTGAGCGCAGTGCGCTCCGCTATTGGTGCTTTCGGTGGATCGCTGTCGACGATGGAGCCAGCCGAGTTGGCCGGTATCGTGATGAAAGAAGCGATTGCACGCTCAGGTGTGGATGCCGCCTTGATCGGTAACGCCATCGTCGGTACCTGCATTCCTACCGATGCGCGCTATGCCTATGTCTCGCGCGTGGCCTCTATTCAGGCTGGTTTGCCTATGGATTCGGTGGCGATGCAAGTGAGCCGTCTGTGTTCTTCTGGCCTGCAGGGTATCGTGACTGCGGCGCAAAACATCATGCTCGGTGATTTTGATTATGGTATCGGTGGCGGCGTTGAAGTGATGTCGCGCGGCTCTTACATGATGCCAGCCTTGCGTTCAGGCGCACGCATGGGCGACGCCAAGGCGATCGATATGATGGTGGCGGTCTTGACCGATCCGTTTGGCGTTGGCCACATGGGTATCACGGCAGAAAACCTGGCTACCAAGTGGGACATCTCACGCGAAGAGCAAGATGCTTTCGCAGTTGAATCACAACGCCGTGCTGCAGTGGCGATTGCCGAAGGACGCTTCAAGTCGCAAATCGTGCCTATCGTGCAGCAGACCCGCAAAGGTGAAGTGGTGTTTGAAGTCGATGAACATGGCAAAGCCAATACCACGATGGAGTCTTTGGCCAAGATGAAACCGGCCTTTAAAAAGGACGGTACCGTCACCGCCGGGAATGCCTCAGGCATTAACGATGGCGCGGCTTTCTTTGTGTTGGCAGCAGCCGATGTGGCAGCTAAGGCTGGCCAAAAACCGATGGCGAGAATCGTTTCCTACGCGGTCTCTGGTGTACCGAATGAGATCATGGGTGAAGGCCACCAATCGAGATTACCAAAGCATGTTTCCAGCAGCCATATGGCACCGCAAAAAGGCGCTGGGCTTAGCTGCCAGAGCTATCCATCGCGGTGCAGGACAGAATATGCCGGCCGCGATGCTCAGGGCAATCGAGCCATGTTTAGGCGCCAGCACATATGCCACCGCGTAGGCTGCCAGAGCTATCCATAGCGGTGCAGGACTTTTTTTGCTGCGCCATTGTTCAACGGTAAGTACCGCAAACAGTGCGGCCAACACGAAGTCGAGACCAGCCAGGCTAATTTTTGCCTGTGCGCCTATGATGGCACCGATCAGGGTGCCGAGCACCCACCAGGATTGATTGAGTAAAGCCAGCAGTGCCATTTGCCTGGCGCTGGTGCCGGCCGGTAACGTGGTCAGTACCGAATAGGTTTCGTCAGTCAGCGCGAATATCATGTACCAGCGCAGGAATTTTTTTTGCGGCAATTTGTTCAGCAAAGACAGACCGTAAAACACATGGCGCAGATTGACGATCAGGGTCGCCAGCGCAATGGTCGCCAGCGGCAGGCCGGCGGCCAGCATGGGTATCATCATGTACTGGGCCGCGCCGGCATACACCAGCAGGCTGGCCAGCACCGCCAGCCACCAGTCGGCACCGGCTTGTACGAATAAAAATCCAAATACGGTGCCTAGCGGTATGTAACCCATCGCTACCGGTGCGGTCAGCGCTAGTACGGAAAAGCTATGGTCGCCTGAAGCGGGGGGAGCAAGCGGTTGCTGATTCATGAAAAATTTCAGGAGAGATGTGGGGCGTTTTAACCGCGCTAAATTGGAGCATTATTGGCTAGCGGCTAACGGCTTGTGGCGATAGATGCTGCGTGCCTATAACCTGGCTTTCGCGACAGCCAGTTTTTTTTCTTCTTGTTTATCCTCTTGTATCAGGCGCTCCAGACGCTCTGATACCTGGCCCATCACTTTGGCGATGAGGTCGATCTCGCTGTCGGAGACGCCCTCTACCATTACCTCCACCACTTCGGCCTGAGTCTGCATGGCCAGCGCCGCCAACTTTTGGCCACGCTCGGTGAGCGCGAGTCGCTTAGCTCTGGAGTCTGTATCGTGAATATCTCTGGTCACCAGACCGTCGACTTCCATTTGTGAGAGCAGCATAGAGACCGCACTCTTGGTGATAAAGCAGCGTGCGGCCAATTCCATTTGCGTGATGCCCGGCGTAGTCGCCAATGTCGCCAGCACTTCAAGATCACCGACGCGCAAATGATGCTGCGCCAGGCGCGCGCTGAGCGCGGCTTCACACAAATTATAGGCGCGGATAGTGGCGAGCCAGGCTTGCGTGCCATGCGGTGAGGAGGCAGGTTTTTTGATCGTCGGTTTTTTCATGGGGGCTGAGTTCAAATAATCGCAATAACGTTCAAATTTGAACTATACTGTACTTATTGAAAAATGAATGCAGCGAATATTATCTGCTGAAACCTGAATTTAAACCGTTTTTTTTATCTGCAAATGCGGATGCACTGAAAATTATAGGAATGAACAAGTCATCGCTTACTGTTGAGCAGGCATTGCCGCCTGGCCAATTCCTGCTGGAGTCTTTTCCCCGCTTTGGTTTGCTGGCGTATGCCAAGCGATTACCGCGCTTGGCTGATTTAGCTGACGTGGGTGAGGGCACGGCAATACGCGTGTACGGTGCAGGATTGCCACCGTTCTTTCTCGATGATGGGGTGGCCGGTTTAGCCAGGGTCGAGCAGCTATCCGATTTTCATTGCGTGACGACGTGGTCGCAGACCGGCCTGCAATGGAGTGGCGTGCGTTTTTCTGATGTGTACGAAAAACTGGTCTTGCCTAACACGGCTGCCGTTCCCCGCTACCAATTTGTGGTCATCTATGGGCTAGACGGCTACCGGTCTATCTTGCCTCTCGACGATTTACTGGCAGCGGATGTATTACTGGCAGATCGCTTGCACGGAGAGCCGCTAGGTTTAGCGCATGGCGCACCGCTGCGCCTGGTCGCACCTGCGCATTATGGCTATAAAAGCGTCAAGCATATCTGCGCCATCGAGTTTCTCGAAGGGTGCGAACAGTATCGCCCGGTTGGCTATCGTTTCATGGCGCACCCACGCGCCAGGGTGCAGGCGGAAGAGCGCGGCCTGGGCTTGCCTGGCACGGTATTTCGCTGGCTTTACCGGCCCCTGATCCGTTTTGTGATCAGGCGTTTTGCCAAAGCCAGTGCATAGAAGTTAGCAATTGCTCCGTCAAACAGCTCATCCATCATTATTTAACCAGGACGTTTTATGAATCTTTTATGTAGACTTTTTTATGTGTTGATCGCTTCTTTCTTTCGGCCACGTCTGGCGATCGGGCCATCGACCAGTACCCTTTCCTTATTGACTTTTCCGAATGATCTCGACATCAATCTGCATGTCAATAACGGGCGTTACCTGACTCTGTGCGACTTAAGCCGGGTCGATATGTTTATCCGCAGCGGCCTGGCGAAAGTCATGTTACAGCGCGGCTGGATGCCTATGATCAGTGAACACACCATGACTTACCGCAAACCGCTGGGTGTCTTCACGCGTTTTCAGGCAAGCATGGAACTGACCCACTGGGATGAAAAATTCTTCTTCATGACGCACCGCTTTACTATCGGTGACAAACTGATTGCCGAGGGCACGTCAAAAGGCGTACTGCGCGGCAAACATGGCGTAATCGCACCGAAAGATGTGATAGAAGCGGTACTCGCATTCGCTCACTCTGCCATGCTGGCGGGTCCTTTCTATGCGAATTACAGCTCCATGCGCGTACCAAATCACTCGGCGAGTTTCCGCGCTACCAGCATCATTGCCGCGATCGGAGCGCCTCCTCCACGATGTTGGCTATGAAGACGTCATGGCGCGATACAGCTAAACATTCAGCCGGTAAATCTTGTCTGGAGTAAGGTATCCGCCGATACGCAATGTATTCCAGCAAACCGCCTAAATCAGCGGCATCAGGTGGATATTGTCACTCTGAAAAAAGACGAGATTGCGCTGGCCAGTTTTGCTTATTTGACGAATTTACGCTCGGAGATGTCGCGCACCACCAGTATCACTCGGCGGGTTTCCGCGGTGCCATCATCATTGAGGCGACTGATTCAGAGATAAATAGACTGCCGTCGGCTTTAGCATCGCCAGTGCGATGTATTCAGAAAAATCGAGAGGCGTACTGGCCAGTAATTGCGTGCGGCTGACGCCAAATAATTTTTCAGCACTAGAATTACAGTCCACAAAGACCGCGCCTTCCAATACCAGCAGCGCATCGAGCGCCAACTCCACCATGGCGCGATACAGTGCTTCTTTAGAGACGTCGGTATTGCCGAGCATGCTCACTCCTAAATCAAAGCCAGGTGGATATTAAAAGGATGAAAAAAGACTAGATGCGCGCAAAGCTTATTTGAATCTTACACCGTTTGTTGGCCAGAAGCAGCAGTTCACGCGCGAAACTTCCTCATTGATGAGCTTGGATTGCGGGGGGAAGAAGCAGCGGTTTGTGCTAAGTCCTCAGAAGTTAGGCGCACTCGCTAAGGCTTATTGTCCTGTATTTATATGCAATGTTCTCTGTTACAATTTCATAGAAATAAGACACTTCTTTTTTACAGCCTTCTGGTTTGATGATGCCTGCGTTCTATGCAGGCGCTAGGCTGTAGATTCCGACTATGTCCCTCTGGCTTTGTGTTCATATCTCCCTTACAGAAGCATGAAAAATTCTACTCGCACTGAGTTATTCAATTTATTTTTTTACTTGGCGCGATGGCTTTTTCTGGCGAGCCTGATTGCCGTTCTGGCCGGCTCTGCCTCGGCTTTTTTCCTGTTTAGCCTGGATTGGGCGACCAATACCAGAACTGCGCATAGACAATTGATCTGGCTGCTACCGATAGCTGGTTTTGTGGTGGGTTGGCTCTATCTGCGTTTTGGCACGCAAGTAGAAGCAGGGAATAATCTGCTCATAGACGAAATTCATGATCCCAAAAAAGTGATCCCACTACGTATGGCACCGCTGGTATTGGGTGGTACCGTTATTTCTCATTTATTTGGCGCGTCGGTCGGGCGTGAAGGCACTGCGGTACAAATGGGGGCGGCGCTGGCCGACCAACTTACCCATATCTTCAAATTAAAACATGAAGATAGACGGATTATTTTGATGGCAGGGATCAGTGCCGGATTTGCCTCGGTATTTGGCACCCCCTTGGCTGGCGCGATATTTGGGCTGGAAGTGTTGGCGATAGGACGCATGCGCTACGATGCCTTGCTGCCGTGTATGGTGGCGGCCATCGTCGCTGAACAAATTGGCCAGTTGCTGGGGGTGCAGCACACCCATTATGCGATACCGCTGGTGCCCCATCTAACGGCGTGGGCAATGACCGCCACGCTGATCGCCGGCGCCATCTTTGGTCTTACTGGCAGGGTATTTGCCGAGGCGACCCATGCGCTCAGCGCCTGGATGAAAAAACGTATCAGTTACGCGCCGCTACGCCCTTGTCTGGGCGGTATAGTGATCGCCGGCGCGGTATGGCTGCTGGGTGCGGATCGCTATATTGGTCTCGGGATTCCGACTATCGTCGAGGCCTTTCAGCAACCACTGGCGGGCTATGATTTTCTGGGCAAGCTAGTGTTTACCGTGCTGTCCTTAGGCTCGGGCTTCAAAGGGGGTGAGGTAACACCCTTGTTCTTCATCGGTGCGACTCTGGGCAATGTGTTGGCACCTTTACTCCATCTGCCATTCCCTTTACTTGCGGGCATAGGCTTCGTCGCGGTTTTCTCCGGCGCAGCGAATACGCCTATCGCCTCGACGCTGATGGCGATGGAATTATTCGGTGCGGAGGTCGGCATGTTTGCAGCGATAGCCTGCATCGTGAGCTACCTGTTTTCCGGGCATACCGGCATCTACCGATCACAACGCATCGGCCATGCCAAGCACAGCGATGCGCCCGAGGGCGTTAAACTGAGCGAGCTTGACGCCTATCGTAAAGAGCCGCCACAAAATACCTTGCGGTAAATTTCAAATGAAGCGTATCGACGAAACACCATCAACGATTGAACGAATATTTGGAGCCGTAATGGCTTCTGCATTCGCCGGGGGTACTGCGATAGCAGCTCCTTGGATATTAGCGTGGAAATATCCAATTAAATTCTTCATATTTTTTCCACTTACGAGTGTGCTTGTAATGCCCATGTTTTATGTATGGATACTTATAGTCGTTATATACGCTTTATCTGCGGGGTTTCGGTATGGTTTTTTTGGTGTCCTAGATATTTTTAACCTGATTTGGCGAACAGGTGAAACGAATGACCGTGTTTTACGTGACGCTGCCGAAAAATATCGCGTACTCATTCCAGTCACAATTTTCGTTTCATATCTATTAATTCTGCACGTCTTCTGATGAAATTTAACTCGACAATCGACGCGGACGCTACGGGCCAGTCATTTCGGCGGTAGGTTCTACAACAATGGGAACTCGGATGCTGGCAGCCCTTAAAAAATTACCGCGCACGGTCTGGCTCATCGGCCTGATTAGTCTGGTCAATGACTCCGCTTCGGAAATGGTCTATCCATTGATTCCCCTGTATCTGAGCTCGGTCTTGATGGCGGGCCCGCGCGCGCTGGGGATTATCGAGGGGATCGCCGAGGCCACTGCCAGTTTGTTGAAACTGTTCTCGGGCATTGTGGTGGACCAGACCCGGCGCGCTAAACCATGGATACTTTTTGGTTATAGTCTGGCGGCCTTTGCCCGACCGATGATGGTGCTGGTGACGAGCTGGCATGGCTTACTCCTGATCCGCTTTGCCGATAGGGTGGGCAAGGGCTTGCGCAGTTCTCCACGGGACGCCTTGCTGGCAAATAGTGTCGCGGCAGAACGTCGAGGTCTGGCGTTTGGCGTGCACCGCGCCATGGATAATGCCGGCGCGGTGATCGGCCCTTTGCTGGCCGCCCTGTTGTTGGGGGCTGGTATGGCAATCCGGGATATTTTTTTGTGGACCCTGGTTCCGGCCTTACTCTGCGTGGTATTTGCGCTGTTGATAGATGAGCCTGCCGAAAAAAAACCTATCACGGTGAAAAAATTTGATAGCCGTCTAAAAAATATGCCGCCGCGGTTTAAACGCTACCTGATCGTGGTGGCGCTGTTTACGCTGGGGAATTCCTCGAATATGTTCTTGCTCTTGCGTGCCAGAGAACTCGGGCTTGCGCAGGCGCAGATTCCTTTGCTGTGGGCCGCGGTGTCTTTGGTCGCCATGCTGTTTTCCGCGCCTTTGTCGGCGCTCTCAGATCGTTACGGACGCTTGCGCTTATTGTTGGCTGGCTACCTGGCGTACGCACTGTTTTATTTGGCGATGGGCTCATTGAGTTCGCATGGGATCATGCTGTACGCCTTGTTTGGTTTTTATGGCCTATTTTTAGCCGCTACCGAGGGCGTGGAAAAAGCCCTGGTCGCGGACTTAGCGCCGGAGGGATTGCAAGGTGCGGCGTTTGGCTGGTTCAATATGACGACAGGCATCATGCTGCTGCCTGCATCTATCCTGTTTGGTCACCTGTATCAGACGGTCTCGCCGTTCGCTGCTTTTAGTTTTTCGGCGTGCTGTGCCGCGCTTGCTGCGCTGTTAATGTGGCGCTGGGTGGATTTGGCACAAACGTAAAAAGGGAACTTCTAAAAACCGTCTGCGCATATTCCATGCGCCTCGCAGACCAATATCGGGCTGTGAGGCGCATTCTTGTTAGGCCTAGCCCCAAAATTTCTCCAGAGGGATACGCTGTATTTTGGCTAAAATTAGGGTGCGATCTTTACCCCGCGCCAAAACGCGATGAAACCCGTGATTTGTTTCGCTGCCTCCTTGGGGGCCGGATAAAACCAGGCGGCATCTTCATTGCGCTGGCCATCCACCAGCAAACTGTAATAACTGGCCCGACCTTTCCAGGCGCAGTCGCTATGGGTTGGGCTCGCTTGCAGATATTCAAAATTAACGCAATGCGCAGGGAAATACACATTGTTTTCCACTATCTGCACTTCATTTTCATGAGCTGTTGCAATCAGCTTGCCCATCCAAGTGGCTGTCGGCATGTGCTTTCTCCTAAATTAATTGTGTCATTAAAGCGAACGGGCCAAACGTAGTCCGCTCATTTGCCAGCGTGCTGTGGCGGGAAAAAAATTGCGGTAAGTCAGACGGCTATGCCCTGCGGGCGTAAAGCAAGACGAGCCGCGTAGTACGTACTGGTTCGCCATGAACTTGCCGTTGTATTCGCCTATCGCACCGGGTGCTATCGCAAAGCCAGGATAGGCAGCGTAACTGCTACTGGTCCATTGCCAGCAATGGGCAAACCAGTCTGCAATATCTGGTCTCTGCTGTGCCGCATATTCCCATTCAAATTCTGTGGGAAGGCGCGCCCCCGCCCATACGGCAAAGGCGCTGGCTTCGAAGTAAGATAGATGACAAACCGGCTGCGCCAGATCTAAAGCTTGCCAACCGTGTAGCGTAAACACGCGCCAATGTTGCTGCTGCAACTGCCAGTAGAGTGGGTGCTGCAAAGCCTGATTTTGTCGCCAATCCCAGCCCTCGGACAACCATAGTGCCGGATTTTGATAGCCACCGGCTTCGATAAAGGCCAGGTACTCGCCATTACTGACTAGCCTGTCGCCTAACTCAAAAGCCTCGATAAACTGACGATGGCGTGGGGCTTCATTATCGAAGAAAAACCCAGCGCCTTGATGACCAATTTCCAGTAAGCGGGCATCGAAAGTTTGCCATTGCAGTGCCTTGCTGTGAGAGCTGAGGGACGGATTGCTGTATGCCTCGTCTATCGGCGTACTGAACATCGCCGGTGCCAGCGGATTGCACCAGAATAAATGTTTTATGTCAGTTAGCATCAATTCCTGGTGCTGCTGCTCGTGCTGCAGCCCGAGTTCTAACAGCGTTTGGAGTTGCTGTAATTGCGCCGTATCGTTTGCCGCGACAACTTGTTGCCATAGTCTGGCGATACGCTGATCGACGTTTTTTCGGTAAGCGAGTACTTGCTCCAAAGTCGGGCGCGTTAGTAAACCGCGTTGTGGCCTCGGATGTTTTTCTCCAACGCCGTTATAGTAAGAGTTAAACAAGACCCGAAACGCAGGATCAAAAGCGATGAATTCGCTTTCGAATTCTTCTAACTTTTCTAACACAAAGGTTTCAAAAAACCAGCTAGTGTGCGCCAGATGCCATTTAATCGGGCTGGCATCGGGCATAGATTGCGCCATGCAGTCTTCGGCCGACAAGGTCTGGGCAATGGCGATGGAATGCGCTCTTACCTGCCGCCAGCGCTCAATTAAACTAGTCTCTGCGGGTATCTTGCTTACTTCAATGTCGCGTGCGATTTCCAATTTAAATTCCTCCGAGTTAAACCGGTAAATGAGGCGTTCGCTTAGAGTGCGCGCGCATGGATCACAGAAAACCAGTTGGCAGGATCAGACCAATGACGGGCTTGGCCAAAACCGGCCTGTTCTAGTAATGCCAGAAAGCTTGGGACTGTGTATTTGTAGCTATTTTCGGTGTGTATTCGCTCGCCCTTGGCAAACTGGCGCTCGCCGCCGGGCCAGCGCACGCAGATATCCTGTCTGGCCTGCAAGTGCATTTCTACGCGTGATAACTGGGGATTAAAAAAGCCTAGATGCTGCCAATCGCGCACCTCAAAATCACTGCCAAGTAGCCGATTGATATGGCGTAAGGCATTGAGATTAAATGCAGCGGTGACACCCAGTGCATCATCGTAGGCCGCATCGAGCAAGGCACTGTCTTTGATCAGATCGACGCCAATCAAGATGCCGCCATCCGCATTGCAAGCAGCACGCAACTGGCGTAAAAAATGTAGCGCATGTTCGGTATCAAAATTGCCTATCGATGAACCAGGATAGAAAAACAGGCGCTTATCGGCGCGTACCTCATCTGGCAATTGCCAGGGTACAGAAAAATCCAAAGCGACGGCGGTCATTTCTATGTGGGGAAAGCGCTGTTGCAAGCGCAGCACCGCATCCTCTAAATGCCCGGCGGAAATATCCACAGGCACATACTGTTGTGGATGCAGTTGAGAAAATAGGCGGGCAGCTTTGGCGCAATTGCCGGCACCCAGGTCGATCAAAGTGCTAGCGCTGCCTATAACCTGCGCCATTTCCGAGATATGTCGCGAAAATATACCGGCTTCAGTGCGGCTAGGATAGTACTCAGGCAGTTCGCAAATGGCCTCAAACAGCAGTGAGCCTATGCCATCATAAAAATATTTGGGTGAAATACTCGCATTGCGCGCCTGTAAACCGGTCGCTATTTCGTCTTGCGCGGCTGTGATAGACGCTAGTGCAACAGGATTAGACGGCGGAAAAATACTGAGAGCTGAAGTCCCTGAAAAGCTGGTCATTAGTTTATCCTCGAAAAGACAATACACAAACGGCGCTGATGATTTTTTGTTCACAAACCAGAGTGTCGCATGCGCCGGAGATTATTGCTTGAAACAGCGAATAAAATGCTGAAGCGCTAAGACTAAGGGGGGATGTTGCACTTTGTAAAAAAGCGCATAAAGGTAATTGCCAGTACCGAGCTGTGAGTGCTACTGGTGAGCGCTACTGGCTGGCGGACCTGCTGTGCAGTTAGGTCCGCCAGAGAATCTGCTTTACTCCTTTTGTGGAGTCATTCTTTTTACGAAAAATGTCGTCTATATTTTCTTCTTTAAAAGTATTTTTTGCGCTTCTGGTACCGCCGCGTAAGTCGAAGGTTCGCCAGAATCTGTGGGTTTGGCCAGCACCGCCTTAAATTGCTCTGACATAGGCCAATTGAGAGAAATACCTTTAGGCGGAATCGCTTGCAAGAACCATTTGTTATAAATGCGATTGATATCACCCGAGCTTAGAACTGTACTGATGGCTTTATCTACGACCGCTTTGAATGCAGGATCGTCTTTGCGCATCATGATGCCGTAAGGCTCTACTGACAAGGCCTCTTTGCTGATCTCATAATCGGCGGGAGACTTGGTATTGGCTACCAGTGAGGCTAATAAAATATCATCCATTAAAAAAGCAACCGCGCGACCGGTCTCCACCATCAGGAAGGACTCAGAAATATCTTTGCCCGCCACTATCGTGATACCCAAGCCTTGCTCCAGATTTAGGCTGCTTAATTGTTTGTGCGCTGCGCCGCCCGCAGTGCACACCACGGTCTTGCCCTTTAAATCTGCCAAGCCCTTGATGTGGGAGGTTTTTTTCGACACGATACGGGTCGCGGTGACGAAGGTGGTCGGTGCAAAGGACACCTGCTTTTGCCGCTCCATATTATTGCTGGTGGAACCACATTCTAAATCGATGGTGCCGTTCGCCATCAGCGGGATACGGGTGGCCGATGTGACTGGATTTAATTTAACGTTTAAGCTTGTTAGTCCCAGATGCTTTTGTATCGAAGTGACTGCTTTGAGGCATAAATCGATGGAATATCCCTGGTAGTTTTGCTTGTCATCGAGAAATGAAAAGGGGATGGATGAATCCCTGACTCCCAAGGTGATCGTTCCTGTGTCCTTGATCTTCTTCAGTGTCCCGCTCTCTTGCGCCTGCACTGTGGTTGCCATGAGGGCGAGGCTGACGAGAACGGATACGAATTTTAATGATTTCATGTTGACTCCAAGATGTAGTTTGATGGTTTTTTTGCTTAGGGCTAAAAGCTAAAACACTAGGCGATACTGGCGATAAGATCGATTTCAACCGAGGCATTTTTGGGCAATTGCAAAACCCCGACCGCGCTGCGGCTATGCCTGCCTGCCGTTCCCAAGATCGAATGCAAGAGCTCAGAAGCCGCATCGGCCACTTCACTTTGCTGGGTGAAATCTGCTGCCGACTGCACATACACGGTGATGCGTGGAATGGTCTTGATACGCTCCAGGCTTCCCAGCGTACGTTGCAATAGCGTTAAAGCACGCAGGGTACAAATCTTGGCGCCCAATTGCGCTTGCGCCAAAGAGGTGCCAGCGCCCACTGCGCCTGTGATCAAAACCACCTCACCCACTCTAGGGACTTGGCCACTGACATACAGGTGATTTCCATCTTGTAGCAAGGGCGTGTAATTACCACCGATTTTGATTGCATCATCCAGGTTGTAAGCAAGCGCAAGCGCGGCTTCCTGGTATCTTTTGTCGGCTGTCATAACTGATTCTCTAGTCTAATTTTAAAAATACACCTCAGCGAAATTTGTAGCGCTACAGGCTGCTGCAATTGTATCCGCAAAATCCTTGTTGTGACAAGCTGTCATTTTATGACATTATGTTTATTTGAGTAATTGATCAGCTTAGTCTGGTCGTGAACCAATATGTCTGTATAAATTCTTGGCAGCGCTACCAGTGTGCGGCGCTGAGGAATTCGCATGGGCAAGGGCTAAAATGGGTAGAATGCCACTATGTTCACTGTTATGCTGCGCCCGGCTCTCGCCGTCACCGTCAGCATTCGTCTCCTATGGAATCAATATGAACACAGAAAATACCGCTGAAAAAGCACTGGAAAATACAGCTGTTGCACTCAGCGCTAGTGATCAGGCCAATTTGCTCGATGCCTTCGAAATTAGAGTGTTGGCTGTGCTGGCAGAGAAAGAAGCCACCACGCCCGACAATTATCCTATGTCACTCAATGCCTTGGTGAATGGCTGTAATCAGCTAACTAGCCGCGATCCTGTGATGTCGCTGTCAGAAAGCGCAGTGCTAGAAGTGCTCGATCGTCTGGCACAAAAAAAACTGGTTGGCGTCATCAACCAGGCCGGTGCGCGTGTGGTCAAGTATGAACATCGCATGCGTATCAAATGGATGTTGGAACAAGACCGCTTGGCCGCACTCACCATCTTGATGCTGCGCGGCCCGCAAACGGCTGGCGAGATCCGCAGCCGCGCCGGTCGCCTGCACGAATTTGCGACAGTGCAAGCACTGGAAGCGAGTCTGGATTTTTTGATGGATAAGTATCCGCCTTTCGTCGCCCGACTGGCGCGCGCGCCTGGCAATAAAGAAGCACGCTACGCCCATCTGCTGTCCGGAGCAGAAGCCTTAGAGCAAGCCGAGAGTGCCGCCAGCTTTAATGCCAGCGCGGGAGCAACGCCGCAGCGCGACAGAATCGGTGCTTTAGAGCAGGAAGTACAAAGCCTGCGCAGCCAGTTAGACAGTCTGACACTGCAATTCGAGCAGTTTCAAAAACAGTTCGAGTAAGCTTCTGGCGCAGAACAAGCGCAGCGCGTGATTTCAAATAGTGCCTAGCCCAGGACGCATATTCCATGCGGGCTACAGGCCATGTTGCTCGCTAAGGCGCATGGAATATGGGCCTTGGCAGGCTGGTCTTTAAAAAACCGGCAACTCTGACCAGAGATGCTTATTCGTCCTCGTGTTGCGGGGCAATCAAAGGTAGGCGCATGATCAGACTGGTGCCCTTACCAGGTTCGCTGTGTAATTCAACTGTTCCGCCTAACACTTCGGTGATCAGGTTGTAGACGATGTTCATCCCTAGTCCCGATCCGCCTTGTCCTAGTTTGGTGGTGAAGAAGGGATCGAAGACGCGCTTCAGATTTTCTGGAGAGATGCCACAGCCGTTATCGCTGAAGATGATTTCGACTTGACCCTGATCGATGAGGCAAGTACTCAGTTGCATCAGCCCTTGCTCTTGGTTTTCAAAGGCATGGTTAAGCGCATTGCTGATGGCATTGGTCACAATTTGTGCCAGCGCGCCTGGGTAGCTTTCCATCTGTATGCCCGCTTGCAGATCGCGTGTGAGCTTGTGCGCGCTGCGACGGTACATAGGTTCTAAGGTCAGCAAAACTTCTTCCAATGATTTGCCTAAGTCAAAACCGCGTCGGTGGTTGCTGGACTGGTCGACTGAGACTTGTTTGAAACTGATGATCAGTTGTGCGGCGCGCTCCAGACTACGCACTAAAATATCGGCGCCCTTTTTTGTTTCTGCGATCAGCTCATTTAAGATCGTGCGACGCGGTTTGCCACTGCCCAATTCGCTGGCCAGATTTTCGGCATGCTCTTTAAGAGTACTAGCCACCATCAGGCTATTGCCGATAGGGGTATTGAGTTCGTGCGAGATACCAGCTACCAGATAACCGAGCGCCGCCATTTTTTCTGAGCGAAACATCTCGGCTTGCATGTTCTTCATGGATTTTAGGGCGATCTCTAAATCTTGGTTGGCGTGTTCCAAACTTTCGGTTCTTTCACTGACCCTCGCCTCCAGATCGGCATTGAGATGGCGGATTTGATCTTCGATGGCACGCATGCGCGAGATGTCTATCGGCGTG
Source organism: Undibacterium piscinae (assembly GCA_003970805.2). GTDB lineage: Bacteria > Pseudomonadota > Gammaproteobacteria > Burkholderiales > Burkholderiaceae_D > Undibacterium > Undibacterium piscinae. The sequence continues at coordinate 3,078,740 of CP051152.1, forward strand.
AAAATGATCATCGCTACGCCATCGGAGTTAAACACTCGGGAGGACAAAAGACAAGTCGCCACTTCGCCCCGTTTATTGCAGAGACGCACTTCTAATTCATGCACATGACCTTGTGCGTGCAAGCTATTGATATAGCCTATGCGTTCGGACGGGGTTTCCCAGACCTTCAATTGCAGGGCGGTTTTTCCTATCACTTCTTGCCTGCTAAAACCCCATTGAGTGAGTAAGCTATCGTTCATTTCTACGATGATGCCGTCACTTAATTTGACTAAGGCCAAAGGTACCGGCGACTGTTCAAATAAATCGACGAATTTTTTTTCGCTGGCGCGTAAGGATGCCTCGGACAGGCGTAGCGATTCTTCGGTGTGATTGAGTCGGCGTATATGCTTCCACAGGAAAAACAAGCTTAAACTGAGAAATAAGATTGCGACCACCGAAAACACCATGCGTTCCGCGCTGCGCTGACGCCATGCGGCCAAGCTCAGGTCGCGTTCACGTGCGAACACAGCGACGATGCCGTAATCAGCAATTTTTCTAAAGGTGTAGAACCTAGTCGCGTCGCTTTCCTCGCCCAGAAAGTGCTTATCTTCGAAATGCCCTTCTAGCGCTTGCGGTTGGAATGGTTTGATGCTTGCAGCGGCAGCGAGGTTTTTTCCAGCTGCTTTGAGCTCGAAAGGGAAGCGCACGATCACATTACCCTGCTCAGAAAACAAGGCCACCATCGCCTTGCTATCTTTCGCGACTCTGGCATATACGCTACTAAAATAGGCAACACTGATGTCGGTGCTGATGATGCCCAGATAGCGCCCGTCTTGCGCGAAAATGTTACGGGCGATAGGCACCACCATTTCAGCGTCATAAAAACGCTGAAATGGTCGGCCTAGCATGATCTTTCTGTCCTCTCGATGTGCCAGCAAATACGGGATATAGGTTCTGTCATCGGCATCTGTCTGATAGGCCGGGTAATCGATAGTGCTGACCGAGGCTATTCCTTGCGGGTTAACGTATTGCAGTGCCTTCATGACTTGATTAAACGGCTGAGCCTTGGTCAATACCGTACGTATCAGGGCGTCGTCTATGGGTTTTTGTCTAGCTTCTTCATGGATGGCATTGAGTAGTATATCGAGGCTACGCTCTGCCTCGTGCAAGGTAAGGGTGGCGTGCTCTTCTAATAAGCGCACTGCAATCAAAGCGTTTTCGTGTTCTGATTCTAGCGTGATGCGGCGGTCTTGCTGGATGGCCCACCAGGCTTGGGCGATGATGGCGGCAATCGCGATGCTGGCCAGCAGTAAAAAAGTCTGGCCGACTAGGCGAGGTCGGATAGGTGTGGCCGCTGGCTGCATGCAGGGATCTTTCGATTTTCTCTAATTAGGACTTACGCACCGCCCCAGCGTCCTTGTATCCGCCTTGCCATACAAAAGTACTGTCTTCGGCGCTACGCCTGGCTGGAACAATTTTGTGTAAATCCTAAACTAATGTGCTTAAAATTGCTGACTAATCAGCACTATTTTTCCCTACCCAGACACATATCCACGCCTGTGTAGCCGCGTTTTACTTCTACTTCTTTGCTCACAGGATTAGGCCAGCGATACTGGGTCCAGCCTTTGCCATCCTTGCTTTCCATGCAGGCTTTGATTAAATCTTTGATGATGTAAACACCGTCGCTTATCAATTGCTGGGGCTTGAGCCATTTAAGGATCATGGAATATAGCACCGGCGGGTCGACCGGCTTGGACAGGAAGTCGTTCATGCCGGCCTGTTCGCAGGCATGGCGGTCTTCGTTGAAGGCGTTGGCAGTCATGGCAATGATGGGAATGTCAGCCCATCCGGGTAAGCGCCGGATGGTGCGGGTGGCGTCGAGTCCGTCCATCAAGGGCATCTGCATATCCATCAATACCAGTGCATACGAGCCAGATTGGGCATTTTGTACCGCCTCTCTGCCGTTTTCTGCCGTGTCCACGATCAGGCCGCAATCGGATAATAGTTCCAGTGCAATTTCGCGGTTAAACATATCATCTTCAGCCAGTAGAATGCGGCGGCCACCATAGTGCAGCAGCAGTTCTGCCTGTGCATCGACCTGATCGCCATGCCCGCTGCCGTTGATGATGCTGTCAGCACGTTGCAGTCTGGCACTGAACCAAAAATTACTGCCTATGCCGGGACTACTCTCCACTCCTACCTGACCACCCATTAGCTGGGCCAGCCGGCTGGTAATAGCCAGGCCAAGGCCGGTGCCGCCATATTTCCTGGTAGTCGAGAGATCGGCCTGTTCGAAGGGTTGAAACAGCTTGGCAATTTTGTCGGGGGCAATGCCGATACCGCCATCCTTGACGCTAAAGCGCAGTAATAATTCACTACCGGTTTCCTGTTGTAGTTCCGCGCATATGCTGATGCGGCCGCGCTCCGTGAACTTGACGGCATTGCCGGCATAATTCAGCAGGCACTGGCGCAGGCGGGTAGGATCGCCGGATAAAAAACGCGGCACCGAGCCGGCATCAATGTCTATCTCCAGCCCCTTGTTGCGCGCCGCTACGCTGATAATCGAGTGGACGTTGTCGAGAATGGCCAGCAGGTCGAAACCGGTATTTTCCAGTTGCAATTGGCCGGCCTCAATCTTCGACAGATCCAGGATATCCTCAATTATGGCTAGCAGATGTTCGCTCGCTGAGCTGATCTTGTCTAGCCGCATCGCCTGTTCCGGACTGATGTTGCTTTGCCGCAGTAAAAAATTCATGCCTATGATGGCATTCATGGGTGTGCGGATTTCGTGGCTCATGTTGGCCAGAAAGGAGCTCTTGGCGAGATTGGCGCTATCGGCTTGCTGGCGTGCTATCGCCAGTTCCCGGGTGCGGATCTCGACCAATTCTTCCAGGTGATAGCGATGCCGCTCAAGCTCGTCGGCCAGGCGTTTTTTTTGCCGTAATATCCTCTTGCAAGGAAACATAGTGGGTGATTTCACCGCTGGGTTGACGCAAGGGGGTGACGATGGCGTGTTCGATATACGTGCTGCCATCCTTGCGGCGGTTATACAGTTCTCCGCTCCAGCTGACACCTTGCGTGACGGCGGCGCGCATGCTGGCATATAACTGTGCTTGCATCCAGGGTTTTTTGCCTAAGACTTCAGCGCGGCTATAACCGCAGTTGCGTAAAAAAGCCGGGTTGACGTATTCGATACGCCCATCCATATCGGTGATGATGACCGCTCCCGGGCTTTGCTCTACCACCAGGGACAGTTTGCGCAATTCCATTTCAGATTGCAGGCGTTCGGTGATATTGGTGTGGGATACCACCACTCCCTGGCCATCGTTGCCAAATGGCGTGACACTGAGGCTAAACCAGCGTTGCGTTTGATCGCTGCGGCATGGGTATTCAAGATTGAAGTGGGCTAAGCTGCCATCAAGCACCGCCTGGATGCCGGCGCGCGCATTGTTTACGTCGTTGGCGTCAAAGCGCATACCGGACTGGCAGTGTGCCAGACATGCATAATGACTTCCTATACCCTGCCAATGGCAGTCTTGGTCGCACCGGTTTTCCTGCGAGAAGCGGTGCCAGGCCTGATTGATGGCGATGATGGTGCCGGAACTATCGAGCACCGCGATTTCCGCTGATACCGAATCGAGAATGCAGCGATTGAATGCCTCGCTGATTCTCAGCTTGTTTTCCGCCTGAAATTTATACAGCGCCATTTCCAGCACCGTATGTAATTCGCGCTCAGAGAAGGGCTTGAGTATGTAGCCAAAGGGTTCGGCCAGTTTGGCGCGCGCCAGCGTGTCATCGGAAGAAAAGGCGGTCAGGAATACCACCGGAAAGCCGTATTGCGTACGTATCGTTTGCGCCGCGCTGATGCCATCCATCTCGCCTGCCAGCTGTATATCCATTAGCACCAGATCCGGACGTAATTGCCCGGCCAGCACGATAGCGTCTTCGGCCCGGTCGGTAATGCCTACCGGTTGGTAGCCTAATTCCTGTAACTGTAGCTCAATGTCACGGGCGACAATGTTTTCGTCTTCGACGATGAGTATTTTGGGCCTGTTGGCAACAGCATGCATGGTCAATTTCCACAAAATATAAACAATTTATATACTTAGGCACTGCCGGCAGACTTCGCTTGATCTGGTGTAAAGCTTACACTAAATATCGTGCCTGAGCCTGATTCTATCGTCAGTTTTCCCTTGAGTTGCCGGGCTAAATCGCCGACCAGTTGCAAGCCTAGCGATTGCGTTCTTTTTATTTCAAAGTCATCCGAAAAGCCGATGCCGTCATCGCTCACCGTTAGCAGGACTTGCTTGCTGTTTGCGATGCCGTGCAAGCTGATGCTGATGGTGCCGCTGTGCCCGTCAGGAAAAGCGTGCTTGAGGCTATTCGAAACCAATTCATTGACCAGCAGGCCGCAAGGTGTGGCCTGATCCATGCTCACATGGACAGCCGTCAGATCAAGTTGCAGGCGCACCAAGCCATTTTGCGCGGAAAGCGTGCGAAACGCCTGGGTGCACAGCTCTTTCAGATAGGTCGACAGGTCAACCGAAGTAAACACACCGGAACGGTAGAGGGATTCGTGTAACAGCGCCATAGAGCGTATCCTGCCCTTGATGTCATTAAGTACGGCCTTAGTCTCTGGCTGGCTGCTGCGCGCGCATTTTCCAGCCGCAACAGGCTGGTGATCACCTGCAGGTTATTCTTGACGCGGTGGTGCACCTCGTTGAGCAGGCTGACTTTTTCCGCCAGCGAGGTTTGCAAGGCATCCTGTACCTGTTTGCGCTCTGTAATATTCTGGATTTGCGAGACAAAGTGTCGCGGCGATCCCTGCGCATCCCTGACCAATGAGACATTCAATTGTGCCCAGACCTCGCTGCCATCTTTGTGCAGATAGCGTTTATCAAGCTGGAAGGAGGCGCGCTTGCCGGCGATCACTTCGGCGGCAAGCGCCAAGTCAGTGGCGATATCGGCAGGGCTGGTGATGGCTTGAAAATCGCGCTGCAACAACTCGGCTTCGCTCCATCCCAGCATCTGGCTCAGCACCGGATTGGTCCGGAGAAAGTGTCCGTCCAATGCGACCAGGGCCATGCCTATCGGTGAGGCGTCGAAGGCTTGCTGCATCTGCGCGACGCTGAGCATTTTTTCGGCGGCTATCCTGTGCCTTTCCGTGATGTCGCTAAATACCAGCACCACGCCTATGATCTGGCCGGCACGGTTGCGGATAGGTGCGGCACTATCGGCGATCTGGTATTCGTGACCATCGCGGGCCAGCAGTATGGTATTGCTGGCCAGTTCTACCGTAGTGCCGTACTCCATCACCAGTTGTACCGGGGAGCTTAACGCCACCCTGGTCTGCGCATTGATGATCTGAAACACTGCGGACAAGGGTTGGCCTATGGCTGCGGCCAAAGACCAGCGGGTCAGGCGCTCGGCGGTCGGATTCATGCGTGTAATCAGGCCATTGGCATCGGTGGCGATTACCGCATCGCCTATCGACTGCAGGGTAATCGCGAGATTTTGTTCGCTGTCTTTGAGCGCCGCTTCATTGCTGTCAAAGATGTCGAGCATGTTGTTGAATTGTTGTGCGACCATGCTCAGTTCGGCCGGTCCGGCCAGCGTGGCGCGGGCAGTTCGGTTACCGTTGGCGATCAGTTCCACGGTGGCGGCAAGATCGTGTATCGGCCGGATGATCGCGGCACCGATACGCCATGCCAAAGCGATGGCCAGTACTAGCGTAGCGATGCCGATAGCAACGCAGCGCCACAGGGTAAGCCGAAAATCGGCCAGCAACTGTTGCTCCGGCAACCCTGCGCTCACCCGCCATTCGACTCCGGGAATGGTGACGAAGGCAGTCCGCCGCACCACGCCATCCAAACCTTTGACGGTCAGAGTAGCTTCGCGCAAGCCGCGCACTGATTGTGTCGCTAGCCCAGGTGTTGCTTGGCCGATGAAGGCATGGGCCTGGGTAGAGCGCAGCAGTATGTTCCGGCGTTGATCGATGACAGTCACCAGCGCATCCTTAGGTACCGAGCCGAGTAAGTCATCGCTGAGTTTTTGCAAGTCTATGGCGATCCTGATAAGGCCGATTTTTTTTCCTGTGCTGTCACGTATCGGTTGCGCCAGTGCTGATATCCAGCGTCCTGTACTACTACCGAGGGTGGCACCGGATGCCGAAAATCCTTCATTGCGCATGGCTTCAATGAAGCCGCTGCTATGCAGCATGGTATGGCCGCTGGCGGGATTGGGGAGGAAAGAGCAGACCGGATTGGCATTGAGATCACGAACTGCCAGCGTGGTGTAGCCGGGATTGAGCGCGACATAATTGGAAATGACGGGATCGCAGCGATCCGGGTCCAGCGCCTTGACCATAGGTCTTGCCGCAATCCGTATCAGCACCTTCTCATGTTCCAGCAGATAGTCGCTAAGAATTCTGGCGGAATTTTCTGCCAGTAACCTGACCTTGGCATCGGCCTCCGCTTGCGTGTGTTGCAGGTTGAGGATGAAGAACCAGGTAAGCATCAGGGTAATCGGCAGCATGATGGCAAGCATCATCAGTAAGATGCGGCTTTGGATGGAATCCCTGAAAATGGGCCAGGACATGTTTTGTTCCTTCGCTTCGGCTGGAATGCGGATAGTCGGCTAGCTTACTATCTGGGCCAGAACATCACACTGCGATGTCGCGGCAAGAGGGTAGGGAAGGGGGCAGATGCTTGGTGTGAGAATTGCCGTGCCAGGTTTGTGCGAAGCTGCAACCATAAGGATATCTTCCTAAAAACGATACGGGGGTTTGTATCATGCGGCACTCTGCAACGATTTTAACTCATTGCTGATCGCGCTTTGCTTAAATATGTAGCGGCATACGATTCTTGTGCTTGAGCCTGCTGGTGGTTTAGGCGGGAAGTGCGCTGGCATCACCACTGAAGCCAGCGCGATGCTTACTTGCATCTAGTTCAAATACCCTGACCGGCATCAATACAATCTATCTAATGCTGACGTAGACTACCAAACGGAGTTTATAGCCGTATTTTTAGCCGAAGAAAGCAAACTTGAAGAGTTTAAGCCGATATCACCGGGTGTCATTGAGCTGGATCGCCATCGTGGCCATCCTGTTCAATACCTTGATGCCGATGATGTCGCATGCAATGGAAGCTGCTGCCGGCAAGCCGCGGGCGCATCAGAGCCCGTGGATAGAGCTGTGCTCGGTAAGCGGATCGAGCTGGGTTCGCCTTGCCGCCGACGGCAGTATCCTCGAGCAAGTGCAGCGCAAGCCTGTCGATGCCCCAGTTTCGGCGCATAGCGCACATTGTGATTATTGCCTTACGCATGCCAACTCTTTCGGCCTGCCGCCGTCATCGCCTCAGGTCTCGTCCGACGCCAAATTATTTGCCAGACTGGCATTTTCCATCCATCGCCGCATATACCGGCATGTCGCCTGGCTGGCACCCGCAGTGCGGGCTCCGCCTTCCCCTGGCTGATTTCGCGGCCCGTCAAACCGCATCAATGCATGGTCTTGCATGGCGGTTTTTCTGGCGTTAATCAATCAGTGACCGGCAAATTCACGTGAATTATCCGGTCATAGGGAGAAAATATGAAACAGTATTTATCTGATAAGCCGGCCCGCGATTTATTGCCGGGCGAGGCTTTGTCTGTGGCCGATTTGCAGGCGATCTGGCGGCTGGAATCGGGTGCCATGCGTATCGATAGCGTCGAGACCGATGGCGCCAGCAGTTTTGTGCGGCTGGTCTTGCCCGGTGATGTATTGGGGATGGAAAGCTTGGCCGGAGTGGAAGATACCTTGCTGGTACGCGCTTTGGTGCCGGTAAGCTTGGTTCCCGTGTCTGCGCTGGACGCTCAGCATCTGACGCGGCTTTTGATGGATGCGGTGCAGACCGCGCATTATCGCTGCCGTGAAGTGGTCAGGCTGCGTAGCGGACCTGTGGATCAGCGCGTCAAACGCTTGTTGCAGATGCTGGCCTATGCCGATGCTGCCGGGCTTGGGCCGGCCATGGCGTGCGCCATGCCTAGCTTGGGGAATATGGCGGAAATCGTCAATGCGACCCGTGAAACCGTCTGCCGGGTATTGGCAAATTTGCGGGAAAATCATTTTCTCGAGGATTGCAATACGCAAAGCCCCAAGCGCAAGCTGCTTGAACACCGCGAGCACCGCGTATGCCCAGGTCCGGCTAGCGCGCGCTTCTGAGTCGCTGTTCTCTTATTATGGGGGAGGGCTCGCGAATGCCGCTGGGACCGGTGGTGATACGATAATCGCTAGACCCTGAATTGCCCTGCATGCACAATGCAGGACAATTCAGGGATAAATGCGTCTAGTGGTGGTGCATAGAAGCTGCTGGTTTCATGGTTTTAGCGACGACTTGCACTTCTATATTTTCGCGCTTCTTGTCCTTGCCTTCGACGACCAGGGTGACGGGAAGCATGTCGCCTTCTTTAACTTGTGCCTTCAGATCCATCAGCATGATGTGATAGCTGCCGGGTTTAAGCTCCACCATTTTGCCGGCGGGCAGGGCCAGTTCGTCGACCGCGCGCATTTTCATGACGTCACCGTCCATTTCCATCTTGTGCAATTCCACATTGGCGGCGACCGGCGAACGCACTTCGACCAGACGCATGTCTTTGCCTGAGGTGATCTGCATGAAGGCGCCGGTAACTTTTTGCTGTGGCACGGTGGCTCTGGCCCAGGCTTCCTTGACGCTCACTTGCGCGAATGCGGCAGAACTAAAGCTCAGTGTCAGCAGGGCGGAGAGAAGTAATTTTTTCATGGTTTTTCCGTTTCAGTGATGTTGTTCGATGATAGCTTAATAGTGATGGCCTGCCGCACTGGAAAGTGCAGATATCAGGGCTTCTTGCCTTGCCCCAGCCAGTTGTCCAGTTCTTGTGCCGAGGGCTTACCCAGTACAAATTTAGTTTCTCCGTTTTTTGTTAGCAAGGCGACATAGGGTGTGATGCCGCGCCAGTTCGGGTTGATCGAGTATTGCAAGGCAGTCGCTTGCCCCTTGAACACGAACAGGCGGCTGGCCGGGCTGTAGTGTGGCTCTTGCAGCAGGTCTGGCTGATCTTCGCCATCCATTACCACCACCACCAAAGGTACCTGAGGTTTGCGGTTTTTTAATTGCTCGCCGAGCGCGGCGATGGTGGCCGGGCAATGGCTGCAATCGGTAGTAGAAAACACCACGGCAGCTGGGCGTGGCAAGTCCTTCTGGAAACGCTGCCAGCTCTGGGCATCGAAATTTTCTATGTGTTTGGCGGCAGCCAGAGCCGGAGCGTTGATCACTGTGCTGGCGAGCAGCAGCAAGGCTGCGCAGAAATTAAAGGACTTCAACATGGGGTTTCCCTGTGGTGTTCCAGATCACGAAAATTTTTCCGCCCTTGCTTAACAGTCGCGGGTAGTCGCTCTCGAACTTGCTGCTGGCAATCTCCCTGAGCTTAAAATGCTGGCCGTCATCGTCCGAGATCCAGGCTTTCAGGTTCATCTTTGTGCCGTCGTAGCTGCGCCAGACGATGGCCAGCTTGCTGCCGTTACTGAGAATATCGGCGTGTTCGGCCTTGGCATCGGGCAGTACTTGCACAGTGCCGACGGGATTGCCGGCCTGATCAAGCTTGCCGTAGCGCACCTGCGCCACGCCAGCCCTGTCGCCGAACCAGACTGCATGATAGCCACCGGCAGCAGAAGTAGTCAGGGCCGGGCCATGGTGCGGGCAGCCGTCTATCGCCCAGTTGTCGAAACTGGCACGTACCGGTTCGGGTAAGGGCGTAGCCGCAGTTGCTGCACTGAGCACCGTGAAAGCGTGGTCGCGGATGTTCGGCAGCGTCAGATGGCGCCACATTGTCGCGATCTGGCCGTCGGCGGTCGGCGACAAGGCGATGCGGCAGCACTCGCAACTATAGTCGGACAGCTTGGTATCCGGGCCAAAACTGGCACCGCCATCGAGCGAGACATTGCGGTACAGCGAAACGCCGCGGTAATCTAGCCTGGGCTGGCCGGTCTTGGTGGCGGCTTCATTGGCCGCCGTGACAGCGGCCTTGTCGCGCGAATCTATCCACACCGTATGCAAGGCACCTTGGGCATCAAAGGACAGCGCGGCATAACTGTGGCTGATCACCTGACGATCCTGATGCAAGGTGACCGGTGCAGCGAAGTGCGCACCGCCATCGGTGGAGCGCAGCATGCGGATCTCGCCGGTAAATTTTTTCGCCAGCGGTTGTGCGTAGATGATGATGACGATGCCATTCGGACCAAAGGCGATTTTTGGCGGACTCTCGCCGCTGGTCTTGATGTGATCGCTACCGGTATCAAGTACGCGCTCAGGCAACCAGTTGCGGCCGTCATCGCGGCTGATGCGCAAGCTCAGATGACCCTGGGCATTCAATTGCAGACTCCACAGTGCACCGTCTGGCGCGAAGGCGTTGCCGGAATACGGTGCGGCTGCCTTGTCAGCGACTGCCGGTGCGTTGTGATGCGCCAGCGCCGGCAGTGTCGCCAACAGTGTCGTCACCATCAAGCCGGCAATTGCCATGCCGCCTGTTAAGCGTGCTAAGCGCCTTGGATAAGTGTTCATAAGCGAGTCTTTCCCGTGGTTATATTTTGTACCAACATTATTTGCTGCCATACGCATACGTTACTCCCAGCATCACGCTGCGCGGCGCACCCGGCGTGTACTGGTTTTGCGTATCAGGTACATAGGCACCAACGCCGGAGTAAGAGCTCGATGCCGAGTCGGCATAGCGCGTGTCGGCCAGGTTACGCGCCTGCAACCAGACTTCCCAGCCTTTGGCGAGCAGATAGCTGCCGCGTAAGTTCAGCAAAGTATGGCCGGCGTAACGCACGGTATTGGCATTGTTCATCGAGTATTCGCCTTGATGGACGACTTCCAATGCGATGCGCGCACCAGTCACTGGTTTATAGCCGATCTCAGCCGTCGTGATGTCGCTAGGTGCCTGTGGCATTTGTTTACCGCTGTAATCAAGGCTGCCGGAGACCTGATATTTTTCGTATTTATGGCTGGCCAGCGTGGTAGCCAGGCGCGCATCGAACATGCCGGCATCGTAGTTCAGACCCAGCTCCAGACCCTGGCTGCGGGTGCGGCCGGCATTACGGTTTTCGCTATTACCCGGCGCGATGGTGTAGCTGACGATGGTATCGCGCCCGTCCAGACGATACACTGCCGTGTCGAGTTTCAAGGCACCGTCCAGAAATGCCATGCGCAAGCCTAGCTCATAGTTGTTATAGGTCGCAGGGCTCAGATCCGGAACACCGGTCTTGCCGTACAACTGGCTCACCTCTGGCGGGGTAAAGCCCTGGCTCAGGTTGCTGTAGACGCTGCTGTCCTTGCCTAGCGCATAGGTAGCACCGAGCTTAGGGCTGACGTGCGAAAAGCTACGGCTCTCGTTCGCTGCGCCAAAATTGGCACTGCCTGCCGGTGACAGGTTATTCGTGTAGTCGTAGCTGATGTTGTCGGCACGCGCACCGATTACCACGCGGGTTTTTTGCAGCGGGCTAAATTCCCACTGGCCAAAGAACGCGGTGTTGTTGATGTCAGCCTGGTAGTTGCGCACGCCTTTAGGGTTGCTGGCATTGGCGTTGCTATAGCTCAGATTTTTTCCGGTAACAGGGTCGCGCACTACCCGCAGATTATTGCTGTAATACGGATTGTCGCTGTTATCCAGATACACGCCGGCGATCAGGCGCGAAGCGAGCCAGTCAAACTCTTGCTGATGCTTGAAGTCCAAACCTAGCGAATCGACGTGGCTATTATTTTCCGTACCCTGGCACACCGCGGCCTTGGCATTGCAACCGACCAGCGTATAACTAGGGATCTGGCCATGGTCATTTTTACGTGAAAACAGCGTCGCGGTAGTCAGGCCATTCTTCAGTGTTTCCGCTTCCCAGGCCAGATTGGCACGCGTGGTCTTGTCCTTGCGGTAGGTGAAACTATTGACGCTCTTGCCCGGCGTGTTCCGGTAGTCGGTTTCATTGAGGCCACCGGTCATGGCAGCGTCAAGATCGGTATGCACCAGGGTGGCGCGCAAGATTGCCGAATCGCTTAGCGCATAGTCACCGCGCAGCGAGACCGAGTCTTTATCGCCATTGCTGTATTGCTGCCAGTTGTCGGCAGTGCGGCGCGAGCTGTATTGCGAAAAACGCAGGCCCAGATCGCCCCAGGTATTGCTGGCGATGGTATCGATGCGCTTGAATCCTGCGGTGTCGTCATAGCGTGCGCTAATGCTGGCGTAAGGCGTGGCCGAAGGGCGTGCCGTCATGAAATTGACTGCGCCGCCGACCGCATTGCTGCCATACAGCGAGGAGGCCGCACCCTTGACCACTTCCACACTTTCGCTGCCGGCCAGATTCATTTCATTGAGTGAATTGTGATTGAACACGCCCAATGGACGAATAGGAATGCCGTCTTCCAGATACTGATACACGGCGTTGGTGCTGATAGGCTGGCGTATGCTCATGCTGTGCTGCTCATTACCGAGATCGTTCCAGTGCACACCAGCGACCCGGTTGATGACTTCACCCATGGTTTTAGGCTTATCGCGCTTCAATACTTCTTCCTTGACGACGCCAATGGCGACCGGGGTTTCCGATAGTTTAGTGGCGCTGCGCGAGCCCGATACCACCATTTCTTCCAACACTTGCGGTTCGGCGGCGTAAGTCATTTGAGTGAAAGCGGCAAGCAATGCGAACGCTAGCGGAGTGTGTTTAAAGTTCATTTCTGTATTCCGATTATATTGATGTAATTTTTATTTGGTTTAGCTATTGAGCTTGAAGCTCAGCGGCACCACCACGCTGGCGGCGACCGCGACGTCGCCATGGCGTGCCGGCACAAAATGCCATTTGCGTACCGCTTCCAATGCCGCCTCATCGAGTCGCGGAAAACCGCAGCTTTGCTTGATCTCTACCTGCGCTGCGGTGCCGTGCGGTGTCACCTGTACCAGCAACAAGACCTTGCCCGATTCGCCCTGGCGGCGTGAGATCAGCGGGTAGGCAGGTGCCGGATTATTCAGATAGGCAGCGTCAAAACTAGCTTCGGAACGTTGTTCTGAGGCCGGTGCTGTCGCTACAGCCTGATGGCTGACGACCGCGTTCGATGGCGTTGCGCTTGCTGCAGTTACCACCGCAGGTGTGACGGATGGCGCGGCTTCCGCAGTCAACTTGTGCTCGCTGGCCGGCAGCAAAGGCAGTGCTATCGCCGCCTGATGCAATACCGGCGCACTAGGTTTTGGCAGAGTTTCCGGCGTCGCGGACTGGTTTGGCGCCGCTATCATCACCGTTACGAGCTTCATCGGTAAAGCCAGGGTCTGGTGCTTGATCACGCCGCTGGCATGTAAGGCCCAGGCCAGAAAGCCAAGGTGAATAGCGGCGACCAAGCTGGTCTTTACGATTGAACTGAGCGGCGAGACATAGGCCCGCTCGGGCATGCTGAGATAAAGCTTATCCATGATATTCGCGCTTTGTAGCCAAACAACGCTGGCCAGAGAGGCGTGATGTTTGGCATTTCCTGTGATGCAAGACTCTGGTAGATCAGACCGGCATGAAGACCAGCGTAGATCGCACGCAGAGAGCTCTGCCCTTAAAATTACAGCGGGCAGTATTGCAGCGGATTTAGGAAAGTTGTGGCGGACCGCGCGGACTGGCGCTTACCCAGGCAAACAGCAGGGATGGTGCCTGATAGTACAGGGGAGGGAAAACATCATGGCCGGCAGCGACGGCACAGCAAGGAATGATCGCCGGTGGCAAGGCAAAGTTGCCGGCGTGCGGCAGGCAAAACGGACAATGCTTGGCGCTATGCTGATCGCCTATGCCAGATGAGGTGGCAGGCGCTGATTTATCCGCTAGCTTAGAGTTGGCGGTGCTAGTGGGTGTACTGCAAATCTCCGCCCAGGAAGGGGAGTTAGCGTTCTTAACCGCCAATGCAGAAGCGATGGATGGAACAAGCGCATTGAGCAAGATCGCGAAACAGGCGATCCAGACAGTGATGAGCTTATTTTTCCAAAAACGTTTCATGTTGTCGATTATATCTGAGCAGATACCGAAACCCCAGTGAGATTGCGTAGCCGATTTGCGTTTGATCAAGAATTATCAGGCTAGCGTCAGTTCGGCAGCCGGTTCGCCCGTACGTATCAAAAAAGTCCGGCAATAGGAAAGCCCTGGGGGGCTGGAACAAATAGAGTGTTGTTCTTGCCGCAAACATTATTCTCGCGGGATTCTACAATGTTTCTTTTAGGGAATGGTGACTAATAAATTTTCAGGGTGGCAAATCCAGCGCCACACGATTGCTGGTTTCGTCATAGCCGGGTCAAGATGTCCGTGATTAAATGCGACAAATTCGCATCGCAATAGCCTTGCCGGATCAAGGGAAAGCGGCGATAAATGTTCGGGCGGCCTGCAAAGGGTGGCCAGCCCCTGCAATCGTGCTGGCACGTCCGCCTTCACCCGACGTGGTTCGCACATAGCGAAGACAAAATCCTTAAATTGCGACAAGCCTTCGGTCGCAATGCCGTCAGCCTTGCCGGACAACACCCACTCGGCGATATGTTCGGGCGCACTTTGCTGATACGCACATCAGGAAATAGGCGAAACTGTTGCACCACCTTAGGCAACACATAGCGCGCCTGAGTGTGGGTGGTGGCAATGGTCAGCGTGCCCTTGCTGTGGTCAGAATACTCGTCACCGGCCTGCTTCAGGTTTTCCGCCTCCTGCAATAGCCTTTCTATGATGTGCATGATGCCCTTGCCCGGCTCGGTCAACCCGGTCAGACGCTTGCCGTTGCGCTCAAAAATATCGACGCCCAACTCTTCCTCGACTTCACGGATCTGGCGGCTGACCCCGGGTTGCGAGGTAAACAGCACATTCGCCACTTCAGTGAGATTAAAGTTGCGGCGTGAGGCTTCACGTATCGAGCGCAATTGTTGAAAGTTCATAGCGTTCCGGGATTTTTCTTATGACCAAATCTATAACTGATCGACAAATACATGCAGGCGTTTCGGCGTGACCAGCAAGTTCTCGCCTACCTTAAGCCCAAGCTGGGCAAAGCGCTCGCTGGAGATCAAGGCTTCGACCAGCGCACCATTGTCATCACGGATTAATTCCAGTTGCGCCAGCGGGCCTATGCTGTGGACCCGGCCCAGACGCACCGGTAAACCCTCTGCGCCAGCGACATAGCGTGCCACGTCGAGTTCATGCGGTCTGACATAGCCGGTACCGGTGGCGTCACGGGTGTCCAGATGGCCGGGTGCGTCAAACGCCACGCCGCCGGCATCGAGCACGCCTTCATGCACGCGGCCATGGAACAGGTTAACGTTACCCAGAAAGCCATACACAAAAGGTGTCGCCGGATGCTGGTACACCTGATCCGGCGCACCGATCTGCTCTACCTTGCCATGATTCATCACCACGATCTTGTCGGCCACTTCCAGCGCCTCTTCCTGATCATGCGTGACAAAAATACTGGTCACATGCAATTCGTCATGCAAGCGGCGTAACCAGCGGCGCAACTCTTTACGCACCTTGGCGTCGAGCGCACCGAAGGGCTCGTCCAGCAGCAACACGCGCGGTTCCACCGCCAGCGCCCGCGCCAATGCGATACGCTGACGCTGGCCGCCGGATAACTGCGGCGGATAGCGATCGGCCAGCCAGTCGAGTTGCACCAGTTCCAGCAATTGCGTGACCTTCTCCTTGATCTGCGCTTCTGACGGGCGCAAATGCCGCGGTTTGACGCGCAAGCCAAACGCGATATTTTCAAAAATCGTCATGTGCTTGAACAAGGCATAGTGCTGAAACACGAAACCGACCTGGCGTTCGCGTACATGGGTGGCCGAGGCATCTTCGCCATCGAGCAAGACCTGACCGCTATCGGCAAATTCCAGTCCGGCGATGATGCGCAGCAAGGTGGTCTTGCCGCAGCCGGACGGGCCCAGCAAGGCTGTCAGTTCGCCGTCGGCAAAATCGAGCGAAACATTGTCGAGCGCCGTGAAATTGCCGAATTTTTTGTGTAATTGATGAACTGCGATACTCATAATTTTTCTCCTGCTAAATCTTGGGAAAGCTGGCTAGACGAATCTTCATGACGTGATTCGTCGGTGCGCCATTCAACGATGGATTTCAGTACCAGGGTCAGCAATGCCAGCAGCGTCAGCAGCGAGGCAATCGCAAAGGCGGCAGTGAAGTTGTACTCGTTATATAAAATTTCTACCTGCAAAGGCATGGTATTGGTCTCGCCGCGGATATGTCCGGACACCACCGAAACCGCACCAAACTCACCCATGGCACGCGCATTACACAAGATCACGCCGTATAGCAGACCCCACTTAATGTTGGGCAAGGTCACATGCCAGAAAGTTTGCCAGCCGCTGGCACCGAGCACCAGCGCGGCTTCTTCCTCTTCGCTGCCCTGCGCCTGCATCAGCGGTATCAGCTCTCTGGCGACAAACGGGAAGGTGACAAACACCGTGGCAAGGACGATCCCCGGCACCGCAAACAGGATCTTGATATCGTGCTCACGCAGCCATTCGCCAAACCAACCTTGCGCGCCAAACAGCAGCACATAAATCAACCCGGAAATCACCGGCGAGACTGAAAACGGCAAATCGATCAGGGTCAGCAGGATGCTCTTGCCGCGGAACTCAAACTTGGCGATGGTCCAGGCGGCCGCTACCCCAAACACCAGATTGAGCGGCACCGCAATGGCGGCGGTAATCAGGGTCAGGCGTATCGCCGACAAGGCATCCGGTTCTATGATGGCTTGCAGATACAATTGCCAGCCTTTCTTGAGTGCCTCGGCAAACACCGCGACCAAGGGTATAAACAGGAACAGCGTCAGAAATGCCAGGGCGGCGCTAATCAGGATGACCCTGATCCATAAAGGCTCGACCGTGGCCGCCGGTGTCACCGGTGGCTCGATGCGGCGCGGCTGGGCAGGCGAACTTGTGGTTGTCATCATTATTCTCTCCCCGCATTTTGTTTGCTACGGGTCCAGGCCTGCAAGGCATTGATCGTCAGCAGCAGGCTAAACGACAGCAGCAGCATGACTACCGCAATCGCGGTGGCACCGGCGTAATCATATTGTTCCAGCTTGGTAATCATGAACAGCGGGGTGATCTCGGACACCATAGGCATATTGCCGGCGATAAAAATCACTGAACCGTATTCACCGGTGGCACGCGCAAACGCTAGCGCAAAGCCTGTCATCAAGGCCGGCAGTATCGTCGGCAGAGTGACTCGCCTGAAGGTCTGCCAGTGGCTGGCGCCTAAACTGACGGCCGCTTCTTCCAGTTCTTTCTCGGCTTCTTCCAGCACCGGTTGCACGGTACGCACCACAAACGGTAAGCCGATAAAGATCAACGCCACCAGTACGCCAAGCGGGGTAAAGGCGACCTTGATACCCAATGGCGCCAGTAACTGCCCGAGCCAACCGTTCGGTGCATACAGCGTTGCCAGCGTGATACCGGCCACCGCGGTGGGCAGCGCAAACGGCAAATCGACCAAAGCATCAATCACGCGTTTGCCGGGAAACTTGTAGCGCACCAGCACCCAGGCCACGATGCCGCCAAACACCACATTGATCAGCGCCGCCAGCAGCGAAGCGCCAAAAGTGAGACGGTAAGAAGCCATCACCCGTTCCGAGGTGACGGTAGTCCAGAACGCCTCCCAGGTCATGGTGAAGGTTTTCAGAAACACCGCCGACAAAGGAATCAGGACGATCAGGCCCAGATAAAACAGGGTGAACCCCAGTGACAGATGAAACCCGGGAATCACGCGCCTTACCGGCCGCCTGCTTCCTGATTGCGTGTTAAAAAATGATGCCATGCTCAGCCTTGTAATTACGTATATGACTATGAATGGCGGATCATCGCAGGATTTTCTTATATCTAAAACGAATTTTTTGGCATAGTGATAGATGAATTTCGTCTATAGGCCTGATTCGATTGAACTACTTATTTTTGCCGGGTTGATAAATCTGGTCAAACACGCCGCCGTCGGCAAAGTGATCTTTTTGCGCTTTGCTCCAGCCGCCAAAGGTATCGTCTATGGTAAATAGCTTGACCTTAGGGAATTGCGCCGCATACTTTTTGGATGCCTTTTCGGTAGTCGGGCGGTAGTAGTTTTTCGCGATGATTTCCTGGCCTTCATCGGTATACAAGAAATTCAAATAGGCCTCTGCCACTTTGCGGGTGCCGCGCTTATCGACGACTTTGTCGACTACCGCAATCGAAGGCTCGGCCAGAATGCTGCTTGATGGCGCGACGATTTCTACCTTGTCGGGGCCTAACTCTTTGATCGCCAATAGCGCTTCGTTCTCCCAGGCCAGCAAGACATCACCAATGCCGCGTTCGACAAAGGTGGTGGTCGCGCCACGCGCACCAGAATCAAGTACCGGGACATTCTTATACAACTTGGAGAGAAACTCTTTGGCACTCGCTTCGCTGCCACCTGGCTGCTTTAAGGCATAACCCCAGGCCGCCAGATGATTCCAGCGCGCACCACCCGAGGTTTTTGGATTAGGGGTAATCACCGAAACGCCAGGCTTAACGATGTCATTCCAATCCTTGATACCTTTAGGATTACCTTTGCGCACCAGAAAAACGATGGTCGACGAATACGGTGAGGCGTTGTGCTGCAAGCGCTTTTGCCATCCCTTGTCGAGCAAGCCATGTCCGGCAATCGCATCAGTATCGTAGGCCAGCGCCAGCGTCACCACATCGGCATCGAGGCCATCGATCACGGCTCGCGCCTGTTTGCCAGAGCCGCCGTGCGATTGCCGGACCTTGAGCGTATCGCCGGACTTGGCTCTCCATTGCTTGGCGAAGGCCTCATTCACGTCTTGATACAGCTCGCGAGTAGGGTCATACGAGACATTGAGCAAGCTGACGTCAGCTGCATAGGCGACAGGGTTCAGCAGCGCAATGGTGGCGACGGCGCCAGAAATTACCGTGGTATATTTTTTGAGATTCATCTGTAGTCCTTGATTGAGCGTTCAGTTAAAAAGCCAAATAACAGGAAGACAGAATAAGTCGCTGGTCTAAAAATCAGAACGAATCATTTCAGGATTGGATATGTGATTTTCTTCTATGCGCGTATGGCTTAAGACGGTATAAGACAAAAAAGGCAAAAAAAAGCCCCCGGAAAATGAACTGCACCCCAAAAGTTGGACACCAGTCCTAACTTTTGGGGTGTTTTTATGAGTAAGTACACGAAGCAGTTTAAATTAGGCGTCGTTAAACGGTATCTCAACAAGTCGACCAGCTTCAACGCCATCGGGCAGCATTACTGTATTAATGGGTCGATAGTGCGTCGCTGGGTAAAGCGCTACGAGCACTACGGCGCTGAAGGTCTCGGAAAGAAGTTCAGCCATTACAACCTGGAGTTCAGGCTCTCGGTATTGCAACACATGTGGGATCAGCAGCTCTCCTATGCAGAAACCGCACTCGTGTTTGATATCCGCAGCCCAGGTTGCCTCGGAGTCTGGGAACGCAGTTATCATAGCGGTGGTATCGACGCCTTAACTCCACGCACCCGAGGACGCCCTAAAAACATGTCAGCCCCACCAACACCAAAAGCACCGCACGCCAAAGAAGATGAAAGCCGCAGCCACGAAGAATTGCTGGCGGAAGTGGCTTATCTGCGCATGGAGAATGCCTACCTAAAAAAGTTAAAAGCCTTAGTTCAGCAACAAGCACAGACAACACCGCGCAACAAGCGCAAGTAGTGCAAGAACTAAGGCAGCAGTACCCGATAGCCGGCTTGCTCAAACTTGCCGGTCTGGCACGCAGTACGTTTTACTATCAACAGAAAGCCTTGCTGGCAGCAGATAAATATGCGGATTTGAAGGGCCGCATCCGCAGCATTTACGCACGCCATAAGGGGCGTTATGGTTATAGGCGCATCACCGCGACCATCCAGAAAATGGGTACGCTTGTAAAACCACAAGACAGTGCAGAGATTGATGACGTCGCTCGGACTCAAGTCACTGGTCAGAATCAAAAAATACCGTTCCTACAAGGGCGACGTGGGCTGTGCTGCGCCCAATATTTTACAACGTCAGTTCGAGGCACAAGAGCCGAATCAGAAGTGGGTAACGGATGTGACGGAATTTAATGTTGCCAGAGAAAAGTTGTATCTCTCCCCGGTATTGGATTTGTACAATGGCGAAATTATTCTATGAGACGTCCAGACGCAACATGCCGCGGTCAAATTCCAGGCGAAAAGCCCGCATTCGCAGGGGTGGCTACGCCGCCGGCTACGATCTTCATCGATGCTGGAAATGCCTATGATGCCGATATCGACCTTGAACTGGCGGATGAAATCGATGGTGGCTTCACCGACGATGCCGCGGTCCCGCCCGCGCACTACGCCGCCGGCTACGATCACTTCACACTGGGGATTGTCGGCCAATATCGCCGCGACGTTCAGGTTGTTGGTGACCACGTGCAAACCCTGGTGATGCATGAGGGCGCGCGCCACTTCTTCGGTGGTGGTGCCGATATTGATCATCAGCGAACAGCCTGACGGCACCCTTTGCGCCACCGCGGCGGCGATGCCAGACTTGGCTTCGCTATTTAATGTCTGACGCTGGCTGTATTCGATATTCTCGACCGAGGAAGAGATCCCGACCCCGCCGTGATAGCGTGTCAGCAGGCTTGCCTCCTCCATTTGCTTGATATCGCGGCGCACCGTTTGTGGCGTAACGTCTAGCTGTTGCGCTAACTCTTCGACCGAGATAGTGACCGATTGGCGTACTGCATCGAGGAGTTGCCGCTGACGGGGATTAAGTATCATATTTTTTTCAAGAATAATGAAATTGTATGGAAAATGTTAATTTTCCGAATTAAATCGAACAAAATCGAACAATTTCGAATTAAAACAATCATAAATTTGTTGCTTATGCTTCGAGTTTTCGCGTATCTTAGACGCCTGTAATCTTAACCGTATTCTGCGGTATGTATGGTTTGATCTGTGTATCCTGTTGTAATGAGAGGGCCACACGATAGACTTGAGATTGACACGATAGAGAAGCGAGATAGACGCAAATGGATTTGGCACAACAACAATTGGAATGTGATGTCCTGGTGGTGGGCGGCGGCATCAATGGCGCCGGCATAGCGCGCGATGCGGCCGGACGTGGTTTGTCGGTCATCTTGTGTGAGAAGGATGATTTGGCGTCTCATACCTCATCGGCTTCCTCCAAGCTGATCCACGGCGGCTTACGCTATCTTGAGTATTACGAATTTAATCTGGTCAGGAAAGCCTTGATAGAACGCGAAGTGCTGATGCGTTCGGCTCCCCACATTATTTCTCCCTTACGTTTCGTGATGCCGCACATGAAGGGCTTGCGGCCGGTTTGGATGTTGCGGGCCGGATTATTCCTGTACGACCATCTGGCGCGCCGTGAATTGCTGCCCGGTTCGCATGCGGTCGACTTGCGCCATCACGCCGCAGGCGCTCCGCTCAAGGCGAATTTGACGCGCGGTTTCATGTATTCTGACGGTTGGGTCGATGATGCCCGCCTGGTGGTCTTGAACGCCATGGATGCGCGGGAAAAAGGCGCCACCGTGTTAACCCGCACCACTTGTCAATCAGTGCTGCAAAAAGACGGTAAGTGGCTGGCGCAATTAGTTGACGCTAATGGCGATACGATACAGGTAAAGGCACGTAGCCTGATCAATGCGACCGGTTCCTGGTCAGCCCAGTTTCAGCAACATTGCGCCCCGCAGGCAGCGGGCAAGACGCTGCGCCTGATTAAGGGTAGCCATATCGTCGTCAAGCGCCTGTTCGATCATCCGGATGCCTATATATTTCAACATCCGGATGGTCGCATCGTGTTTGCGATACCGTATGAAAAAGAGTTTACCCTGATCGGCACCACCGATCTCGACTATCGCGGTGATATCAATCAGGTGGCGATAGAGCAGCAAGAGATCAGCTATCTGTGCCAACTCAGCAGCCTGTATTTCAAGCGGCCGATCGTACCGGCCGATGTGGTCTGGTCTTACTCCGGCGTGCGGCCACTGGTCGACGATGGCGCGGCCGATGCCAAGGCCATCACGCGCGATTACCGGCTCGAGCTCGATCAAACTGCCGCACCTATGCTGACGGTATTCGGCGGCAAGATCACCACCTTCCGCAAACTGGCGGAAGACGCCGTGGATATGCTGGCGCCTTTACTGTCGAATCACGTCAAGTCCTGGACTGCGGATGCCTGCCTGCCGGGCGGAGACCTGTACGGCACCGGGCCGGATAACCGTGCGGTACTTGAATTTGCCGGATTTGAACAGGCAATGCAGCAGCAATATGACTGGCTGCCGCCAGCCCTGGTGAGCCGTTATGCGCATGCCTATGGCACAAAAATTCATCAGTTACTGCAAGATTGCCACTCGGTTGACGAGATGGGCGAGGCGATCGCGCCTGGCCTGTATGTACGCGAAGTGCGTTACCTGATGCAGTTTGAATGGGCGCGCAACGCGACCGATATTTTATGGCGGCGTAGCAAGTTAGGTTTGCATTTGCCCGCCAATACCGGGCAAAAACTCAATACCTGGATGATAGAAAATCCGTGACGGCCTGTGGCATTAACAGCGACTGTTTTTGCCCCCCCTCTGGCACCTGAGCACCGCGGCACTACCGCACCACAGCACCACTTTCGACGTTAGGCCCGAAGGGCTTAACGCATGATTTTTAATGGAGACAAAGATGTTTGATTGGTTAAAACCTTCGCCGCATATCGCAGCACTACCCAAGGAGAAAATCGACGCGACCTATAAGCGTATGCGTTTGCAGATTTTCCTGGGAATATTTTTTCGGTTATGCCGGTTACTACCTGGTGAGGAAAAACTTTACTTTGGCAATGCCGGGATTGATAGAAATGGGTTACACCAAAACTCAGCTGGGTTTTGCCTTGTCTGGCGTTTCTATCGCTTATGGCTTGTCGAAATTTTTGATGGGGAATATTTCGGATCGCTCGAATCCCCGGGTTTTTCTGGCGATAGGCCTGGTGCTGTCATCCTTACTGACGATTTTTATCGGTACCAGCTCATGGGCTTTGTCTTCGGTCAGCATCATGTTTGTGCTGCTGTTTCTGAATGGCTGGGTACAAGGTATGGGCTGGCCGCCAGCCGGGCGCACCATGGTGCATTGGTGGTCGCATCGTGAACGCGGCAAAGTGGTGGCTCTATGGAATACCGCCCACAACGTCGGCGGTGGTCTGGTGGCGCCTTTGTTTTTGCTGGGCATGACCCTGACCAATGACTGGCATAGCGCCTTTTATGTGCCGGCAATTTTTGCCTTGCTGATTGCCGCGTTTGCCTTTTTTACCATGCGCGACACCCCGCAATCGGTAGGCTTGCCTAGCATAGAAGAATACAAAAATGATTATCCGGTTGGCTATGACAGCAGCAGGGAACAAGAGTTGAGCGGCAAGGAAATTTTGTTCAAGTATGTCTTCAACAATAAGCTGCTTTGGTATATTGCCATTGCCAACGTGTTTGTCTATCTGATCCGTTATGGCGTACTCGATTGGGCCCCGACTTACCTGAAAGAAGTGAAGGGCTTTAGCATCAATAAGAGCTCATGGGCGTATTTTTTTCTATGAGTGGGCGGGTATTCCCGGTACTTTATTGTGCGGCTGGGTTTCCGATAAAGTCTTCAAAGGACGCCGTGCTCCGGCCGGAATTCTGTTCATGGCCTTGGTCGGTGTGGCACTAGTGGTTTATTGGTTAAATCCAGCCGGTAATCCTGTGGTCGACATGGCGGCGCTGATCAGCATAGGATTTTTAATCTATGGTCCGGTGATGCTGATAGGCTTGCATGCACTGGAACTGGCGCCGAAAAAAGCGGCAGGAACCGCGGCAGGGTTTACCGGATTTTTCGGTTATATCGGTGGTTCGGTGGCCGCCAGCGCCTTATTGGGGTGGACCGTAGAGCGTTTCGGCTGGAATGGCGGCTTCATTATCCTGGTCGCGTCTTGCGCCTTAGCCATCGTGTTTATGGCGTTTACGCTCAAGGGCGAACGCGCAGCGCACGCTTAAATCCCGCGGCAGCGGCCGATACTGAAGTGTTGGTGTCTGCCGCCGTAGTTTGCGCAAGTACTTAATTGAAAATAGCAGAGCGGCCCGCAACGACAGTGTAAATAGACTGTTGTTGCGGGCCGCTCTGTTTGCGTCGTTGCTACTTTTTAAACGTCTTAGTTGGTATGCGTATGGCGGCGGGCGCCGTTCAGGCCTTGCAATAATTGCGGGCTGATTTCTTTGGCGCTGATTAATTCACCGCCGCGTTTGGTGGCAAATTCACGCGCCGCGCTATTGCTCGAAAATGCCGGTAGATTGCCGGCGCGCGCATCGGGCCCATCGCAGTCGATCCGTTGACATAGATGGCGTCGGTGGCCTTGATCCAGTTGCCGCTGACGGCATCGCTGACATAGCTGGCGCTAATTTCACTGGCGCGGCGGCCAACGCTATAGCGACCTACATCTTGCAGGTAGATATACAGAGTCAGGGGTGAGTCGAAAAACTGGGTATCGCCGTTGCTGAAAATGACTTGCGCCGCCCATTCGCGGGTGCGGGCCGGATACATGCCGCACACCGGGCAACGCGCATCCAGTGGTACGGTGCGTGGCGCATGCAGGCCTATGCCCCAAGCCGGGTCATAAGGGGTGGCAGGCGCGACGATGCAGACTTCACCGATCGCAGCCTGGCGCTTGGCTACGCTGGCGTCTTGCCATGGCAATAGTTTGACCAGCAGCGCCGCCGACAGCAGCGTCAGCCCGACCCAGCCACATTGCCTGAGGCCGGGCCGGAATTTCGGCGATAGTGCGGGCAGACGCAGCAGTCTCATTACATCCTGGTGTCATGCAGCGCACCGCCGCTCAGGTCTACCATGTCTGGCTTGATTTCGCCGTAGCGCAGCAGTTTTCCGCCAAATTCTGCGGCAAATTTTTTGGCATCCGTCTCTTGCGCAAAGCTGGCGATGGTCGGCCCCATGGAGCCGTGGCGCTTGCTGCCCAGTACATAAAAGCCGGTCTTGGCATCGAACCAGTTGCCGCGCGGTTGTTCCCAGTCGGCCTTGCCCATGTCCTGCACATACACGGCGGCAATCGCCTTGACCTGTTCCGGTGCCAGCAGAGTGTTAAATAACTCTACCGTGTCGCAAAAGAATACCGGGGTGTCTTGCCCGGCATAAAAAATCTGCGCTTTCGGGCCGGCGTAATCGGTCAGCAACATGCCGTCCAGATCGCAGGTGGTGTGCGGGTCTATCTCTACCGCTGCCAGGGTCTTGGCAGAGTCGGACTGGCCGCAGCCAGTCAGGGTGCTGGCTAACAGGGTGCCGGCGACGGCAGCGAACATAAATTTACGGCGTGTGATCATCATGATTTAAATCTCCAGCGTGCCAGGGCTAAGGGCACAATTATCCAGGCTAACATCACTGAGCCCATCATCCACGGCTTGGCCAGCGCAGGGGGAATAATGCTGGACAGGCCGTACAGGGTGCGTACATCTTCAAGTGAAAATACATTCAGAATCCGGAATACATCGGCCGGATTGAGCAGCAGGGCGTAGGCGAAGATATCGCCGCCGTAGCTGCCGCCGGTGCTGACCAAGGCGCCCAGCAACAGCAAATCAAATACCAGCACAAAGAAAAACCATAAGGCGATCGCCAGACCGGAGGCACGCGTGCGTTCGCGGGCGACTACCGACATGAATACCGCCAGGCTCAGGAAGGCCAGTCCCAGCAACACCGAACTGATCATGAAACCAAGGTAGTGGAACAGGCCGGGCCAGCTAAATTGCTGGTACAGCAGTATCGCTACCAGCGAAAAGCCGGCGGTGGTCGAGAGCGTCAAAGCGCTAGCCAGACCCAGGTATTTGCCCAGCAATAATTCCATACGGGTGATCGGTAGGGCCAGTAGCAAATCGAGCGAGCCGCGTTCGCGTTCGCCGACGATGGCGTCAAAACCTAGCAATAAGGCGATCAGCGGGATCAGGTAAATTACCAGACTGACCAGGCTGGTAATCGTCAGTTCTACCGACTTGAGCCCGATCTGGCCTTGCTGCGCGCCACCCAGATACGTGATGACCAGCGAAAATACCGTAAATACCAGCGCTACCGCCAGTACCCAGCGGTTACGGATGCGGTCGCGAAATTCTTTCGCGGCCAGGGTGAAAATTTGTGACCATTCCATAGCTTTACCTTTGCGGGCCCACGCTTCAAATTGGCTGTGCAGCGAATCTGAACCGTAAGCCGGGTTATTCTGATTTAATCCGAAAATCCAAAAAATACGTCTTCCAGCGAAGGCTCTTGTATGCTCAGGTCGCTTAGGCCTGAGCCCAGATTCATGCAGGCTGCCAACACCGCCATCTTGGCCGCACGCGGACAACTGACGATCAGACCTTGCGGGTTGACACTGCTGCTGACGCCGTCGATGGCATGCAAGGCTTGCTGCGCCCTGGCGATATCGGCTGCGTCTATCCCGAGGGCGATCGTCAGCGGCATGTGCATTTGCTCACGCAACTGGGTAACGCTGCCCAAAGCCTGTATCTTGCCGGCCGACATGATGGCTAGACGGTCTACCCTTTCCTGCAGTTCGGCCAGGATGTGCGAGGTGATGATGACGGTCACGCCGCTGTCGCGCAATCCGCGCAGGGTGGCGTAGAAATCACGGATCGCCTGTGGATCGAGGCCATTTGTAGGCTCATCGAGAAACAGTACGCGCGGCTCACCCAGCAAGGCCTGGGCAAAACCGAGACGCTGGCGCATACCTTTGGAGTACTCGCGCAAGGGACGGTTCACCGCATGTGCCAGTCCGACGCGTTCCAGCATGGGGGCGCATTGCTGTTGCGGTGCGCCCTTCAGTTTAGCGAAAAACTTCAGGGTTTCCAGTCCGCTCAGATTGTCGTATAGCACCACGTTTTCCGGCAGATAGCCTAACTGGCGGCGCGTCTGGCGAAATTCGCGGCCGCTGACGGCGGTGCCATTGATCAGGATCTCGCCGGCGGTAGGCGCGATCAGGCCCAGCATCATCTTGAACAGCGTGCTTTTGCCGGCGCCGTTATGACCTATCAAGCCAAATATTTCGCCGCGCTGTACCGTCAGGTCGACACCATCGACCGCATGCAGCGCACCGTAGTGCTTGCTGACTGCGCGCACTTGTATCGCTGCGCCTTGAGTTACTGTTGTATTGTTCATGCTCTTATTGATCTGGTTTCAGTCTGAATTTTTCTCTGCATTGGTTCACTGCACAGATCTTGTCATTGCTTATGGGTGATTACTTATAGGCGATTACTTATTGGCCGGGGTAATGTTTGCCATACCATTGACTCCATTGCTTATTGCCCGGCTGGATGCGCGGCTTGGGGTCAACCACGCTAGGCACCCGCAATACTGGAAACTGCTGTGAGACTAAACGTAAGGCCTGCACTGCCGGACTGGCCAGCAACAGTTTGGTGCTGGGGTAACGCCAGGTCAAACGGTCGACCATATCGTTGGCTTCGTAGGCGACATCACCGATGCCGTCGCCGTTCCTGTCCCAGCCCAGATAATTGCTCCAGTGGTTGCCGCTTTTCACGCCCCACTTTTCATCCTTGGCACCGACATAGCGCACCTGCTCGCGGTTGGCGATGAAGTCATTGCCTTCGACCTCGTTGCGGGTAGAGCCTGCCGACAGATGCACGCCGACGCGGTTGTCGACGATCTGGTTATTTTTGATCGTCACATACTCGACGTCATAGATGAACAGGCCGCGGTTATTGCCGGCGATGACGTTGTTCTCCACCACCGAATCCTGCATGGTACGCAGCATGATACCGTGGTCAGAGTTGCCCCAGGTGCGATTATTCCGCACTACCTGATCGCGCACTTCCATCAGCGCCAGACCACCGCGGTTGTAGTAACTATCATTGTCTTCCCACAGGTTGTAGTAGGAGTTCATGTAGTGACTGCCGTAGCGGCTGTGGTGCAGCTTATTGCCTTTGAAAATGGCGTGATGCGAGACATCGACATACAGGGCATCGCGCACGAAGCTGACGTTGTTGCCTATGATGCGCGCGCCCTTGGTGTTGTACAGTTGTATGCCGTTGCCGCGCTGCGAGGAATTGTATTCACGCTTGCCGGTGATCAGATTGCCTTCGATCAGTACATCGTTGGCTTTTTCTATCCACAAGCCGAACAGGTTGTAAGTGATGTCGCAGTGTTTGACGATGGCGCGATGCGCACCCGGGTAGAGATAAATCCCGGCGTTCTGATTCTTCAGGTCATCCCCGGAATCGCGCACGATCAGGCCTTCTATCGTCACGTCGGGCGCGGTGACACGGATGGTGTCACCCTGTTGCGCAGCGCTCAGGGTAGGGCGGTTGATACCGCGCAGCGTCAATTTTTTGTCGATCAGGAAGTTGCCCTGATAATTGCCGCGCGCGATTTCGAGTACGTCACCCGGATGGGCGGCGGCAATCGCCTGCTGTAGCGAGCTACCGGCTTGCACCTGTATGGTGGCAGCCGGCGCATACGCCGCAGCAAGACTCAGTAGCAGGGGGAGACATTTTTTTTATTAACCTCATACCGCAAGCAATCCCAGTGCTTTCAGCGTCAGGAACAAGGCCGCACCGATCAGCAGATTCTTGAAGCTGACATAGCTGAGCATATCCATCACGCTGGCATAGCGGTAATTGGCTTGCCACCATGGACCATCCTTGACATAACGGCGACCGGACAGGCGTATCAATACTTCGTAGACGCTCCAGCCAAACCACCAGCCTATGATGGCAGCGGAAGATAGCTGACCGAAGGCAGTGAAGACCCATGCCAGACTGGCGGCGATGGCCAGTGCGAAACCGGCGATCTGCAAGGCGCGCTGCGAGGCCCAGCCTTCGGCGCTCCATGGCCACAGGTGATCAACTAACTCCAGCCACAGCCATTTCAGGCCAGTGCTGCCGGCTTTGTGCGGCGGCACTACCGGCGTGCTAGGCATGCGTGGATCAGGGCCGGCTTTGACCGCTTCCGAAGCCGGCGTAGGCGCTACCGGATAGATAGGGAAGAAATAACCGTCACGACCGATGGCTTTAATCTCCAGCCCATCGCGCTCACGCCGTTTACGTTCTTTTGCCAATGGCGGGCAGCCTTTGACATCGGTGTACAGCACCATGCAATCGAGACAGTGCAGGCATTCGCGGTGGTCGATACGACCGGCCGCGTCAATCGCCAGCGAACCGCAGCTAACCGCGCAGGCCTTGCAGCTATTGCAGTCCTGCTTGCGTTTCAGACCGAACCAGCGGAAGGTACTAGGCATCGCCAGGGCAGCGCCCAGCGGGCAGATGTATTTGCAATACGGACGCTCAATGAACAGCGAGATGCCCAGCAAGATACAGACGAACAAACCATACGGCCAGCTACGGTTGGTGATGCCAACCAGGAAGGTCGTCTTGAACGGTTCTATCTCGGATAATTTTTCGGCCAGTCCCATGGAGAACATAGAGATCGTCAGCAAGCCAAAGAAAATCGCATATTTGAGCCATTTAAGCTTGTCATGCAAGGCACGCGGCAGATGACCCTGGAAGCGTTTCAGTCCCACTTTTTCACCGACCTTGTAGATCGCCTCAGACAGCGAACCGAACGGACACATCCAGCCGCAGAACAGGCCACGTCCGAACAGGAATACGGTGACGATAATGAAGATCCAGAACAGGAAGATAAAAGGGTCAGTCAGGAACAGCGACCAGGTCCATTGGAACAGCAGCGAATGGAACCAGGTCAGCACTTGCGTGATGGACGGTTGCGCCATTGCGCCAAAGCCGACGAAACCTATGCTCAGCGCCCAGGCGCTGTATTTGAAGATATTTACCGGCCACTTATTTTTATGGGTGGAACGGCGTGTCAGTTTTTCGCGGAAAGCGTAGACCACGCCTACCACGACCAGCAACAGGCCAAACAGGGCGATCTCGACGGCACGCGCTTTCCAGATACGTACATACGGCGCGGCGACTTCTTCAACGGCTGGTCGGCCGCCTTGCAAGAGCTCACCGGCCAGCCAGTATTTGGTATCGAAGGTGGCAAAACTGCGGGTGCCGGTGGCGCGGTCTACCCGGTTACCGAGGAAAGACAACTTCCATGGATAGGCAGGAGAAAACGCTTTGGAACGTATCACGAAGATCGCCGACTCGTTATAGGCAGGAGCGCCAGCGGCCTCTATGCCATACAGGTTGAGGTAATCGAGATCGCGGAAAGTGAAGGAATCAGCGTCTTGCTTGACCTGTATGCGGTCATACATGCCGCCGCGCACAAAGCCCGAACCCTTGAAGGATTCTATGCCGGCGGTGCGGATGATGAAGATAGCATGTTCGTTTTCCTTCAGTTGCGAGCGCAGGTTATTAAAACTATTCTCGCCCATCAGGCTGATGCCGACGTCCGGATGGCTTAAGTCACCGAACCAGAGTTCGATGAAAGGGACTTTGTTTTTTTCAAGACCGACTTGTTCGGCCTTGACCAGCAGGCGCTGTACGCTGCCTTGCTTGACTAGCTGATCCCAGGAAAAGCGTTGGCCGCTTACCGCAAATTTGGCCGGATCGCGCACGGTCGGGGCAACGATGCCGACTTGTCTGGCAATCGCCATGCCGGAAGTCATCATGACCTGGTTTTGCACGATCACGGTAACGGTAGCGCCAGAGATGGCATCGACGCCAAGCACGCCTTCATCGGGGCGAGACTGGCCGACTTCGACCTTGTCGGCGACCGATTTGCCTATGTATTGTTTGTTGAAATTTAGTAAGGCAGACTCAGGAATGCCCAGCAAAAGTATCGGTTCTGAGTGCTTGAGCACCTTGATGCCGACGAAGCGGCCTTTCAGGTCCATACCCATCAGTGTGACGACTGGTTTGCCCGAATAGGCCGGGGTGTCGGTGATATCGGTCGACAGCATGACATAACCGAGCAGTGGCTTTTTGCCCGCTACAGGTTCGCCATAGGCTTCGACATACGGCGGCTGCCCCATGCGCTCGGAAAAGCTCTTGGCTCCGGGAAAGGCCTCGCTACAGGCGATCAGCGCGCACATGTCCTTTGCCGTCTTGAGTTCCTCCGGCAATGCCGCCTCATACGAGCCAGTGGACGCATGGCTGCTACCGGTACTGATGACGCAGATGCTCAGCAGCAGAAAAAATGCGACCAGGCAGTTGACTGCTCTGGTCGCGAATGGATTTTTATGTAAATAATGAGACATTTTTTATTCCTACTGAACAGGTGTCTCATAGGCGGCAGATCAAGCGCCGCCTATGAGTCTCCTGTGTGGTGCTGTCAGGAAAAAGTCCTTACAGCACCGGAGCTACAACTACCGGGTTAGGCTTCCACAATCATGCGGGTGCGCATTTCCAGATGCAATGCGTGGCAGAAGTGTGTGCAATAGCACCAGAATACACCAGGCTTATCGGCAATAAAGCTGACCGAAGCGGTTTCTTGTGGATTGACGATGAAATTGACGTTGTACTTAGGAATCGCAAAACCGTGCGTCAGATCTTCAATCTTGTCGAGGTTAGTCAGAATCAAGGTGACTTCGTCGCCTTTCTTCAATTTAAACTCGCGCATACTGAAGGCCGGTGCCTGGGATGTCAGCTTTACCGTCACTTTTTTACCGTTGCGAACTACACCTGATTCTTTAGGATCTTTAATTGCTAACGGGAATTCGTTCAGGTCATACACTTGCTTAGGACGTACCAGATCGCGTTTGAAAATAATGAAGTCATGCGGTTCGCCGCGAACAGGATGGTCGGCCAGCAAGACCATTTTTTCGCCGGAGATGTCGATGAACTGCTCATTCTCAGGATGCAAAGGACCGACTGGCAGGAAGCGATCTTTCGAGAACTTACAACCTACCGCCAGGTATTTACCGTCGGCAGCTTTAGTCTCGGATTGTGATGCATTCAAGTGACCTGGCTGGTATTGCAGATCGAGGCGGTCAACAACATACTTGGCTGCCTTGTCACCATTGTGGAACTTGATCGCTGCTTCAACATTCCATTTAACAACCTGGCTGTCCAGGAACAGGGTAGTGAAGGCATTGCCGCGGCCGTCAAAGGCAGTGTGCAAAGGACCCAGACCGAGTTCGACTTCAGCAACGATAGATGCGTCGAGTTTTTCCAGTTTGCCTTCAAACCATTCCAGCACTTTAGTCAATTCAATGACGGTACCGGTTGGTGACAATTTACCTGCGCAGATGAAGTATTTGCCATCTGGGCTGGCATTGACGCCGTGCGGGTTTTTAGGAACGGAAACGTAAGCTGTCAGTGCAGTCTTAGGATCTTTGTTGGCTTCGTGAGTACCGTCAACCACTGGCACTTTAGAATCACCGATAGTCTTGAATTTACCGGCTTTGACCGCTTCTTCGATACGTGCGATGTTGAAGAACAGGCAGGCATCGCGCTCAGCCGACATCATGTCTTCATAGTGCGCACCCATTTCAGTGTTGTACTGATTGGTAGCAGCCAGTTTTCCGTCATACGAGGAGGCAACCAGATCGCAGTTACCGTCGATCATTACCTGCCAGCGTACTTCCATGCTTTCTGCATCAACGCAGCTGAACAGCGAACGGTATTTGCTGGCATCTTCGATGCCTGTGTTCGGCATAGGAATGGCGAATTCACCGCCGCAGAATACGCGGGTGGTGTAGTTGATTTTTTCATCGACCGGATCACGTTTGTCCGGGAAAATCCCGTGGAAACCCTGCACGTTTGGCAGTTCAGTGATCTTGTCGCAGATAAAGTAATCCAAGCGGATACGGGCGATACGGGCATTGATCTTATCGTTGATCCATGCATAGCGGCCATCATAGTTACCGTCTTTGTAGGAAGCATGCGTGTGATGCGTATCGGCAACTGTGTACTTCAGGCTACCGTCAGCTTTGGTGCCCATGATTTTCTTGGATTCGTTGGTGATACCCCAGCCAACCAATGCATCAGGTACGAAGCAAGGAATACGGTGAATTTCGCGGCCTGAAGGCAGGCCCAATACGCGCATGTCACCGGTATGACCACCGCTCCACAGACCGTAGTAAGTATCGAGTTCGCCTGGTTTCAGGTGCGTGGCATTGGCCGCTGCGGAGTGATCTCCACCTGCAGCTGGCGCTGATGCCGGAACCGATGCGCCCGGTGTCGCTGGCTTTTCTGTACAGGCAACTAAAGTACCGATACTGGCGATTGCCGCCGTGTTGAGGAATTTGCGGCGACCTAGCGCTGGTGCAACTTCCGGTTTTGCTATTTTTTCTTGGCTCATGATGCGATCCTTATTAGCTGGTCTTGACGATGTGTAAAACGGTAGGCCATGGTTAATGAATACAACAACGGATCGTATGATGCGCTTATGGCAGCAAAATTCCATTGATCTGCATCAACGAAGATTGAGAGTCTGAAACTTCGTGGGATTTACCTCCGGGCAGGCAGCGCGGGAGCCTATCGCATGCGTTGATGACGGGGGGCACTTCTCAAGCTATAAGTCATTTGGGTAACAGTTCTCGAATATTTAAAATAGTTCTTCAAGGTATTTGTGACTTGAAAAATCTATTGACTAGCATCAAGAAAAGCCGCAAATGCCGCAGTTTTTCAGGGCCGTTTGCGTAAAGGCAGGCCCCGGTGTGCGACTATTCTCTTATACAATTTTTGCAAAGCCGCGTGTGCTTGGGTAAGCTATGTTCCGGGTGCATGCTTCTGCGAATTTTGAGGCATGGATTTGTCGCTGTTTTATGCCGCACCTGTTTGCAGTGCCTGCCTCTGTGCAGGCGACTTTTTATTTAATAATTTCAAGGATTAATTAACATGAAAAAATCATCCATTTTGTCGTTGAGTGTTTTAAGTCTGGCGCTGTTGACTGCTTGCGGCCAAAAAGACGCAGCCGCTCCTGCGGCATCTGCTGCAGCACCTGCACCAGTGGTCGCTTCCGCTCCGGCGGCACCGGCAGCTGCGGAAAATACCGTGGGTAAAGCGATCTATGGCAAGACTTGCTCGCTGTGTCACGTTGCCAATGTGGCTGGTGCACCTAAGCCAGGCGACAAGGCTGACTGGGCTCCGCGTATCGCTCAAGGTATGGATGTCGTATACAAACATGCGATAGA
This sequence comes from Undibacterium piscinae, assembly GCA_003970805.2. Lineage (GTDB taxonomy): Bacteria > Pseudomonadota > Gammaproteobacteria > Burkholderiales > Burkholderiaceae_D > Undibacterium > Undibacterium piscinae. Next base: position 3,112,810 of record CP051152.1, read on the forward strand.
AGGTTTCACTGGTGCCAAGGGTCAGATGCCGGCACGCGGCGGCGCCGCTACCCTGACTGATGACGAAATCAAGGCAACCGTTGATTTCATGGTTGATCAGTCGCGTTAATTGGTAATTTTGGGGAAATGTATGCACGCTCTTTTGCCGGGCTTTCAGCTTGAATCTAAGTCGGGATCTTTGTCTGATGCCGTCCAAACCCGTCGCCGTCGCCTGTTGATGGCTTTACCCTTGGTCGCTTGTGGTCTGGTGGTTCCGCCAGTGCAAGCCAAGTCTGATATTCATCAGGCCAGCAAGGTATTGATGGGGACGCGACTTGATCTGACCTTGCAAGGGAGCGGCAGCATAGACCTGGCCAGCGCCGCCGATGCGGCCTTCGCCGAAATGGTGCGCTTGGCCGATATGATGAGCCGTTATCGCAACGATAGCGTGCTCAACGCCATCAATCTGGCGGCTGGCTTGCAGCCGGTGCCGGTGCCGGCAGAAATGTTGCAGATTTTAAAGATGGCGCAGCAGGTGTCGGCAGCCAGCGGTGGCGCATTTAATGCGACCGTAGGTTCCTTGAAAGACTGGAATTTTGATCCGGCCCACCCATCGCTTGCCAATGCGCAACAGATCGCTGCGCAATTACCGTTGGTCGACGCCAAAGGCCTGGTGCTCAATGAAAAGCTAGGCACCGCCTACCTCACCAAGCGCGGTATGCGCCTTGATCTGGGCGGTATCGCCAAACTGCCTATCTTGCAGGCAGGTATGCAAACCTTGCAGGCGCACGGCGTGCGCAATGCCATGCTCAATGGCGGTGGTGATGTGCTGGTTCATGGCGAGCTGAATGGCCGCCCATGGCGCGTCGGCCTGCGCGATCCGCGTCAACCGGATCAACTATTGGGCGTACTTGCATTGAACGAGGGTTTTGTCGCCGCTTCCGGTGATTACGAGCGCTTTTTCATGCACGAAGGCAAGCGTATGCACCATATCCTCGATCCGAAAACTGGTTATCCTACGCAAGGCCCGCATGGCCTGGCATTGGTCAGCAATAATCTGGCTGCTATCAATGGCCTCGGTGCGGCCATCATGGTGGCCGGCGCAGATGCCGGGAAACAGCGTATCGCCAAGCTGGCGCAGGTCGATGCCATGATAGTCAGCGCCGACAATCAGCTTTGGTTGTCGTCTGGCATGAAGGGCTGCGGTGAATATTGGCAGTCAGTCACTGATGTTCGCGCACGGAAAAGACCTTTACCACTTCTACTACCAGTTACAGGATGTGTTAAAACAAAACGTCGGAATCCTGACGCTGGATGTCTCACGTGATCTCACCAAACAAGGCAATCTTCTGTACCGAAATGTAGCTCAGCTGTTTGTCTTGACCGCACTGGGGACCGCGCTCTTGCTTGGGTTTTTCATACATCATCTGCTGATCCGCCGCCTGCGCGTGCTCACCAATGAACTGACGACCCTAGAGCAACAATCCACCTGGCATACCCGCATTAAACTATCTGGCTCCGACGAATTAGGGCAATTATCCTCTGGCATTAATAAATTGCTGGCGCTGATCGAGCAGCAAGTCACTAGCCTCAAATTGCTGTCCTTGACTGATCCCTTGACCGCTCTGCCTAATCGTCGCGAATTTGATGCCCGATTAAGGCAAGAGTTTGCGCGGCAAAAACGACAGCGGATACCGCTGGCTTTGCTCACTATCGATGTCGACTATTTTAAATTTTATAACGATCATT